>JAHBWY010000004.1:0-300000 GCA_019636735.1 Phycisphaeraceae bacterium
ACCGAATCGAACCTTCTCCCTCGCATCAGGCATCCGACACTCGGTCGGTTGCACGATGCGCGGAGGCAGGCTCATGACGGCTTACTCGGAGCGACGGCTCGCAGGAACGGAGACTCGGATGGGATTTGGCGCGGGCAGCGCAGGTCGATTCGCGCTGCGCTGCGGGGCCTTGGCGACGACTGCCGCTGGCGCGATTGTGATCGGCGCCGGTGCAGCGACGATGCCATCGCTTCCGATCGCTGTGGCGCTGCCGCTGCTTGATCGGCTCGAAGCCACGGGTGAGTGCGCTCTGGTGGATCGCGCGTCGAGTGGGCGTGCCCTGGTGGAACGCGCATCGGGGCAGCCCGCTTCGGTTGAGCGAGCGTCGGCGGAGCGCGCGTTGTTGGAAACCGCCGAGCGACCCGCTCCGGCTCCCGCTCACGCGCTTCCATCGGCACCGTCCCCGCAGCTCGCCGGGCACGCCGCCTTCGATCACGCGACCTCTGCGCCGCGAGCCGCGCTGCCGCCGCGAGGCGTGTTGCCACCGCAGGCCGCATTGCCACCGCGTGCGGCGACGCCGATCAACGCGATCGAGGCGGCGGCGATTGAACTCGTCGAACTCGTGCGAAGCGCCCATCGTGATGAAGTTTCGCCGCAGGAGCTGCGAACGGCTCGAGTCGCGCTTGAGGCGAGGCTTGAGGCAACGCTGCGTCGCATGCCGCGAAGCTGGAGTCAGGGCGATTTTGAGCGTCTCGAATGTGCGCGGGCCAAGCTCAATCAGGCCATCATCCGCAGCCAGGAGTGGGAAGCCTTCGGTCCGGTGTCTCGTCCTGAGTGGGGGTGGGACCCCGATCGAGCGCGCGTCGAGGTCGCATCCGACGCGGTCCTCAGGGGCTTTGTGATCCTCGGGGATCGCTGACGGGCATGCGCGAGAGGTGGCGGGTGGGGCGTCGGTCGGCTACACTCTCTCCCTCTTCGGGCTAGTAGCTCAGCTGGCTAGAGCACGCCCCTGATAAGGGCGAGGTCGGAGGTTCGAGTCCTCTCTGGCCCATTTGAATGAGGTTGCCGCGGAATGCCGGGTCGCGCACGCAAGTGCGCCGCGGTGGCCTGCGCATCATGCCATTGGCACCAGGTTCCACGAAGCCGCGCCGAGTTGAGCGGCCAGTCGATCAAACGCCGCGTGCAGGCGCTGGCGGCGGGCGCGGTCAGCCCTGATCCCCGGTTCCCACCATGGCCCCCTGATCTCAAGGACGCCGGCGCGTCGATCGAACTTGGGGTCGATGCGCCCGACGAAGCGATCTCCTTCGAGGAGCGGCATGGTGTAGTAGCCATAGATCCGCCGCGCCGCAGGTGTGAAGGCTTCGAAGCGGTACTCGAAGCCGAAGAGTCGCTCAAGCCGTGCTCGATCTCGAATGACGGGATCAAATGGCGCGAGAACCATGATTCGATCGGCCTCGGCCGGTGATGCCCTGAACTCGGGCGCTGCCTGCCAGCCCGCCGTGACCACGCATCGCGTCGCGGGGCCACCATCGGCGCGCTCGACGAGAACCTCATCGAGCTCGCCTCGCTTGATCGCCGCGCGCACCCAGCGCCGCGCCTCTTCGAGCGGAACAGCGGCCCAGAAATGGGCGATCTCGCGCTCGGTCGCGATCCCGAGGCGCTCGAGCGCGCTTCGACACGCCCACTCGAGATGCTCCGCCGCGCTCGACTTCGACTCGGCGTGCTCCGCCGGCACGACGCGCTCGGGCAGGTCGTAGACCTTCTCAAAACGCTGTCGCCCGGCGACCGCGAGGCGGCCGCTGCGCCACAAGTGTTCAAGCGCCGCCTTCTCCGGATGCCAATTCCACCAGCCGCCCGGCTCCGATCGACGGCGATCGGGGGGCTGGAAGTCCCTCGCGCGTAGCGCTCCTTCGGCTCGCACCCGCGCGAGCACGCGCGAGAGCACTCGCGCCGGCTCGCGTCCGAACCTCGCCTGCCACCACGCGTGAGCCCGGTCCTTGCGCTTGTAGCGCTCGAAGCGATGGGACCAGTGCGGATACCATCGGATCGGGATGGCGCACGCATCATGGGTCCAGTGCTCAAAGAGCGCACGGTGCTCTTCGAGTGCGCTCTGAAGGTGCGCGGGTCGAAAGCCCTCGAGGCGAGTGCCGAGAATGAGGTGGTGCGCTCGATCGACCACATTGATCGAATCGATCTGCACATAGCCGAGCGATTCGATGAGCGATGCGACCTCGCGCGGCGTCGAGCGACGGAATCGCGGCGAGGTCGCCGACGGCCCGGAATCCTTCCACGGCGCAAGCCCCTGACGGGTGAGCAGCACGCGCCGCGCCACGGCTGCAGGAAGCGTCTCGGGAAGCCGCATGGCCCTGTATCATGCCCGACTTTCCCGACACGGGACTTCTCGCACCAGAAACCACCACGAACGACCATGCGACGCGCCAAGATCAGCATCATCGGAGCCGGAAATGTTGGAGCCACCTGCGCCCACTGGGCGGCTGCCAAGGAACTGGGAGACATCGTCCTTCTCGATGTGCCCGAGCGCGAAGGCGTGGCCAAGGGCAAGGCGCTCGACCTCGTCCAGTGCGGACCCATCGAGGAGTTCGACAGCCGGGTCATCGGCACCGCCGACTACAAGGACACCGCCGGCAGCGATGTCGTGATCGTCACCGCAGGTCTGCCCCGCAAGCCGGGCATGAGCCGCGACGATCTCATCCAGACCAATGTCAAGATCGTGCGCAGCGTGGCGGAGCAGGTCGCGACCCACGCTCCCGACTCGATCATGATTGTCGTCAGCAATCCGCTCGACGCGATGGTCTACACCGCGTGGAAGGCGAGCGGTTTCCCGACGCATCGCATCCTCGGTCAGGCGGGCTGCCTCGATGTGGCTCGCTTCCGCGCCTTCATTGCCATGGAGATCGGCTGCTCCGTCGAGGACATCCAAGCGCTCCTTCTGGGCGGTCACGGCGATGACATGGTTCCGCTTCCGCGCCTGACGAGCGTGCACGGCATTCCGCTCGAGCAGCTCCTGCCCAAGGAAACGATCGATCGTTGCGTGCAGCGCGCGAAGGTTGGCGGCGGCGAGATTGTGCAGCTCATGGGCACGAGCGCGTACTACGCGCCCGCAAGCGGCACGATTCAGATGGCGGAGGCCATCATTCGAGACAAGAAGCGCATCCTGCCCTGCGCGGCCTACTGCGAGAAGGAGTTCGGCGTCGCCCCGAACCAGCCCGGTCAGGGCTACTTCGTCGGCGTGCCTTGCATTCTCGGTTCGAAGGGCATGGAGAAGGTCGTCGAGATCAACCTCGATGCCGACGAGCGCAAGCTGATGGATGAGTCCATCAGCCATGTGAAAGATCTCGTCGCCACCGTCCGCCGCATCTTCCCCGAGCTCGCCTGATCGAGCGCGACTCGTCCCGAATCTCACTCGGACCACAGGATCGGAGCACGCATGAGCGACCAAGGACCTCCCGGCGCCACACCGCCGCCCCCCGGCCAGCAACCCAATCCGCAGCAGCCGCAGCTCGCACTCACTCGGCACGAGAAGAGGACCTTCACGGCCCAGACGGTCCACTTGGCGGGTAACGCATTTGTCGACTGTGTGTTCGATGGCTGCACGCTCGTCCTGACGAACGCGCCGTGGTTCAGCCAGAACACCCAGTTCCGCCGCTGCAACTGGCGGATCGACTACGATGTGCTCTGGGGCGCCCCGGAAAGCCGCTCCAACCTGCGCCGCGTGCTCGACCTGATCGATGGTGCGCTTGACGCGCGAAGCTGACGGTCGCCCGCTTGAAATCTTGGTCCCGGCCGCCACGGCACGCCGATTCTTCTCCCAGTGGAACGCTCCCGCCCGCTCTTTCGAGTCGACCCCGGCTGGCTCTTCGTGCTGGCGGGTCTTGCCTTGGTGCTGGCGGCGGCGGTCATCCCCTCGGAGCGGCAGCTCCATGAACTCCGGGTGCAGCTTGAAGAGTTGCAGCATGCCGAGAGAAGCAACTTCGCGATTCTCGGGGCGTACGAGGGGTTCCTTGGGGATTTGGACGATCGGGACCCGGCGCTTCTGAAGCGCCTTGCCGCAAGCCAGCTTAACCTCATCCCGCAGGGCGAGACGCCGCTGCTCATGGCGTCGACGGTGAACGCCAGCGTGCCCGAGTGGATTGAAGCCACGGTTGAGGTCGAACCCTTCAGGGCTTCGCCGCCACCGGACACTCTGCTGGCCCAGTGGACCGATGGACGGAAGCGCCTCTGGTCGATTGGCGCGGGTGGGTTCCTCGTCTTCATGGGCCTGCTGATCGGGACCGGCAGCGACCGTCGTTCTCAGCGAGCGACGCGGGGTTCGAGCGAGCGCGATGAGAAGGAGGCGTGGGCCGACGAGAGCATCGATGCCGAGGAGGATGACGAGTCATCCGATTCCCATGGCGAGGATGGTGCTTGCGATGACTCCGAGGCGGCACTCGACGAGGACTCCGAGGGCGACTGCGACTCCGAGGGCGGCAACGAAACCGATTCGGGTAAGCCGTTCGCGACCTGAATCGGCCCTGGGTGACGCAAGTCTTCGTGGTGGCGGCCGCTGCGATCGTCGAGAAGAAGGGGAACGACTGAGCGGAGTGCAGCCGGTCCCCGGGTAAGGTCCTCGTATGCCGCGCGGCCCGGGGGAGGTTTCAGAGCCACTGCTTCGCGTGATGGTCGCGCCGGGGGTCGGCTCCAGGACGGCGATGGTGCTCAGGAGCGTGCTTGGATCGTGGGAGGCGGTTGTCCGGGCGTCGCGGTCGGAGATCGCCGCGGCGCTGGCCGACGAGCCTCGTCTCGCGGGAATGGCGGCGGCCGTCCACGCCGGGCTTCTGAAGGCCGATCCTGACCGGGAACGGGCCGCCATGGAGCGGGTGGGTGCAGGGGTCGTTCAGATGGACGACCCTGACTATCCGGCCCTTCTCAGGCTCATTCCCGATCCGCCGCCGGGCCTCTTCGTCCGGGGACGGCTGGACAACGGGGACGCATGGTCGCTCGCGGTCGTTGGAAGCCGGGCTGCAACGGCCTATGGCATTGACTCCGCGGGCCGGCTCGCGTGCGAACTCGCCGACCGTGGGCTGGTCATTGTGAGTGGCGGCGCACGCGGCATCGATGCCGCCGCGCACCAAGCCGCGCTCCGGGTTGGTGGGCGAACCATCGCCGTCATGGGAGGCGGCCTCGCGCGGCCCTATCCCGCAGAGCATGAGCGCCTCTTCGATCGCATGCTCGAAGGGGATGGGGCACTCATCAGTGAGTTTCCCATGGAGATGGAGGCGCGCCCCGGTCACTTCCCGAGGCGGAACCGGATCATCGCGGGGCTCGCGCTCGGCGTGCTGGTCATCGAGGCCGCCGTTGAATCAGGCGCAAACATCACCGCAAGGCTGGCAGTGGATGATCTCGGGCGCATGGTCATGGCCGTGCCGGGGCCTGTCGGAAGCCGAGTGTCGGCGGGGTGCCACCGGCTCATTCGCAGTGGCTCGGCGGCGCTCGTGGTCTCGGCCGAGGAGGTTCTTGAAGATCTGCGGTCAACGCTTCCGCTGATGCGCGCTGCGCTCGATGCGATGCCCAATGCTGCCGCGAGCGGGCATTCAACGGTGCCGGAGATTCGCACCAATGACCCCGCGCCGCGATGGCGATCGGCGGCTCGACGGGTGAGCGCGGGTGGCACGGCTCGCGAGGTCGAGCGTCGCTGCGCCCAGTCAGGGGTGTCGCCCGAGGAAGCGCTGGCCGCACTTACTCTTGAGGCGCTGCGTAGCGATGGAGCGCGTGATGGTGCAACTGGTCCAGTCAATTGCGCCGCGGTGTCGGCCCTTCCCTTACCGCCGTCGCCCACACTTGAAGCGCCTCGCCACCCGGAGTCGCCCCCGTCGCCGCAGAGCAGCGATCAGGTCCAGCCAACCGCGTAGAAGATTGCCGTGAACATGAGGTCGGCGATGACGACCGTCACCACGCTCTGGACCACGGTGTCAGTCGTCGCACGACCCACGCCCGCGGCCCCGCCGCTCACGCGCAGGCCGTTGTTGCAGGCGATCAGACCAATGATCAGTCCGAAGACACCCGCCTTCACAAGCCCAGTGAAGAAGTCGGTGTTGGTGACCTGGGTGATGGTGTTGTTCTTGTAGATCTCGTACGGGATGCCGAGGCCGAAGACACCCATCACACCGCCCATGATGACGGCGCTCAGGTTGCTGATGACCGCGAGCAGGATCAGCGCGATCGTCGTCGCAACCACACGCGGCATCACCAGCACGCGTACGGGATTGAGGGCCATCGCCTCGAGCGCCTCGATCTCTTCGCCCACGACCATCGTGCCGAGCTCGGCGGCGATGCTCGCGCCGGCATAGCCGACGAGCACGATCGCCGCGATCAGCGGACCAAGCTCGCGGAAGACCGCAACACCGATCAGGTTCGCCACCTTGTCCGTCTGTCCGAACTGAGCGAGGCTCGGCTCCGTCTGAAGCGCGAGGATCACTCCGATCGCGCCCGAGACGAGCATGACGATGCCAATGCTCCGCACACCCACACGAATGAGCTGGGCGATGGCGCCACGGAGGCCGAACCTCGCCCTTCGAAGGAAGATGGTCCAGAACATCCACTTGGAGGTCTCGACGAGGAGCAGCGCCAGCTCTCCCACGATCCGCGCAGCACCAAGCCACAGGCCGGCCCATGTGTCCAGCATCCGGATGGGCAGCGCGGGTGGCGGGCGATCGTCGGACATCGGTGGCTCAGGCGCTCAACGCGGCAGCACGATCGGGCACGATGGTGAAGACCGTATCGAGCCGCGAAATCTCGAGAATGCTCTTCACCCGTGTCGTCAGACTGCACAGCAGCAGACGACCACCGTTGCGCCGCGACCCCTGAAGCGCCTCGACCAGTGTGGCGACACCGGAGCTGTCCATGTACGGAACCCCGGAGAGGTCGATCACGATGCGCTTGGGAGATCGCTTCATGGCGGTCGCGATCTGGCTTCGCATCGACGGACTTCGGGCGAGATCAACTTCACCCTGGGGCGACAGGACGACGCCGTCGGGGATCTCTTCCACGGTGATCTGAATGGTGTCCTGCTTGGCCACGCTGAAACCTTGGTCGGATCGTAAGCCGCTCACCGGACTTCTGCAAACAGCGAGGAACATCGCTCGGTCAGACGGGGCTTTCCGCAGGCTCGTCGCGCAGGATCTTCTCGAGAGTGAGGCGCATTCCACCTTCGTGGCGCCGCTCGAACCGAACGACATCCATCAAGCTCTGCATGAGATGAACTCCGAGGCCGCCAGGTCGAACCTCATCGAGTTCGCGGCCTCGAATCGTCTCGGGATCCACCTGGCGCGCGAGGTCCTCGATGACGATGCGAAGGCCCGCAGGATCATGCAACTCCCAGAGGTGCACCCAGATCCGGCAATCCTCCCGGCCGCCATATCCATGACGAAGGACATTCGCGAGCGCTTCATCGACAGCAAGCTGAATGTGACTGCACATGACCTCGTCAAAGCCTGTTCTCTCGGCCAGCGACACGACCATGCTGCGAACCGGCGCGAGGAGCCCGGGGCGACTCAGCAGTTGCACCGACAGATCAGGGCACGGGGTCATTCGAGTTGCACTCCGTTGGATCGAACTTCAGCCAGCACCATTCCCTCGGCTCGGCACCACTTCACCCATCGGTCAACGGCCCGTTGACGCTTCAGAGGTGGATCATCGGGCCGGTAATCGAGCGTTTCTCCGGTCAGGGAGTAGAGCGTCTGAATCGCCGCATGACGAACCACGGGATCATGACTGGTGAGGCACTCGACAACTTCCGGGATCTGCGCACGATCGCCGTCGGCCTTGATGCGCGCGAGGGCCGCCACGCGCGGTCCGGTGGCGGCGCTGTTGATCGTGCCTTCGAAGGTTCCGGGCGCACAGGATGCTGCACCACCAAGGAGCAGCACCGCTGTGGCAACCCTGGAGATGACGCCGACACGATCGGCTCGGCTCCTGGCCAGCGCGCGTGTTCCTGCGGGAGCGGTGGTCAGGGGCGGGGGGCCGGCGTGCGTCTCCTGCACGGAATCAGCCTATCACCGCTGCCGTGCAGCAGTCTCCATCGCCGCTCCTTCGCCTACCATGACGATCTTCCGTGACCCTCCGCGCCGCCCAGCCCATTGTCGAGACGAAGACCTCGGCGGCGCCTGCGCGAAGTTCGAAACCAGAGACGGTGCTCGTCCTCGATTTCGGGAGCCAGTATTCCCAGTTGATCTGCCGGCGCGTGCGCGAAGCGGGCGCCTTCAGCCTGTTGCTTGCTCCCGACACGCCCATCGAGCGCCTGCGGGAGCATGAACCCTGCGGCATCATTCTCTCCGGTGGTCCCGCGAGCGTCTTTGAGAAGGGCGCCCCGAAGTGCGACGATCGTCTCTTCGAGTTGGGCATCCCGGTGCTGGGCATCTGCTACGGCATGCAACTCGCGTGCAGGCTGCTCGGCAGTCGCGTCGAGCCCGCCGCAGCGCGCGAGTATGGCCGTGCCAAACTCGACATTCTCGACAGCACGGGGCTCTTCAAGGGCATTCCGTCACAGACGATCGTCTGGGCGAGCCATGGCGATCAGGTGAGTGACCTGGCGACCGAGTTCCGCGTGCTCGCGTCAACGCCGACTTGCCCGCATGCCGCGGTCGCCCATCTCTCGAAGCCCTTCATCGGAGTGCAGTTTCATCCGGAGGTGACGCACACGCCTCATGGTGTCGACATCCTGCGAAACTTCCTCTATGAGATCTGCGGTTGCCGTGGCACCTGGGCAATGCGCGACTTCATGGAGGCGGAGTGCGAGCGTGTGCAGGCGCAAGTGGGCAAGGAGCGCGTCATCTGCGGCCTCTCAGGAGGCGTCGATTCAAGCGTGGTGGCGGCGCTCCTCTCTCGCGCCATCGGTCGGCAACTCACCTGCATCTTCGTCGACAACGGTCTGCTTCGGAAGAACGAACGGGCGCTGGTGGAGACGACCTTTCGCGATCACTTCGACATCGATCTGCGCGTGATCGACGCGTCGCGCGACTTCCTCGCCGATCTCGAAGGCGTTGTTGATCCGCAGGAGAAGCGCCGGCGCATCGGCCATCGCTTCATCGAGGTCTTCCGCGCGGCGGCGCGGGAGGTGGGTGGCTCCCCGCGATTCCTCGCGCAGGGCACGCTCTATCCCGACCGCATCGAGAGCGGCCAGAGTCACGCGGGCACGGCCGCGAACATCAAGCTGCACCACAATGTCGGAGGTCTCCCGAAGGATCTCGGCTTCGAGCTGGTGGAGCCGCTTCGCGATCTCTTCAAGGACGAGGTCCGTGCGCTGGGTGAAGTCCTCGGCCTTCCGTCGCAGCTCGTCTGGCGCCATCCGTTCCCGGGACCTGGCCTCGCCGTGCGCATCATCGGTGCGGTGACCCGCGAGGGGCTCGATCTTCTTCGCGACTGCGACCAGATCCTGCTCGATGAAATTCACGCCGCGAACCTCTATCGCGTGACCAGTCAGGTCTTCGCGGTACTGCTGCCCGTTCGCACGGTCGGCGTGATGGGCGATGGTCGCACCTATGACTCCGTCATCGCGCTACGCGCGGTCGAGTCGCAGGACTTCATGACGGCGGATTGGTGTCGCCTTCCTCATGAAGTGCTCGCGACCATTTCGAGCCGCATCATCAACGAAGTGAAGGGCGTCAACCGCGTCGTCTACGACATTTCGTCGAAGCCACCGGCGACGATTGAATGGGAGTAGCGGCGCCGAGACGGGCGAAGATCGGCCGAGGCGTATCGGCCTCGGCGCTCGCCCGGCCGCCCAGAGAGACGCGCGACTTCCGCGCGATGATCCATGTATGACCTGATCGGCGACATCCACGGCCACGCGGCCACGCTGCACGCCCTGCTCACGAAGCTTGGGTATGCACTTCGCGGCGGTGCGTGGCGCCATCCGGAGCGAACGGCAATCTTCCTCGGAGACTTCGTCGATCGCGGTCCGGAGATCCGCGCGACCATCGACACGGTGCGCCGCATGGTCGATGCGGGGAGCGCGCGGGCGGTCATCGGAAACCATGAGATCAACGCGCTGGCATACGCCACGCCGCGGCTCGACGCGGAAGGTGGGTTCTGTCGTCCTCACACGGAGCGCAATCGCCGTCTGCATGAGGCGACGCTCTCGCAGCTCTCAGCAAGCGAGCGCGTGGAGGCGATCGAGTGGTTCCGGACGCTTCCGCTTTGGCTTGATCTTGGAGGCGTGCGGGTCGTCCACGCGTGCTGGGATGAGCCCTCGATCGCATGCGTGCGTGAGGTGCTGGCCGAGGAAGGCGGCATGACTGACGACGCCGTGCGGCGCCTGCACGAAGAGGGGACTCCCGAATTCGACGCCATGGAGATGATCTTGAAGGGCCCTGAAATCAGGCTTCCCGCAGGCGTGGTCCTTCAGGACAGCGAAGGTCATCCCCGTCGGGTCATCCGGGCGCGGTGGTTTGAGTCACCCAAGGCATGGACCTACGACGAGGTGGTCTTTCCACCGTCGCCGATGGTGCCGAGCGTCGAGGTGCCGCAGGGTGAGCGGCGCGACCTTCCGTACTACCCCGCGTCGGCGCCGCCGCTCTTCTTCGGCCACTACTGGATGTCGGGCGAGTCGCGTCCGACGCTTCTTGCGCCGAACCTCGCATGCCTCGACTGGTCCGTAGCCCGAGGCGGATGGCTCGTCGCCTATCGCTGGGAGGGCGAGCAGCACCTCGATCCGGCGCGGCTCCACTGGGTCCCCGTCAACACCGCGACGCATACGATGCTCCCATGACGACTCCCGCGACCATGGCCAGGCCTTCTGGTGCTTCTGAAGCTGCATCCCTGATCGAGCCGGCACTGGCCTCGAACCCGGTGGTCCGCGACGCGGTCTCGCGAATCCTCGCGGAACTCAGGAGCGCGCAGGCGAAGATCGTTGGGGCCCGCGCACCGAGCGCCGAGCGCCGCGTGACGCTCGATGAGTGGCTGCACCGCACCGCCGAAGTGAAGGGAAGGCCAGCCTTCTATCCCTATCTTGGTACGGGGCTCGGCCATGGTGCCCTTGTTGAGCTGGCCGACGGCAGTGTGAAGTGGGACATGATCGGCGGCATCGGCGTGCACATGTTCGGTCATGGTGATCCAGAGATGGTCGAAGCGGCGCTCATCGCCGCGCTCTCGGACACCGTGATGCAGGGTCATCTCCAGTTCAACGCCGACAGCACCGCCTTCGCGGAGTTGCTGGTTTCCGAAGCGTCGCGCTCAAGCGCCATCAAGCACTGCTTCGTGAGCAACTCAGGCTGCATGGTGAATGAGGCCGCGCTCAAGGTCTGTCAGCAGAAGACCCATGCGGCGCCGCGCGTGATCGCCTTCGCCGACTGCTTCATGGGACGATCGACGACCATGGCGCAGATCGGCGACGGCCCCAACTATCGCCAGGGCGTGGCGCTCAATGTGCAGGTCGACTACATGCCCTTCTACGATCCGGATCTCGGCCCGCGGTCGACCGAGATCGCCTTGTGGCATCTTCGGCAGACCCTCGATCGCTATCCGCGCCAGCACTCCTGCTTCGTGATGGAACTGATCCAGGGGGAAGGGGGCTTCAATGTGGCGCCGCGCGAGTTCTTCGTGCCGCTCCTCGATCTCTGCCGCGAGCGAGGCATTCCCATCTGGTTCGACGAGGTGCAGTCCTTCGGCAGAACCACCAGCATGTTCGCCTTTCAGACACTCGACCTCGGTTCATACGCCGATGTGGTGACGATCGGCAAGATGTCACAGGCGTGCGCCTGCCTCTACACGGCGGAGATGAATCCGAAGCCTGGCCTGCTGGCGGGGACTTTCACCGCGGCGACGAGTGCGTTTCATGTCGGACTTCGCGTGCTTCAGCGGCTGCGTGACGGCGGGTACTACGGGCCCGACGGTCGAATCGCGAAGCTGCATGCGGCTTTCAGAGAACGAGCCGAGGCGCTGGTGGCGAAGCACCCGGAGTGGTTCCCTCCGGTTCGACTCGCCTTCGGACGGACCTCTTCGCGCGTTGTTGGTGGGATCGGCGGGATGATGCGACTCACGCCGTTCGGTGGTGACAAGGACCGGATCAACACGCTGCTCAAGCATCTCTTCGAAGATGGTGTCATCACCCTTGGCTGCGGCCACGGTCCCTATCACCTGCGATTCCTGCCGCCGATCGGAGTCTTCCGCCCGGAGCAGTTCGATCCGGTCTTCGAGATTCTCGAGCGCTCACTCGCGCGCTCCTGACGCGCGACGGGAAGGCGTCCGCCCCCGTACACTGCCGTCATGTTCATTGTCCGACAGGCCGTCATCGATGACCTGCCGACGCTCTTGAAGCTGGCCAAGATGGTCCACTTCATCAATCTGCCGGCGGACAAGGACATCATCGGTGCCAAGATCGCCCGTAGCCGCAGGAGCTTCGCGGGCCAGGCGAAGGATCCGCACGAGCGTCAATTCCTCTTTGTGCTCGAGGACACCGAGACGGGTGCCGTCATCGGGACCTCGGCGGTCATCAGTTGCATCAGTTGGCCGGGGTGGCCCCATGTCTTTCTCAAGGTGCGGCGCCGCTCCTACTTCAGCGAGGACCTTCAGCAGGGCTCGGTCCACACCACCGTGCAGTTCGGAAGCGATGAGAGCGGGCCGAGTGAAGTGGGGGGTCTTATTCTCGCCCCGGGCTATCGAGGCCACCGTGAACGGCTGGGTTCACTGCTCTCGCTGATTCGCCTGCATTATGTGGGGCTGCACCGCGATCAATTCGCCGATCGAATGCTGGCGGAACTGATGGGACCGCTGTCGACGGACAGTCGCACGCTCCTCTGGGAGTACCTCGGGCGGCGCTTCATCAACTTGAGCTATCACGAGGCGGACCTCTTCTGCCAGCACAGCAAGGAGTTCATGACTGCCCTCTGGCCGCGCGACGAGATGCATGTCTCGATTCTGCCGGCGGAGGCGCGGGCGCTCATCGGCAAGGTGGGCGAGGAGACCGTCGCCGCGAAGGCGATGCTCGAGCGCCAGAGCTTCGAGTTCAACGGATGTGTCGATCCCTTCGACGGCGGTCCGTACCTCGAGGCGAAGACCGATGAAATCCCGTTGGTCAAGGCCACGCGCTCGCTGGCCTTCGGCGGTGCCGCCGATGTGGCGCACGGCGGCGCCGAGGCGTTCGTCAGCTTCCGTTCGAAGGAGCATGGCTATCGCGCGCTGCGCTCGCCGATCCGCATGGAGGGTGAGTCGGTGCTGCTGCCCGAGGCGGCGGCGGAAGCGCTTGGAGCCCGCAAGGGCAACGCCATCGGCGTGACGCCCCTCGATGCATCGAGTGATGGGCGCAGCAAGCGGCGCAAGACCTCCGCCAGCTCGCTCTCGGCGCTGAGCGAGCTTCGCGAATCTCCGGCCGAAGTGGCCACACCCCCTCGGAAGTGACGCATGAAGGATCTCTGCATCGCGTGGATCCTGCGCTCGGGAGGCCCGCTGTGCACGAAGTGATCGAGTCGCGCAATCCGGCCCGCCCCGACGAGATCGTCTGGCGCGGGGAGGCGACGATCGAAGTGCTCGATGCTGCCGTCCGGCGGGCTCGCAAGGCGGCTCCCGCATGGGCGCGACGACCCGAATCGGAGCGCGTGGCGCTTCTCGAATGCTGGCGCGAGGTGACTGCGTCGCGCGCCGAGGAGCTCGCGCAGTTGATCACGCGCGAGATGGGTAAGACGCTGGACGAGAGTCGCGCCGAGGCGAAGCTTCTTGGCGAGAAGGTGGTTGTCACGCTGGCGGAAGGCTCTCGCTCGCGGGTGCGCGACTTCACGGTCGAGGTTCCGGCTGGCCGTCGCGGTGAGTGTCGCTTCCGACCCTATGGCGTCATGGCGGTCGTGGGGCCATTCAACTTCCCGGCGCATCTGCCCAATGGGCACTGGGTGCCGGCGCTGCTCTTGGGCAACTGCGTCATCTTCAAGCCAAGCGATCGCACGCCCGGAGTCGGTGCCATGCTCGGTGAGATGGCGCGGCAGGCGGGCTTCCCCGAAGGCGTGTTCGAAGTCGTGCAGGGGGCCTCGGCAGTTGCGCGAGCCCTTGTCGCCCATCCCGACATCGACGGGATCCTCTTCACCGGAAGCTGGCCCGTGGGGCGCGCCATTCTCGAAGCGAATCTCGATCGACCGGGCCGCATCGTGGCACTCGAACTCGGGGGGAGCAACCCCGCGCTCGTCCTTCCCGATGTCGCGTCAGCGGGCGATGGATTCGGCGCAGGCGGAGGCTCGCTCTTCGATCACGCCGTGCTGGAGTGCATGCGCGCGGCGTTCATCACCACTGGGCAACGCTGCACCTGCACCAGGCGGATCATCGTGCATCGATCAGTGGCGCCACGATTCATCGAGGCGCTGGTGCGCGCCGCAGCGCGGTGCACTGCGGGGCCCGGAGATGCCTCGCCTGCGCCCTTCATGGGCCCGCTGGTCAGCCGTGCGGCGCGCGATGCGGTGTTCGCATTCGTTGCCGAGCATGAGCGGCGCGGGAGTCGTGTGCACTTGCGTCCTGAGGCGCTCGACGCTCCGGGGTGGTTTGTGACGCCGGGTGTGATCGAGGTCGAACGCTTCGACCGTGCGACCGATTGCGAGTGCTTCGGTCCCGTGGTTCAGGTGGCTGCGGTCGACTCACTCGAGGCGATGATCGCTCAGGCCAATGCAACGGACTTTGGCCTGGCGGCGTCGGTGTTCACCGCCGATGAGCGCGCCTGGAACGAGTGCCGTGAGTCCATTCGCAGCGGCCTCGTGAACTGGAACTGCGGGACGGCCGGTGCGAGCGGCAAGCTTCCCTTTGGGGGCCTGGGTCGGAGTGGGAACCTCCGACCCGCCGGTGCATTCAGCGTGGACTACTGCGCGTTTCCCAAGGCGTCCATGATCGAAGCTCCGCCAAGGCGCTGATGATCCGTCTCGTGGCCTCAGGGGCAGGGGCCCCACAGGCCGAGCAGCAGTGAGATGTCGGCGCCGTTCACCACGCCACTCCCATCGAGATCGAGTGGTGAGCCCGGGCCGACGACGCCCCATGAGCCAAGGAGAATGCTCAGATCGGCGCCATTCACCATGCCGTCATTATTCAGGTCGGCGTCACAGTCGAGCACCGTCATGCCGAGAGGCACCAGGGTGTCAGGATGAATGTTCACGAAGCCCGGGCCGTTGTGAAGCGCCGGGACAACATTGGAGCGCTTGGTCAACATTCCAAGCCGCTTGCCGCAGGGCTTGCCCTGGATCGGTGAATCTCCATCCAGACCCCATACGCCGTTGACCTTCGCGTACTCGCGCACGGAGCCGTCGCAGGCGATCCACAGGCGCTCTCCGCGATCCGCGATGACCGATGACGGGATGCAGGACCCGAGCGGAATCGACTCAACGAAGATCTGCCCGCTGTCCGGGTTCAGCAGCACGCTGAAGAGGGAGTTGCTCGCCGAGGTGAAGAACCACGCCCGACCAGTCTCTGGATTCACACTCACGGAGCCATCGCCGGCCATGGGAATGTTCTGAGGCACGATGATGCTCGAAAGCTGGTTGCCGAGGGTTCGATCGAACCGGACGATTCGGCGCTGCGGAATCGAGAGGATGGTCACGGCGTCCAATGTGTCGTCGTAGGCCAAGGCTGACACGGGAGGGCTGTTCGAGGTGGAGCTGATCAGGGCGCCCTCATCGTTGAGTCGATAGAGCTTGTCTCCGTCGCTCACATAGATGTCGCCCCGGCGACCGACCGCCATGCTCCGCGGGTCGAGCGAGGCACCGTCGCCGAAGGCGGCGAGTGCACCATCAAACAGGTCGAGCCGCTGCATCGATCGAGTTCCATTGGGAGCGATGGTGAGCAGCAGAGCGGCGTTGAAATCAGGGTGGAAGTCGAGGGCGCGCACATCCATGTCAGCGGGAATGGAGAGCGTCCCCCCGATCGGGCTTGGAGAACCGGCGAAGGAGAGGTCGATGGACTGCACCAGGCCCGGCAGACCTCCGAACGAGGGGAAGAATGTGATGCCGAGCAGCGGACGCACGGCGAAGAACGAGTCAACGATCCGATACAGGCCGTCCCCTGAGGGATGGTTCAGAACGCTGACAAGGGCGAGGAAGTCGGCACCCTCGTCGGGTCGAATGTAGACAACCATGTTCGTGTAGTTGGCCACGACATTCTTGAATGCGGACTGCGTGGCGTTGGCGGGGTCGTCGGCGGGATCGCGGTATTGAATCTGCCGTGTGGTGCCCCACTTCTCGATCCCCGTCAGGGTGACCGCGTGGCCCCCGGTGCGATTGAGAAGCGGCACGCCGTTGATCACGCCGATCTGGGTGTATCGGCCATACGCAAACTCAACAATCCAGCCGGAGCAGGCAACCGCACCCATCTTCTCCACGGTCGGCCAGTATGACGGCTGAAGCCACTTGTGCTGCCAAGAGAGAATCGGCGAGCTGCTGAGCCACACCGATGCTCCGTTGACCCAGCCCGTGCCCCCGGTGCCACCGGTGGGACTGGTGTTCATGAGCGCACCCAGTGTTTGAATCGCCGAGGTCGCGTCGTTGTATCGGAGGTTCGACTGCCAGAACCCGGGGCCTGGAGGGGTGTTCGGGAAGCCGTTGTTGGCGGCATAGGCGAAGAGATTCACCGCCCCGGTCGGAACGCAGTACATGGCACCGTTGGCGGGCAGCCCAGGAGTGTTGCCGGAGGGTGAGCGCCGCTGGTCAAGGTCAGGCATGAATTTGATGCGGTACTTGATGCCGACTCCGCCGGGAAGGTAGAGCGACTCGACGACGCTCGACTCCGCTCGGGGCGCAATGGCAGTCGCCACGACAGTGGCGAGGGCAAGGGACGCAAGCTTCGCACGGCAGACGGTGATGGGACGGCGGGACATTGGTAGATCGCCTCTTCTCTCTTCACATCGATCGGATCCTGGGTGCGGGCCTGATGGCGTGTTGACGCGCACCTTGAATCCCAAGATCGGGCGGCTCTCGCTCCGACCTCACGGCGCTTCAGGGGAACACCCACCTGAAGGATCTCAGGATTGAAAGCGCAGACTCCCCGCCGAACCCCTCGAGATTCCGGAGTCAGACTTCGAGCGGGCGCCTGCCGCGACCGGGGAGCGAGGCATCGGGTGCCCACGCGCCGATGTCCTGATGCATGGCTCCGCCCGCCCCCAGGAACGAGTCACTCGGCAGTGCGGTCGCCGAGAGCGCGCTCGTCTGACGGTTCGCGAGATCGCACCCCGCCATGATCCTGAGAGCAACGAGCGTCGCGGCAGTCGCGCCAAGGGTGCGGGGCAAAGCGGACCTCGTGGTCACTCGCTTCATCATTGTTCTCCCTCGTCCCGAGGGGAGTCACCCAAACGAAGATCCTCGGGCGAGTTGGAGCAGGATCGCACTCCGATTTCGGAGTCGTGTTCTTCAGTCTCCGATTGCATGGTGCTGCTCTTGACGGGCATCGACGCACCAGTACCTTGGAGACGGGGTCATGTGCGGCCCCCGTTCGGCGTGACCTGCGTGACTCTCTCATGGCGAGAGGTGTCATGTTGTTCGTCTTCGAGTGATCGGGAGATCTGCGTCGTGAACCTGCGAGTGCCTTCCTTCGTCGCGGCCGCGGTGCTGGTCGGAAGCGCCGCTGCGGCGACCGTTGATGTCTATGTCTACAACCTCGAGTTCAGCATCAATCCACCCGGCGGGCCGGTGGTGGATCCGGTGATCGCTGTGGGTGACACCGTGCGCTGGGTGCATCTCCAGGGCAATCACACGACCACCTCGGTCGTCGGCAGCGTGGAAGTGTGGAACGCGCCGATCAGTTCAAGCAGTCCGACCTTCTCCCACACCTTCACGCATGCAGGCGTCTTTCACTACTACTGCATTCCTCACGGTTTCGACAACGGAGATGGCACCGCGGGAGGAATGGCCGGCATCGTCACGGTCCTCGATGCCCCGTTCGGCGCGTGCTGCCTTGCCAATGGAACATGCGATCTTCTGACCGAGGCTGCCTGCATCGCCGCAGGGGGAGCGTTCCAGGGAGTTGGGAGCGCCTGCGCCGCGGCCCTGTGTGCCGCGCAGCCGATGACCGTCGAGTTTCAGGCGTCGCAAGACAACATCCTGTATGAGTCGGCCACGGGGTCCGTCAGCAATGCGCTCGGACAGTACCTCTACGCAGGCAATCAGAACAACGGCGCGAAGAGGCGGCCGGTGGTTCGATTCGACACTTCTTCGATCCCTGCTGGAGCGACGGTCCAGTCAGCCGCCATGACGCTCTTCTGCAACCAGTCTCAGGGTGCGGCCACGGCTGTGACCGCTCACCGGCTCCTCGCCTCGTGGGGAGAGGGGACCTCTCAGGCTGGCGGCAACGAGTCCAGTGGAGCGGCGGCTACGGTGGGCGATGCGACCTGGTTGCACCGCTTCTTCGCGACGACCTTCTGGTCCTCGCCAGGTGGCGACTTCGTCGGAGCCGCCAGTGCGTCGACGGTCATCGCCGCAAGCAACTCGAGCTACACCTGGTCAGGCGCCGCCGTGGTTGCGGATGTTCAACATTGGGTTGACATGCCCGACACCAACCATGGCTGGATTCTCTTCGGCGATGAGGGCAGCAGCTCAAACACCAAGCGATTCCAGAGTCGCCAGGGCGCAGCGGTCGCCACACGACCGAAGCTGACAGTGACCTACATGCCACCATCGCCTACCGGAGCATGCTGCTTCTCCGATGGAGGATGTGAGTCGACCACCGAGCATGACTGCATGATGGCGGGTGGCGTGTTCCACGGCGCGGGAAGCGAGTGCGCCAGCGTCGCCTGTGCCGTGGTGCTCGAACCCTTCCTCGTGGAGCTGCCCCGCCCCGGGGTCGCGACGCCGGTGAGTGGAGTTCCCGGAGGCGCAGCGCATTACGAGATTGCGATGACAGAGCAGATGCAGCAACTGCATCCTTCGCTTCCGCCCACCCGCGTCTGGGGGTACGCGGGCTCGTACCCGGGTCCGACCATCGAAGCCTTCCGAGGCGAGCCGGTGACCGTCATCTGGAAGAACGATCTCCGGGCCTGGGAGACGGGTCAGCTGCGATCGACCCATGCGCTCGCCGTGGACACCTGTCTTCATGGTCCCGACATGACGGGCGAGGTTCCAGTGGCGGTGGTGCACCTCCATGGCGGCAAGGTTGCCCACGACAGCGATGGATATCCCGAGTATGCGTTCCCGCCCGGATCACAGTCGCCGCTCTACCACTACCCGAACGATCAGCCCGCGGCCACGCTGTGGTATCACGACCATGCGCTGGGAATCACGCGATTGAATGTGGTCATGGGTATGGCCGGCTTTTACCTGCTCCGCGATGCGGAGGAGAGCGCCCTCGGTCTTCCGTCAGGCGAATTCGAGATTCCCATGGCGATCCAGGATCGCTCGTTCCGTGCGGATGGTTCGATCGATTATCCGGAGCACTGGCAAGGGCACTTCTTCGGCAACACGATTCTCGTCAACGGCAAGGTGTGGCCGTATCTCGAGGTGAAGCGAGGCAAGTATCGCTTCCGACTGCTCAACGGCAGCACGAGCCGGGCCTACACGCTGGCACTCTCCGATCGATCGCCCTTTTGGCAGATCGGTTCAGACCTCGGTCTGCTCGAAGCGCCGGTTCAGCTCTCCGAGGTCACCATCCTGCCCGGCGAGCGAGCCGACATGATCTTCGACTTCGCGTCCTATGACAGCGGTACGGAAGTGGTGTTGCTGAACTCTGCGCCGGCGCCCTATCCGGGCTTCCCCGGCGTGGGCGTTGTTCCCAATGTGATGAAGTTCATCGTTGGCCCTGAGAGGGGCCACACGGCGCCGCTGCCAGGCTTCCTGGTGCCGGTTCCGCGCATCGATCCGGGGTCAGCCGTGCGTGAGCGTGTGCTCGACCTCGCCGTCATGCCAGGATCGAAGTGCCCCGGACATCACGAAGGCATGTGGATGATCGACGGGCGTCACTGGGGTGAGATCACGGAGTTCCCGGTGATGGGCACCACGGAGATCTGGACCTGGCGCAACGACTCGGGTGTCAGCCACCCGATGCACATGCATCTCGAGCCAACGCAGGTCCTGAATCGTCAGGCGATCGATCCCGTCTCGGGCGAGCCGACCGGGCCGCTCATACCACCCGCACCGAACGAGATGGGCTGGAAGGACACCGTTGACGCATGGCCCGGCTACTTCACGCGAGTCATCGTCCACTTCGATCAGTACCTCGGTCTCTTCCCGTATCACTGCCACATCCTGGAGCACGAGGATCACGAGATGATGCGACAGTTCAAGGTCGTTCACCCGGGAGATCTCAATGTCGATGGCTTCGTCAACGGGGTGGATCTTGCCATTCTCCTGGGGCAGTGGGGCGCGTGTGCCGACTGCACGGCTGACATCAACCGCGATGGTGATGTGAACGGAGCCGATCTCGCCATTCTGCTGGGAGGTTGGACGGGCTGACCCGGACTCGGATTCCATTCAGCGTTGGAGCCGTGGGCGTCTCTTACGGCTGCCAGTTCGCGGAGCGATCCTTGGAGAGCACGCGGACGCCCTGATCAATGCAACGGCGGCAAATCCACGCGGCGCGGCGTGCACTCGCGAAGCCGGGCTCGTCGCGCACTTCAAGGCACATGGTGCAGGCGGTCTCGTGGCGAGTGGCGTGACCGGCTAGAGGCGCCGGTGAACCCGATGCCGCGTGCGCCGTGACTCCGGTCCGCTCAGGAGCCGGTGCCGGCACAGGTCCATCTCGCGCGATCGACTGAACCGCTTGATTAGCGGCACGAAGGCACTCGCCGCAGATGCAACTCCCATGGTGACCCTCGATGAACGGGAGGGTCTCCTGCCAGGAACGCTCGCAGAAGTCGCAGAGAAAGTCAGTCGGCAGCATGTGATCCGGATCGCAGCCGGGGCGATGCATGGCGCAAGCCTAGCGACCTGCACGAGCCATCGCTGTCGAGCGCTGGCTGGTCACGCGCTGCACTGCCGTGGCCCCGAGCGGCTTCGAAGCGCCGAACGCGCGGGCGGCGGTGCGAGCCAGGGCAGCCGCGCGGGAGGGCCCGCTATTCTCCTCTCGTGGCGCGACGCATCTCATTGGTGAACCGCACCATCGTCGTCTTCACGATCGCATCGATCGGCATCGTGGGTGGCGCGGTCGCGGTTCCATGGGTGGCCCTGCGGCAGGTGGCTCGAGAGATCCGCCGCGAGGACTTCCG
Source organism: Phycisphaeraceae bacterium (assembly GCA_019636735.1). NCBI lineage: Bacteria > Pseudomonadati > Planctomycetota > Phycisphaerae > Phycisphaerales > Phycisphaeraceae > Phycisphaeraceae bacterium. Next base: position 21,125 of record JAHBWY010000004.1, read on the forward strand.
CCGTCAGGTGCAGCGCTACGGTGAGGTTCGTGCGACGAGCGATGACTCACTCCGTCTGGTCACCTCCACGGCCCTCGCCGAGGGCGCGTCTCCGCTCCTTGAAGTCTTCGAGCGTCTGAAGCGCGATGGGGAGACCTTCGAACTGCTGATCGATGTGCCCGTCGATGGCCGCCTCGTCCAGCGGTATGTTCGCGCGGTCCGGCGGAGCATCGCCAAGGCCCTCGCCGAGGGCGAGGTCGTGGACCTGCGGCCACCGTCGCTTCCATTCCCCCCCGATGATCCGATCGAGGCGCTGATCGTCATTGATCGGCCGGCGAACGACCTCGAAGCGCTGGTCCGGGCCAAGCGACTGTGGACGGGCGTGGCCGCTGGATTGGCTGTGCTGGCGCTCGGCTCCATCTACGCGTTGCTCGTCCGCCGCGACCTGCTGCGCCCAGTTCGCCGACTGCGCGACACCGTCGAGCGCGTGCGCAAAGGCGAGATCGGCGCCCGAAGCGGCATTCGATCGGCCGATGAGTACCAGCGACTGGGCGAGTCATTCAATGCCATGCTCGATCAGTTCGAGCAGGCTCAGAAACAGCTCCGCGCGATCAACGAGAATCTCGACCTGAAGCTCAGCGAGCTCTCCGAGGCAAATGTCGGACTCTACGAGTCAAACCGTCTGAAGAGCGAGTTTCTCGCCAATGTGAGCCACGAACTCCGAACGCCCCTGAACTCGATCATCGGGTTCGCGGAGTTGCTCGACGAGCTCGCCCGCAACGATCCTGTTGCCGACCCGAAGCGACGCCGCTACATCAGCCACATTCTCTCGAGCGGTCGCTCGCTGCTCGACATGATCAACGAGCTCCTCAGCATGGCGAAGATCGAAGCGGGTCGCATGGAAGTCGTGATCGAGCCGACGAGCGTCGCCGATCTCGTCGAGGGCATCGTGACGATCATGCGTCCCCAGGCGGCGGCGCGCCGCATCGATGTCCAGGTGCGCGTGCCTGCGGGGCTGCCGACCATCGAGACCGACCCCGGCAAGCTCCAGCAGATCCTCTACAACTTCCTCTCGAACGCCATCAAGTTCTCCCCCGATGGTTCGGAAGTCACGCTCGGCGCCGAACGCGTGGTCCGCTCCGACGGTGCCGCCGGCGTTCGAATCACCGTGCATGATCGCGGTCCCGGTGTTCCTCAGGACATGCAGGAGACCATCTTTGAGAAGTTCCGCCAGGTCGATGCGAGCAAGACGCGCCAGCACTCGGGCACGGGACTGGGTCTCGCCATCTGCCGCGAGCTCGCGCACATGCTGAATGCGGCGGTGGGACTTTCGAGCGAGCCGGGGCAGGGATCGACCTTCTTCGTCGAGCTCTCCTTCGAGTTCCGAGGCCGAGAGCTTCCGCCGCTGATGGGCGATGGGTAGAAGCTGGTTCGAAGCGAGCCCTCGTCATGGGTGGCGAGTGGAAAGCGGCGCCCAGTGGTCGCACCGTCGTCGCCACGCCGCTCCGAACTCCTGGCCATCGTTCAAGAGCCGCGCCGCTGGACAGGCGCCACGAAGCCTCGATGAGGCTATGTCAGGAACCCCCGCCTCGCCGGTCCGAGGTGTCGAGGATCCTGAGATGGCCCGTTACTTTCGGACCCAGAGTTCCACGCGGCCGCGCCCCCAGTCGATCCAGCCCGGCCACGCTCGATCCTGTTCGAATCCAGCGTCGCGAAGTTCCCGCCAGCGCTGCGGCGGAAGGAAATCGGGGTAGGTCACCACCACCCAGCGCGCGCGCGGCTCGGCGAGGCGCACGACAAGATCCGAGCCGAGAACTCCAGATGGGGCGACCGGCATGTTGGGGGGGGCGTAGAAGGAGCTGATGTTCCCGCGCAGGCCGAGATCGATGCCGATCTCGCCGGGCCCCTTGCGCGAAGCAACCTCTTCCCACGCATCTCGCAGCGGCTGTCGCGGCGGCAGGAGCGCCAACTCCACGAGGGCGCTGGCCACCAGCATGGCGATCGCCATCACACCAAGTTGGCGTTGAAATCGGATCAGCGTCATGACGCCGAGTGCGAGCGCAAGCGCCACGCCCGGAACGACAAAGGACGCGAAGCGGGCATAGGTCCAACTCCCGCCGAGGGCGAGCAGAATGAGCAGGGGAAAGCCCGCCATCGACGCCAGCAGCGCGAAGCGCGCCCACGGCGTCCGCCGCGCACTCCACAGGCCGATCACCATGATGAGCAAACCGGGGAGCGCCGCAGGTAAGGGCGGCAGCGCGGCCGCCCATGTTCCACCGAGCATCAGGATGAGGCGAAGGCCCTCCTCTGACTGAAGCGAAGGCGTGTCGCCGTCAGTTGCCGCAAAGAGCGCTCGGCCGGCGATCACATCAGGCAGGAGGGGCGCGAGCATGGTGATGGCCATGGCGCCCGACATCACGATGCCGACCATGGCGGATTGCGCTCGCATTCGAAGCAGGGGTTCCCGCCGACGGCTGAACCACACGGCGACCACGACGAGTGCGAAGCCGACCATGACGAGCGCGGCCACGAAGTGGCTCCATGTGGCCGCTGCGCCGGCGAAGGCCATGACAACCCAGGTCCAGGGCTCGCCGTCCTGCATGCCGCGCAGGAACGCCCAGCATGCGACGGTCGTGAAGAAGATGACCAGCCCATAGCCGCGCGCCTCGGTCGTTTCGAGGACAGCGACGGGCATCAGCGCCATCACCAGCGCCGCCGCGTAACCCAGCCGCACGCCGCCGACGCGACGACCGAGCGCGTGCATCCACACGATCGCCAGCGTGCCCGCCACCCACGATGGCGCGCGCAGCGACGACTCGTCGGCACCGAAGGCTTGCGCCGACATCCAGGTCAGCAGGGATTGCAGGACATGGTTGCTCGGTGTGAACCACGCCCCGAGGATCGGCCCCGGCCCATGCTTGGTGAAATCTCCGATTGCGGCGAGTTCATCGAACCAGAGCCCGTGCCCCAGGAATGGAATGCGCACCAGCAGACCGAGCAGCGCGATCAATGCGACCGAACCGACTTCGATCCTTGACACCGGTTGACCGGGTTCGCGATCGGCATCGCTGCGCCAGCGAAGAAGGAGGAGCGCGCCCGCCACCCACATGATGGCCGTCGCGACCGCCGCGATGCGGAGCCAGAGAGCGCCGACATGATTGGGCCCCTGGCGCCACGGATGCTCGGGATGCGAGAAGAAGTCGGCAAGCGCCGCCGTCGGAAGGCTGGCGAGCAGCAGCAGTCCGACCGCCACCAACAGGACCGAGCCCCACCAGCGCCAGACGCTGCGCTCTCTCATGAGCCGCCTCGCCTCCAGAAGCGGCGAAGCGCGCCTCGCGCGCCGGGCGCCCCCTTCTTCGGTGGCCGCGATCTGCGAGTGGGCGTCGAGGGTGACTTGGCGGGCCCAGAGAACGCTGGGAGCGCCGCTCGGCCCTGGCTTCCAGGCGCCGATCGCCCTGCCGCCTCCTGCGCCGCAACCGTGAGCGCCTGGGAAGGCGGCCGTCGTTCGCGACCGATCGCCCAAAGCGCTGGCAGCGCCGCCAGGCGGAGAAGGCTCGAAAGCAGGAAGAGCGTGAGATACGCCTCCCGCCCGGCACCCATCGATGAGAGCAGCAGCGCGCCAGCAAGCGATCCGATCACCATGGCCGTGCAGTTCAGGAGATTGAAGACGGTCAGGACACCAGTGCGCTCACGGTCGGGAATCATTTCAAGCATGAGCAGGAAGGTGGCCAGTTCCCATGCGCCCCAGACGCAGCCGTTGAGCGCCTGCAATGGAACCAGATACCAGAGGCTGGGCGACACGACCCATGCGGCGCTGAGCCCCACGATTCCCACGCCGGACACCATCAACAGCCGGCGCGCCCCGAAGCGCCGCGCAAAGTGGCCGTGCAGCGGAAGGAAGAGACTCTTTGAGGCAAAGAGCGTGGCGACCATGAGCAGGTACTCGCTCTTGGAGAGCGAGAGCGAGCGGAGCATGTAAGGATTGAAGTACGGGGCGCTGATCTGCACCGTGAATTGCGCAATGAGGAGGTACTGGATGAGTCGCAATTCACGGCCGCGGACGATCCGCGCGAGCGTCGACTTCACGCTGATCACCTCGTTGCGTCGCGTGATTTCGGGAGCGTCGTGCTGGGCACGGAGGAAGAGCACGCTCGAGAGTCGCGAGAGGGCCGCGATTGCCATGATGAGTGCGAAGCCGGGCAGGAGCAGGTCGCTCCCCGACATTGCGGCGGCTCCCTCGGAGACGCTCGCGACATCGACGGCCATCGGGGCCTCGGTAACGCTGCCTGCGCCAGCGGCGTCGATGACCGCCGTCACCTCGGGGACCTCGCTCACACTCGCCGCTTGCGCCGCGTGATCGGTCACGGGTGCACTCCGAACATGCTCGAATCGGGCCAGGATCAGCCCCGCACCGATGATCCCACCCAGTTGCACGATCTGGCAGAGTCGATTCCGCAGCGCGAAGTAGCGAGCCCGCAAGCGCGCCGGGAAGATGGTCGCCACCCAGGTGCTCCATGTCGGCCCGGCACCGAGCGCCGCGGCCCAATAGAGCGAGATGCATGCGAAGACCATCGGCACTGGAATGCCACCGGTCAACGCGCCGATGACCATCGGTACGAAGCTCAGGAACTGGACCACGGCGCAGATCGCCACCCAGCGCCGCGGCGAGCCAACCTTCTCCGCCATTCGCGGTGCAGCGAGCTGAAGAATCGCCCCCATCAGGAGCGGAATGGAACTGATGAGGCCACCCGCCTCGTCGCTCGCACCGAGGGCAAGCACGAACGCCGCGAAGTAGGTCTCCCCCGACCCGACCATGAAGCTGTAGGTCGCGCCATCACCCGTGCAGGCGTTCAGGCTGCGGCGCACGGAGGGCGTGACTTCGGACGCGGGCTGCGGCACGGGCGGATGCTACCGCCCTCGAGGCGAAGATCTGCGAGCAATGCCCACCGCGCGACAACTGGTGTGATTCAGGTCTTGAACTCAGGGGCTTCCGCCGCCAGAGCCACCACTCCCGCCCGAGCCGCCACCGCCTCCCGCCGCGCCTTGGGTCTGCGCGGTGGTGAACTTCACATTCTGCACGACCGAGATCGGAGCCGTGAAGGTGACATATCGGGGCCGATCGACCTGCACGCGAGGCGCGGCGGCGAATGGGTACCCGCCGAGCTGTCGATGGACAAAGTCAGGCGCGTTGACGATGAGCACATCGTTGTAGAAGCGAATGCTGCACTCGCCTCCGGTCTGAACCCATCGCTCGGGTTCGACCGTGCTCACGATGATTTCAACGAGTTCGTCCGCGCGCTCCTGGATGGGAATGGCCGGCGGGCGCTCGCCGGGGTTTCCGATGGGCGGGCCGCCGCCTCCTCCGCTGCCACCACCACCACCACCACCAAATCCGCCTCCCCCACCACCGCCGCCGAAGCCGCCACCACCGCCCCCGCCGCCGCCCTGGGTGATGCTCTGGTTCAGGTTGAAGTCGGGCGCATTGTCGAAGTATGGCACTTCAATGAGCAGATCACGCACCGGATAGAGTCGAACTTCCATGGAGCGCATGAGGCGATCCTTGGTGCCGACTTCGATGTAGCCGTTGCGAAGCTGCCAGGTGCAGGGCCCCGCATCCTGTTCGAAGATCTCGAGAAGCCGCTCCAGCACAGTCAGCGCCGGACCCGTGAATTCGAGATCGATCTCCTGCTCGGGGTCGATGCCGCCCGTCGCATTCCGATCGGTGTTGTAGCGAGCCACGATCGGGACATTCAGCACGGTCTTGAGATAGTCGATCGCCTCGCGCGCCGTGCGCCGCTGGAAGTCGACGGTGATGTCGGTGTAGAGCAGGGCACCAAGGAGCCGCGGCTTGCTCGTGTTGACCGCCTCGTCGCGGGCCCGCTGTTCGGCGACCGCGGCGAGGCGATCCGAGAGCTTCTGCGCGAGTGCATCGCCCGTCGTGATGAAAAGGGCGACCATTGGGGTGGCCAGCGTGAGAGCGGTCGTTCGCCGTGAGCGCATTGGGGACCCCTTCAAAGAGGCGGATGGACCAGCCGAATCGGTGGCGCCGCAAGGCGACCACCCCTGACATCGTCAATTCTACGGGGACTCTCCGCTGGAAGAGCGCGCTCGGTTGCCATCATTTTCCGGACGATGGCCTCGATCTGGACGCGGCAGCCCGCAGGGCCCGCTCTGATTCGACAACCGCCGCAAGGGCCGTGGCCGTGGCGGCCATCGGTTGGGTGCTGTCCCAGAGCGACTCAGTCAGCCCCCCGGTGACTCGGGATCGGTCCCGGAACGCGTAGCTCGATCGCTCATCAACGGCAAGCTGGCGGAGGAATCGAAGGGCCATGAGTTGGCTTCTCATGGCGTCATCAAGCGCGAGATCGCCATCGAGCAGGGGCTCTCCCAGCATGATCGCGAGCGCCAGCGTTGGTCGCGCGGATTGGGCATTGGCATAGGTTCCAGTGGCGCTTGAGAGCGCGAAGCCACCGGCGAGGTCGGGGGCGCCCTCCTCGGGTCCGCCGACGCCGAGTTGTGATCGCAGCAGGGCCAGCCGGATCGGCGCCACGCGATCGAGGATTCGAGCTCCGCGCTCCGGATTCCTGAAGGCACCAAGAGCGCGCTCCGCCATCAGGAGCCAGGGCAGATTGCCGACGATGGCGCCAGCCTCTCCCGGCGCCCACGCTGAATCAAGAAGTGAGTTCAGTTCCTCGGTCGGAATCACGCCCGCGCCGCGCGACTCGAGTAGCGCCGCGGCCGCGAGCTCCATCGCCTTCGATCCATCGGCCCCGGCGTCCTCGCGCAGTCGGGCGCGCAGGGCGTCTCGCAGACGATCCCGAAATGCGTCGGTCATCGGAGAGGGCTGTTCGGAGGCACCGCGCAGCAACTCATCGGCCATCAGCGCGAAGGCGACGGCGGCTGGTGACTCGACCGGGTCCAGCTCGACATCAGAGACGCTTTCGAGCGCCGTCAGCAACTCCCTCGCCGTGGCGATGGAGCGACCTCGCGCGTCGGACGAGGCCTCGGGCATGGTGGCGAAGAGCGCGAGCGCCCATGCCGCGACTCCCTGATCGCGCGGCGGGGCCACGAGCGTGCGGTGAAAGTCGAGGTGGGGGCGATAGTCACCGCGCAGACCAAGCTGCCCGAGCTGGCGCGTCTCGGGCGGCGCATCAGGTGATGGTCGAGCGACATGTGCGCTGAGGAACTGGGCCATGGCCTCGGCGAAGGCGATGCGGCCAACGGGGCCGAGCGCGCTGACCGGAATGACCTCCCGACCGCGGATCACTTCGAAGGGCGCGTCGGCGGGTTGCCGCTGGGCGAGTCGTCGGGTGGCGGCGCGATAGAACGCCATCGACTCGGGAAGTTCGCGGGCGGGCAGATCGCGGGCATCGACACCGAGCTCCTGAAGAAGCGCGACGCAGGAGCGCACAACATCATTGGCGGTGTTCGAGGCTTGCGCGACGGAGGGCATCGACCACACCCACCGATCGCCGCGCCGCAATGCAATCGCATCGAGCGCGGGTTGGTATCGGGTGGTGATCTGGCCGAGGCCTCGTCCTGGCATCGGCTCGGGGGCCGACGCAATCTCAAGCTCAAGCGCAAGCATGCGGCCGAGTTCGCCGCGATCTTCGCGCGGAATCAGGTGCACCATGTCGTCTCGGAGCACTCGCTCCAGCGCTTGTGCCACGGCCCGCCGGAGCTGGTCGCCGGGAGGTCCGAAGTCGATGCCGGTTCCGACCACTCGACCGCGGAGTCGAATGACCACGGCCGTCGCACCATGGTCGGCAGGCTCGGCAACGGCTCCACCTTCGGGGCGTGCTCCACCCGGGGCTCGCCGCGCACCCGGATCGGGAGCGACCGATGGTCGCACGGGCGCCTCCATCGAGTCGATCCACGCGCGGGCCTCGATCCATGCGCCGATGGCCTCCTCCAGTGAAGGTGGTTCCGAGAGCGCCGAATGGGGCGTGCAGACCATCCAAAGCGCACAGGCCAACGCCTGGATCACAGCTCGCGGGCTGGACAGTCGCGATTTCGCGGTCATGATTGAGTACCGTTCGCGTGACGCGGCCGCGGGGCCGCACCTTGTGAAAGTCCTCGAGAGAAGTCCCTTCGACCCATGAGTCGACTCGCTGACATCCTCCGTGTCAGACGCCACCATCGGCGCTACATCATGCTGGCGGCGCTCTGTTTTGCGGCACTCTGCTGAGCGGCCCGATCGACGCGGTGTCCCGCGCCGATCGGACCGATTCGCAGCATCTCGTCGAGCGGTGCTCGATCAGACCTTGATCTTGTGCGAACCCATCGAGCCGTGGTCGTCCATGCCGCCGCGGGTGGCCTTGGAACTGCGGCCGAAGTCTTCCCGATCGACGGGACGCTCGCCGGCCTCGCTGGCTGCCTGCGCCGAGCCCCACTGGGCCCGCTTCAGGCTGAGACCAATCTTGCGCTCCTCGGTGTCGACGCGGAGAATCTTGACATCGACCTCCTGGCCGGGCTTGACGACATCCTGCGGGTTCTCGACCTTCTGATCGGAGAGCTCGCTGATGTGGAGCAGACCCTCGAGGCCCTCCTCGAGTTCCACGAAGACACCGAAGTTGGTGATCTTCGTGATCTTGCCCTTCACGATCATGCCGGGGCGGTACGCGCTGGGGATCGCCTCGATCCACGGATCCTCGGTGAGTTGCTTCACGCCAAGGCCGACGCGCTGCTTCTCCTGGTCGACATCGATGACGACGCACTTGACGAGGTCGCCCTTCTTGTAGAGCTCGTTCGGGTGCGCCACCTTCTTGGTCCACGAAATGTCCGAGACATGGAGCAGGCCGTCGATGCCCGGCTCGATCTCGATGAACGCGCCGTAGTTGGCGAGGTTGCGCACCTTGCCTTCGATGATGGTGCCCGGCGGGTACTTCTGGCCGACGAGCTCCCATGGGTTGACCTCGGTCTGCTTCATGCCGAGCGAGATCTCCAGCTTGTCCTTGTCAATGTCAAGGACGACGACATCGATCTCATCGTTGGGCTGCACCAGCTCGGAGGGGTGGTTGATGCGCCGCGTCCAGCTCATCTCGCTGACATGCACCAGGCCTTCGATGCCCTCTTCCAGGCGGACGAAGGCGCCGTAGCTCATCAGGTTCACGACGGTGCCGCGAACACGGCAGCCGACGGGGTACTTCTTCTCGATCTCCTCCCAGGGGCTGGTCTCCTTCTGCTTGAGACCCAGCGCGATCTTCTCCTTCTCGCGATCGATGTTGAGGATCTTGACCTCGATCTCATCGCCGATGCGCACGATTTCACTGGGGTGATTCACACGGCCCCAGCTCATGTCGGTGATATGCAGCAGGCCGTCGAGACCGCCGAGGTCGACGAACGCGCCGAAGTCGGCGATGTTCGTGACGGTGCCCTTGACGACATCGCCCTCGTTGACCTGCGAAAGAAGCTTGCGCTTCGCCTCGTCGCGCTCCTCTTCGATGAGCTTGCGGCGGCTGATGACGATGTTCTGTCGCTCGGTGTCGATCTTCAGGATCGACGCGCGAATGGTGCGACCGAGGTAGTCGCCGATGTCACCGGGGCGACGAACATCGACCTGCGACGCGGGCAGGAAGACCGGCACACCGATGTCGACGAGAAGGCCTCCCTTGATCTTGCGGAGGGCCTTGCCCTCGACGACATCGCCCTCCTTGCGGGTCTGGAGAATCTGCTCCCAGCCGCGGATGCGATCGGCCTTGCGCTTGGACAGGGTGACGGAGCCGTCGTTGTCCTCGAGGCTCTCGAGAAGGACTTCGACTTCGTCACCGAGCGTGACGCCGCCAGAGCCCTCGAACTCGCTCTTCTCAACCTGGCCCTCGCTCTTGAGGCCCACATCGATGATGACGAAGTCGCCGGAGAGACCGACGACACGACCCTTGAGAATGGAACCGGGTTCGAAGTTCTTGAGATCGCCCTTGACGATCGAGGTGACGCCCGCGGCTTCGAAGTCGCGGCCAAGGGCTTCGTGGACCATGCGCTCGGCAATCGAGAGGTCCACCTGGAGGTCTTCAATGAGGTTGTAATCGACCATGAATGAAAGGGTGTGCGTGGTTGCGTCGCTCGGGCACCGTGCCTGAACGACTGGGAGACGACCCGCCCGATCGCATGACCGGGAGAAGCGGGATCGGCGAGTGTAGCGAATCGCCGGGGAAAGTCAGCGCCTCGATGGGGACATCGACTCATCGGCCGCAGCGGGGGCTTCGGCCACCGGCACGGCCACGGGCCGGCTTCGCCGACGACGATCGAGGGCCATCGTGACGAAACCGAGGGCGCCGATGATGTTGACCACGCTGCAGAGCAGGAAGACACCCGGCTCAAGGTCAAGGGGAGCGAGCCAAGACCAGAGCCCCCACGCGATGAAGGGACTCATGAGCCCGCGCAATCCGTTGAGGGTGACATGCACGCTCATGTAGGCGGCATCGCGCTCCGGCGGCGCGAAGTCGCTGTGCCCGATGTTCCACGCAAGCGAGCCTCCGGCGAACCCAATGCCGAGGAAGACGGAAGCGAGGTAGTAGATGGCGAGACTGTCCATGAGACTCGCGGCCGTCAGGGTGAGCGTGGCGGCGACGAAGGTCCATGCGTGAATCGCGCGGAACTCGATGACATGGCGTCGCGACAGAAGCCTTGCCCAGAATGGAATCGCCAGCGGCATGACGACATAGGGAATGGCGGTGCGCACGAGAATGCCTTCAAAGTACGAGGCACCTTCGAAGGCCTTGGTGAGCGGGAACATCGCCATCAGGTTTCCAATGCCGAAGATGAACATCCACAGCATGAAGGTTCGATAGGCGCGATCCTCGCGAAGGATGCGCACGACGCTCATCGGATTCAGCGTGGGCCGATGCGTCGACTCCGCCCGCTCCGTCGCAAGCAGCTTCGGCTCACCACGAAGTCGCACGCCGCGATAGAGGGCATTCCCGAAGAGGCCCGCCACGGCCAGCAGCGGGAAGAGCAGATGGAACGCGCGCGCGTCGTAATCCATCGCACGACCGATGAGCAGACCGCTCAGCGCGAGCACGATGCTCTGCACGGTCGTCATTCGCCCCGCGACCTTGGCCCGGAGGCTCTTGTCGTAGTTTCCGCGCCACACCGCGGCCCGTAGCGTGATCACGCCCGTCCAGAGCGTGCGGGCGCAGAGGTAGAGCACGCAGAGGGCCATCAGCCCCGCCGCCGTGGTGGGCAGGAGCGCCATCGCCAGCAGCAGGAGTGCCGTCGCCCGCTGAAGCATGGAGATGAAGGGCACCTTCCTGCGTCCATGCGCCGCGGCTGCCCACGCGAATGATGTGAAGTTCGCAAACTCCGGTGTGGCGATGACGAAGACGAGCGCCAGGTTGAGCGCCATCGGCGAAACGCCCGGCGCGTCGGCGAACGCCTTCTGCACCACGATGCTGATCGTGCCGCCCTCGATGGCGCCGAGCAGGAAGGGAAGGAGCGACCAGCTCAGCAGCTCTCGCGTGAACGCAGGGCGTGCACGGATGGGGAGCGAGCCGGGGTACCACATTGAAGAAGGAAGCGTAGCGCCGTCAACGGTCTCATCACCCCACGAAGGGCAGAGAGGACCTTGTTGAACTGCTGCGCTCGCTCAGCCGACGGTCAGCGGGGCTGGCCGTTGGTCGAGATCACATAGTAGGGGCTCAGCATGCTCGGCTGATCCATCAGCCAGATCACACCAAGATCGCGCCAGAACATCCGAAGGGTCTGGTCCTGGTTGACAGCCAGGCTCCGCTGGATGTCATAGGAGGTTTCCGAGAGACCATCCATCTCGGGGCTCAGGTTGCCCTTGATGTAATCGAAGCTCACATTGTTCGGGTCGTAGCAGCCCGCAAGCGAGGCGCCGAGCAGCGCAAGAGAGAGAGCGGCGAGGCAGGAGCTGGAACGAATGCGAACGCTTCGATGCATGGTGGGTCCTTCCTGGTACGAGGCGGGAAGGTACTCCCGCAGCCCGGCGCGGTCAACACGGCCGCAGGCCCCACTGGGTGTTCTCCCCGGCGGGCGAGCCGCCGAGGTCGGAGGAGTTGCCCGAACCCCGCGTCAAGGTGGGGCCGCCGCCCTCGATGTCGATCTTCCACGCCGCTGACGCGGGAGGCATGATCTGGGTCGCGGGCATTGAAAGTGTGGCGGTCCCTGGGGGTTCGCATCGGTTCGAGCGCATCGCCGATTTCCACCCAGCGGGGCCTGAAGTCGTGTCGGTGGATTCTATCCGCGACATCATGCCGATCGGGAGAACGCGCTGCGAAAACTCCGTGCCGTCGCTTCGAGGTCTTCTGGTATCAAGCGCACTTCACCGATGACGCACATGAAGTTCGTGTCGCCCGCCCAGCGCGGCACGACATGGGCATGCACATGTTCGGGCACTCCCGCGCCGGCCGCTCGCCCGACATTCAGTCCGATGTTCATGCCCTGCGGTCGAAGAAGGCTCTCCACCGTGGCGGCCGCGAGGTCAACCAGCGCCCAGAACTCGCGACGCTGATCGGCGCTGTACTGCGAAAGCGTGGGGCGGGCATCACCCAGCGCCACCAGCAGGTGACCGTTGGCGTAGGGAAAGCGGTTGAGAAGAATCATCCCGTGGGCGTTGCGATGCACCACCAGGTTGCGTTCATCCTCCGCAGGTGCCGCCCAGTAGGACGCGAAGAAATTGGCGGGAGACTTCTCAACGCCGCGATCTGGCGCCAGCGGCGCACTGCGTGCCTCGAGATCGCGAAGGTACGCCATTCGCCATGGCGCCCAGAGATTGCTGTGCATGGGGCGGAGTGTAGATCAGCGCAGCGGCGCGGCTGTGGTGTCCGATGGCTCCTGGGCCGCCGGGTCATCACCGATCGGAGTTGATCCGATCGACCACATGCGCGGGATCGACTCGAAGGCGACATCCTGAACGCGCAGCGGAACGGTGACTTCGCCATCCCACCATGCCGTTCGATTGGTTCCGCCGGGACCGAGTGATGCTCGCAGCGCCACCGAACGCAGGCCGCGGAATCGAAGCGTCCAACGACCATCTTCGGCGTTGGCCCGCTCAAGCGCCTCCGCGTCCTCCTCGGGCGGCTCGAAACGAAGTCCGCGAGCGCCGCTCCACCAGACCAGCAGACGCCGACGGACGACGCCATCTTCGAGGATCTCGGCGACGCCACCCACGGCGATGTCTTCAAAGCCCGAGGTGAGCAGGTGCATCGGATCGAAGCGCATCGCGAATCGGCGATCGCCCCTTTCCCAGCGGACCAGACCGGGCGAGACGAAGGTCGCGACGGCCTGATCGAGTTCCGGCGATCGACGCCCCTGGAACTCTGCGGGATCATCGGGCGTGTTCGGCGGCAGGGGCCACCGAGGAAGCACCCGCACCGAAACCGGCAGTTCGAGTGAGATGAGCGGTACCCACTCGCCTTGGCCGATCCCTTCCTCGACGCGCACGGTGACCTCGCCGAAGTTCGTACCCTCGGGCAGCGGGTCCATCAGGAAGGGAATCCGCACGACGAAGGGCTGCTCGCTCATGAGTTCGATGGGACGATCCATCGGCGCTCGCGGAGCACCTGAGACAGGGGAGAGCGTGTGTCCTTCGATCACCAGGCGCTTCTTCGGAAGTCCTCCGATAGACCGCTGCACCATGAGTTCCATCGGTACGGGCAGACCGGGAATCCATCCGCCAGGCGGGATGATGGCCAGCACCGGCGGAAGGCGCTCAAGGCGCTTCTCGATCTCGGCGAATGGCTCAACGGAGCCGTGCGACAGGACCATCGCGGCTCGACCGCTATTGACCCAGCGATCGAGGAGTCGGCCATACTTCTCATACCAGGCGACGGAACCCGGCCGTGCCGCCTCGTCGCCTTCGGCGACTCGTTCGAGCAGGCGCATCGCATTCGGCACTGAAAGGTGTCCGCGAGCAACTCGATCGGAGAGCTCAAGGTGAATGTCGCCGCTGAAACCACTCATGGAGATCCACGGCAGGAGCGCCACCGCCACCCGGTCGGGGACCATCTCCCCCCAGCCGCGACGACTCCACTCCGAGCGCAGGTAGAAAGTGAGCGAAAGGAGCGCCGCGAACGCGAGAAGTGCAAGCCACCAGTGGCGACGGCGGCGGTGGAGCCTTCGCTCGTTTGCGGCGACATGGCCGCACTCGGAGCAGCGGAGCGAAGTGGCGCCGCTCATGTCATGCCAGCATGAAGGGCAGCGCGGACGCTTCCAGTGACGATCAAAGAAGAGCGCCCATGTGATCACCCAGACCAGAGCACCGATCACCAGCAGCGTGCCGGTGTTCCAGAGCAGCAAGGTGATGGGTGCGGGGAGCATGAACGCAACGGCGCTCCAGTGGGCCGTTCAGCGCACCAGGGTCCAGCGCAGGAGCTCACGCGGCGTGGGCGGCTTGCCCTGCATCAGGATGCCCACGCGGAAGATCCTCGCGGCCGCCCAGAGCATGACCATGACGCTGGCAAAGCCAGCCACGAGACTCAGCGCGATCTGCCACATGGGGACCGGTTCGCTCGTCGAAGCAAGCCTCAGGATCATGACGAATGGTATGGCCGGCGGAATGAAGCTCGCGGCGGTGGCGAATCCGCCATTGGGCGCAGTTGAGATCGGAAGCCAGAGGAAGAGCGGCACCATCAGGATCAGCATCACCGGCGTGATGAGCGCCTGCGCCTCGCGGAGGTCGCTTACGGCGCTGCCGACGGCGACCATCATGGTGGCGACCATGAAGTACGCCATGGCGAAGTAGAGCAGGAGCCAGAGGTACTGGATCGGCTGCACGAGGTCGGCCATCGCGAGGAAGACCAGCATTGATACGCCGGCGCCGGTGTACATGCCCAGCATCACCATGCTCACCATCGCCTGTCCCAGGAGCTTTCCTGTCAGGAGCTGCATCGGGCTGACGGCGGAGAGCAGAACCTCCATCACGCGCGAGCTCTTCTCCTCGATGGTCGTGGTGAGGAGGTACTGCCCGCTGGTGAAGACGCAGATCCAGAGCAGCATCATGAACCCGACAGGGAGCATGAGCCGCGAGAAGACATCTTCCTTCTTGAGTCCGCCCTGCGGGCTGACGCGCTGCGAGGTGATGCGCGGCGGCTGCATGAGCGCCCGCATCTGCGTGGCATCGATGCCCAGGTGCGCGAGGCGCGCCTCGACAGCAGCGCTTCGACTCATGCGCTCGAGCCGCTGCGTGACATGCCACGGCGTTGCGTTCTGCACCACCAGATCGAGTTCCCATGTGCTCTTCGACGACGACGGATCTTCGAGGAGCCCGTCGGGAACGCGCACCACGGCGACCGAACCGTCGTCTCCAAGCGAGCCGATCAGGGTCTCCAAATTCGCGGCATCACTCTCCCTGACCAGCGTGAGCTCGAGCGGCCCGCCACCAATGTCATCGCGTCGAGAGCCTTCCGAACTCTCGGCGGCTTCGCGCGCGAGCAGACGCTCAAGATGCGGGGCCACTTCGCCGGTTGGATCGATGATCGTCACCGTGCCCCGGACCACGGTCGTGGTGCTCTTCATGACCATGGGCAGGGCCATCACCAACACCACCATGAAGGCGGGAACTCCAATGGCCCCGAAGATGAAGGCCTTGGTCAGCGCCGTGTAGCGGAACTCGCGCCACGCGACAGCGGCGATCTTCGGCCATGCGCGCGGTCCGGGGTCAATCGCCACCTTCGCCTCCCTCTGAAGGTCGGGGTCCGCCGCCCACCAACTGCACGAAGACATCGTCGAGCGAGACACGAGCCACCTCGATCGAGCGCAACGGCAGCAGGGCCAGCGCTCGCGACATGATCGCCTGCGAGTCGGCGTTCGGAGCCAGGGCCAGCTCCGCGCGACGGCCGCTTTCGCTCCATGTGAGATCGTGAACGCCGTCGATTCGGCGGATGTCCTGCTCGATCGCCTGCATTCGGCCGTTCATGGCTGCACCGGGCAGCGGTTCGAGCACGATGGTTCTCGGGTCGAAACGCGCGGCAATCTCATCGTGCGTGGCGTCGAGGATCTTCAGCCCGTGATTGATGAGCACCACTCGATTGCAGAGCTGCTCCGCGTGGGACATCTGGTGTGTGGAGAAGAGGATGGTGGCCCCCGAGGCGCTGATGTCGCGAACGACCGAGGCCATCAGTCGCGCATTCACCGGATCGAGACCGGAAAAGGGCTCATCGAGGATCAGCAGCTCAGGCGAGTGAATGACCGCGGCCACGAACTGCACCTTCTGCTGCATGCCCTTGCTGAGTTCCTCGCAGCGGCGGGGGAGCACCTCGGCCAGTTCAAGGCGCGCGAGCCACGCCGCCGCACGATGATCGGCGTCCTGACGGGTGAGGCCCTTCAGCCGCCCCATGTAACGGAGGAACTCGGAGACCCGCATCTTGCGATACACCCCGCGCTCCTCCGGCAGGTAGCCGATACGGTCCTTCGCGTCGAGCGCCGAACCACCCAGCACCTCCACGCGGCCGGAATCGGGGTGGATGATCGACATGATCATCCGGATCGTCGTGCTCTTGCCCGCGCCGTTGGGGCCGAGGAAACCGCACAGAGTGCCGCGATCGATGCGCAGATCAAGGTCGCGCACCGCGATGGTCTCGCGGAACTGCTTGCGGACTCCGGAGATGCTGATCGCGGGCGCGGTCATCAAGGCGCGACGCCGCCGTTGCCCTTGGGGGTGCCGCTTGGCGGCGCTGCTGGGGTGTTCCCGCCGGCGGGAGCGCCAGCACCCTGCTTCTTCGCCTCAATGAGCGCCTTGATGGCCGCAGGCGGCTCGAACTCGCTCGCGGGGATCTCCTCGGTGATGACCTCGTCCGTGGTCATGATCACCTCCATGCCCATCAGTCTCGAGATGTTCCGCGTGGCGATCAGCTCCTTGCCCAATGGCTTGTAGTCGGTGACTTCGATCTCGACGGGGATGGAACCCATCGCCGTCTTCGAGGTCATGCGAAGGCCGCGAATGAGACCGTCGTTCGAATCGAGATAGAAGGTCGCAGGGTTGGTGAAGAGACCTTCGAGTTCCACCACCCAGGTCTCGCGGCCTCGGAAGTCAGCCTTGCCCAGCGTGGTGGCCTTCGACGCGCGCTTCACAAAGTCGGCGCTGCCGGTGATGTCACCGCTGCGGCGCAGATCATCGAGCTCCTCGCCTTCGAGCAGACGCTCGCCCATGGCTTGATCGACGGTCCAGCCATAGGTCCCATCGAAGCCTTGGCGAGTCACACCGGCGGGACCGAGGTCGATGGTCATCACCATGAGATCGGGCGCCTTGGAGATCGTCTCCATGGATCCCTTGATCTGAGCCATGGGAACTTCGAAACGCCCCTTCGTGCGGCGCGAGCCGCTGCGCTGAATCGCCTCCTCGCCGCCGATGGCATCGATGAACTTCGCCCACAGCGCTTCCGGAGTGGGCGCGTCATCGACCGGCGTGACCTTGGGGCCGGTCGCACCCGGCATGCGCGGCATGGCCGGCGCCTGCGGAGCCTGCGGAAGCTGTGGCGCTTGCGGGAGCTCCGGCACCGTTGGTGCGCCACGCGGTGCGGGCGGCTTCGGTGCAGTGGGCTGACCCTGGGCAAGACACGGGGCGCCACCTGCAAGTGCAGCCAAGGCGGCGACCGACCAGCAATGCAGCCGAGATCCGGAGCGAGACGAAGAGGAGCGCAACATGGGGGACCTTTCTCGTCAGTGTTCGCGATCGACCGATGGTGAACCTTCGATGGCCACGCGGCGTTGGCGCAGGCCGCGACGCCCGCGAGTGTTGCTCATCGTACCGCCGGGGTGGAGCTGCGGATCCAGCGAAGTGCATCGGCAAGCACGGGATCGCCCTCGGCTTGAAGTGAAGATCGCGTCAGGACGCGGGGTTCATCGGGGCGCACCCCGCCGCCTTCGAGGGTGCCTCCCGAGGGCACTCGGAAGTCGGCAAACGCATGGAGAAGCACATCCCCGTTGGGAAGCAGGTAGAGCTGGGCGGGGAGCGCTGCGCCGGCGCTGGCTTCGCCGAAGATGCGCGCCCGACCGATGTCCTGAAGTCCGCCGGCAAAAATCTCGCTGGTGCTGGCGGAGCCCGGATCGAGAAGGATCGCAAGTGGCGCAGTGATGGGCGACACGGCACGCCCGTCGCGCGTTGCGCGACGCGGATTGAGGCGGAAGTTGAGTTCACTCTCCCGGCTGATCATGGTTCCGATTCCGATCGGCTCGGTCACGAAGTGTCCGCCGGTGCCCATGACCATGCCGACGAATCCACCCGGGTTGCCCCGCAAGTCGATGATGATGCCATCGGCGTCGCGCAGGGCATCGACGGCTTCATCGACCATTGGTCCCACCTCAGGGACCCAGACGCTGAACCGGATCAGGCCAACGCGAGCGCCCGATGCGCCGGCTCGTGCGAGTGTCTCCTCATCGACCCAACCGCTCTTCATGGACACCACCATGGGGGGAAGGGCGCCGACCTTCACATAGCGGGTGTTGGAGTCGCGTCGCTCGAGGTCGAGCGTGCGCTCCACTCCCTTGTTGTCCTCGAAGATCATGCGCACGACTCCCGGCGGACCTGCGTCGAGGCTCGCGGCGTACGCCTCGGCCGCCATGCGCGCCATCGGGCCGCTCGATTGAGCGACCAGCGCAAGGGTGGGCTCCGGGTCGTCGTCCCCGATTCGACGCACGATCCAGCCTCGCTCGACACCCGCCTTGGCAGCGCTTGAACCCTCGGCCACATCAAAGACGACGACCTGGGATTCAATCGACCGCAGGGAGAGTCCGAAAGTCGCGTCATCACGGCCGCCGTCGACGGAGCCGTCTGGCGAGGGGGTTTGGGCGTCGCGGCGATCGTCAGCAGGCGACGGGGCACTCGCGTCCCCCGACGACGGCGAGGTCGTGGTGGCCGATGCGGCGGGCCCGGGCGATGGTGACGATGCGCGGCCCGCGCTGGAGTCGCGCGTCGAGGCGCGGCGAGGTTGCGCCACTTCGCCGGGAATGACCGCGAAGTGGGAGCGATTGAGTCGACCCACCATGTCGTGGAGCACTCGACGAAGCTCGGTCTGAGTCGTGGCCGCGTTCGCCTTCGGTCGCAGCTCCTCGCGAACGGCCACCCAGTTCACACCGCCGTGGTCGGGATCGAAGTCGGTTTCGCTGATGCGCTTCCAGACGGCATCGAAGGTGGCCAGCGCAATCTCGTTTGAAATCGCCTCGTCACCGGGTCTCGCGCTTGCTGTCGATGCGGAGTCAGTTGAACTGATCGCGTGCCCACTCTCGGATGTCGAAGCGCATCCGGTCGTCAGGAGACCGAGCGCCGAGAGCATCAGCGCGGCGATGATCGTCGCGAGCCCCCGAAGGCAATCCAGAGTGACGCCCTTGGTCGACTGCGCAGCCCCTACAGCGGGTTGCCGTTGGTGTCGTAGAGCGCCATATGGGTGAAGGTCAGGTTGCTCCGACCATCCGGCCCGTCGAGGATCATGGTCAAGGGGATCTGCATTCCTGAAATCGTCTGCCATGCCGTGATGGTGTACCGACCAGAAATGGGAATGTCACGAAGCACGGTCGTATCCACCATCGCGGGCAGGCCTGTGGTGGTATCGATGAAGATCCGGCCTTCGGTCATGCCAGGGAGCTTTGGCTGGCTCATGGTGAGAACGGTGTAAGTCCGCAGACCGATGACCTGGGTGGAGACGCTCTGGACCTGCTCGAACTGACCGAGCATGGTGAGCATCGGGCTCCAGATATCCCCGGCGCGCCGAAGGGCGCTCATGACCTCAGCTGGCAGCGGAATCGTCATCGGCTGATCACCATCGGAGGCAGTCACTCGGCCCGAGGTGTCGAGGATCTCAAACTTGAGGAGACGGATCGGGTCGAAGCGATTCGTGCTCTCTATCTCCTGGGAGAAGAAGACACTACCGGTGTTGCGCGAGGCCACCTCGAGTGTCATTGTGCCGAAGGAGCCGGTGACCACGCAGGTGAACTCGAAGCGCGAGAGATTCGAATGCTTCTGCGGACTCCCAGTGGCGGTCAGCACGCTGTTCATCCACTGCCGGGTGAGCGCCGTCGGCGTGGTGGTGACGGAGAAGAGCCTCCTGTCGATTCGGTCGATCGGCTCGATCAACTGAGTGCCCGTCCCGTTCGTGCCGCCATTGTCGCCTGATCGATCCCTCGAGTTGCCCGAGGCACCTTGAGTTCCGGCCATGGTCACGGTCACGGCAGCCAAGGCGGTCACACCAAGCCATCGAGTGTGCGTGAAGCGCGAGTTTCGGGTGACAGTCGATGGTGTCATGGTGGGACCTCCAGTCCTCAAGAAGCGGAGGCGCGACGAGCGATCTCGCCGCGCCGCCGCGTGATTGCCGTGCGAACGGGTCAGCCCGCGCTCGCCACGAGCAGGGTGGCCACATCCTCGGGCATGTCGAACGCTGACGCGGGCACGCCGTTGAACTCCACGCGAGTGAAGGTCAGCGTGCTTGTGCCCGTCTGTCCCTCCACGGCGATGCGCTTCGGGATCATCATGCCGTCGACGGTCTGCCACTCGTCGATTCGCGCGATGCCGCTGATCAGCGAGCCAGCGGCTGTCGCAGTCTCCTGGCCGAGCGGCAAGCCGGTTTCATCGTCGAAGTAGAGGGTGAGCGTCTGGAGTCCCGCCGTGCGCGGATCGGAGCAGCGCACCCGCGTGCACTCCCGTCCCGCGAACATGGCTGGCCCGTCGTGATCGACCATACGGAACTGGCCCATGGCAGTGCGCAGGAAGTTCCACTGATCGCCCGCGCGGGCGATGCTTGCAGCCACGCCCGAGGGCATCAATCGGACACCGCCGGACTCAACATCGCGCGCCCATCCGGCGTTCATGGTGGCGGTCAAAACGCGGTGGTTGACCGGCTCGCCACCGCCAGGCGGGATGAGTGACTGATTCATGATGGTCCCGGCGCCATTGCGGGCCATGACCGTCATGAGCATGGTGCCCTGCGCGTTCTCCATCTCGCAGTCGAAGGAGACGCTCTGGACGGCATCAAAGAGCGCCGCTCCGCCCATGGCATTGATGGCGCGGTCGATGACCTCCTTGGCGGCAGGGGTGACCTGCGTGGGATCAGTTGACGAGCCGGGGTCATCACCAGCCAGCAACGACACGCTCAGCGCGAGCGTGGATGCGGCGGCAAGGCAAACAGGGGTGTTCAAGCAACGCATGGGTTCCTCCAGCAACTCGCCTCCGTCGCGCCAGAGTTGGCGGACACTTGATGAATCGGATTCGATCCGAGTCGTGGCGAGCGGGGATTGCGGTCGTGGTTCCGGTGGCGCCGACGGTGCGGGCGCGGCAAGGTTCTCAACCATCCGTTCATCCGGATGAACGGTTGAAAGGCTGCCGATCCCACGCTACGCTTCTCTCCGTGACCCCAGGAACTGCTCGTCCCTCGTTGCGATTCGCAGACGCGCTTGCCCGTCGGGTGCTGCTCTTCGACGGCGCCATGGGAACTTCCGTCCACGCGTGTCCCGACTGTGGCGTGTCGGACTATCTCGGCCGGGACAACTGCACGGACATTCTCGTGCGATCGCGCCCCGCGCTGATTCAGTCGATCCACGAGTCGTTCCTTGCAGCGGGGGCTGATGTCGTCGAGACCAACACCTTCGGTGCGAATCGTCTCGTCGCGGCGGAGTTCGATCAGGAACTTGTCGGCTGGGTTCCGGAGCTCAATCGTCAGGCGGCGCTCGTGGCCCGCGCCGCGTGTGATCGCTTCTCCACGCCCGAGAAGCCGCGGTTTGTCGCTGGCAGCATGGGGCCCGGCACGAAGCTCATCACACTGGGAAACACGGATTGGCCCACCATGCTCGCCAGCTATCGAGAGCAGGCGGCGGCCCTTCTCGAAGGCGGCGTCGACTGCTTCATCATCGAGACCTGCCAGGACCTGCTTCAGGTGAAGTGCGCGGTCAACGCGTGCCTTGATGCGCTCGCCGATGCGAAGCGCTCACCTGAGGAGGTGCCCATCATGGTCTCCGTCACGGTCGAGACCACAGGGACGATGCTGCTCGGCTCCGACATTGGCGCGGTGCTGAATGCGCTTGCGCCCTTTCCCATCGCGTCGCTCGGGCTCAACTGCGCCACGGGGCCGGTCGAGATGGCCGAGCACATCGCCTATCTCTCGAAGCACTGGTCTCGAGCGATCAGTGTCATCCCGAACGCCGGTCTGCCAATCCTCGTTGAAGGGCGCACGGAGTATCCGCTTGCGGCAGGGGCTTTTGCCGCGGCCATGAGGCGCTTCATGGAGGAGTTCCGGGTGAATGTGGTGGGCGGATGCTGCGGCACCACGCCGGGCCACATCCGCGCACTCTCCGAGGTGATCGACGGTCGCGTGCGCGAACCGCGCACGCTCGTGCCGCTTCCGCCGGGGTGCAGCAGTCTCTACAGCATGGTCGAGTTCCGGCAGGAGAACTCCTTCCTCATCGTCGCCGAGCGCACCAACGCCAACGGCAGCCGTGCGTTCAAGAGGATGCTCGACGCCGAAGAGTGGGACGGCCTGCTCGGCATGGCCAAGGAGGAGATTCGCGACGGCTCACAACTCCTCGACCTCTGTGTCGACTTCGTGGGGCGGGATGGTGTCCGCGACATGAGCGAAGTGTCGTCGCGACTGGTGCGTCAGGTGAATGCGCCGCTCATGCTCGACTCGACACAGGCCGATGTCATCGAGGCAGGGCTTCAGCGCGCCGGCGGAAAGTGCGTCGTCAACTCGATCAACCTGGAGGATGGCGAGAAGCGCTTCGACGAGATCTGCCCGCTGCTCAAGCGCTATGGCGCCGCCTGCGTGGCGCTCACCATCGACGAGGATCCCGTCGCGGGCATGGCCAAGAGTGCCGATCGCAAGCTCGCGATCGCCGAGCGGATGCACGACCTCTTCACGCGGAAGTGGGGGCTCGACGAGCAGGATCTCCTCTTCGACCCGCTGACCTTCACGATCGCCACCGGCAACGAGGAGGACCGTCGCCTTGCCCTTGAGACCCTCGACGGGATCGAGCGGATCTCGCGCCGCTTCCCCAAGTGCGGCATCCTGCTCGGGCTCTCCAATGTCAGCTTCGGACTGAAGCCGCCGGCGCGGGCGGTGCTGAACAGCGTCTTCCTTGCAGAAGCGCTCGAGCGCGGCCTGACCGCGGCGATCGTGCACGCGAGTCGCATCCAGCCGAGAGATCGCATCGATCCTGAGCACTGGGAGGCCGCTCGCTGGCTCATCTTCGATGCCCGCGGTGAGCGGCGCCCCGAAGGCAAGGCCGCCGACTTCGATCCGCTGCTGCACTTCATTTCGCTCTTCCCCGATGGCGCCGAAGCGACGGTCGCCAAGCGCGGGCTCGATGAACTCCCGCTCGAGGAGCGCCTTCAGCGCCACATCGTGGATGGCGACGACCGCAACCTCGAGCGAACGCTGGAAGAAGCGCGCTCGAAGTATGCGCCGCTGGCGATCATCAATGATCATCTGCTGGCGGGCATGAAGACGGTGGGTGAGCTCTTCGCGTCAGGGCGCATGCAACTCCCGTTCGTGCTTCAGAGCGCGTCGGTCATGAAGAAGTCGGTCGCACTGCTCCAGCCATTCATGGAGAAGAGCGAAACCGGCCAGGCGCGGGCGAAGGTGGTGCTGGCCACGGTCGCCGGCGATGTCCATGACATCGGCAAGAACCTGGTCGACATCATTCTCTCAAACAACGGCTACGAGGTGCACAACATCGGCATCAAGCAGTCGCTCCAGCAGATCGTGGAGGCGTGGCGGCGCACCGGGGCCGATGTGATCGGCATGAGCGGACTGCTGGTGAAGAGCGTCACCGTCATGGAGCAGAACCTCCATGAGCTGAATGCCATCGGGGTCACCGTTCCGGTCATGCTGGGCGGCGCGGCGCTGACGCGCCACTACGCCGAGAGTCACCTTCGGAAGATCTACAAGGGACCTGTGTACTACGGCAAGGACGCCTTCGAGGGGCTTGCCGTCTGTGATGCGCTTGCGTCGGGTGAGTTGAGCCGGATTGACGCCGAAGTCGAAGCGCGCCTCCAGAAGAGAGCGGAGGTCGATGCCCGCGTCGGTCAGCGCCTCGAGAGCCGCGCTGATGGCGCCGTCGGTGGCGCAGTGGCCACTGCGACTGCCTCTGGCGCCACCGGAGCGACGCCAGCAGGAGTGACCCCGACCAGCGCGACTTCTCGCGCCCAGGGCGGCGGCGCGAGCGGTGCCACTCCCGCGGGCGGCGCTTCATCGGGCGCGCCTCGTCGCGCTGAAGACGCACCTTCGCCACGCGTGACCTCGACGCACTCCCTTCCGAAGCCGCCATTCCTCGGCGATCGAATCGTCGAGGACATCGACCTCCGGCAGATCTATCCCTTCGTCAACAAGGTCGCGCTCTATCGCGGTCAGTGGGGCTTCAAGAAGGGGGCGATGGATGAAGCGTCCTATGAGCGCCTCATCGAGGATCAGGCCGACGCGATCTTCGCGCGCCTTCAGGTGCTCTGCCGCGAGGAGAGAATTCTCCGCCCCGCAGTCGCCTACGGCTACTTCGAGTGCCAGTCGCGCGGCGACGAGCTGCTCATCTACGACCCCGAGAATCCCGCGCAGGTGCGTGAGACCTTCCGCTTCCCGCGGCAGTCTGGCCGGGAGCGGCTCTGCATCAGTGACTTCTTCCGCTCGGTCGAGAGTGGCGAGCGCGATGTGATCGGCTTCCATTGCGTCACGATGGGCATCGAGGTGAGTCACCGCGCCAGGCAGCTCTTCGAGCGCAACGAATACACCGAGTACCTCTACATGCACGGCATGGGCGTCGAGTGCACCGAGGCGCTGGCCGAACTCTGGCACAAGCGCATGCGAAGCGAACTGGGGATCGGCGGCGACGACGACCCGCGTGTGGAGCGCCTCTTCACGCAGCACTATCGCGGCAGTCGCTACAGCTTCGGCTACCCCGCGTGTCCGGACATGAGCGATCAGGAGAAGCTCTTCCGATTGCTGCGGCCGGAGCGCATCGGCTGCACGCTGACGGAGAACTGGCAGATCGTGCCGGAGCAGTCGACGAGCGCGATCATCGTGCATCACCCCCAGGCGAAGTACTTCGCGGTGTGACGACGACGGTTGTGCGCTCTTGCTCACCGGTGGTCGAGTCGCGTTCCCGCCGATCAGCGTTTGCCGAGTGTCCCGGCTTGACCGCGACCGTGGCGGCGCCGCGCGATCGAACGGGCCACTGGAGGAGAATGACCCCGGCAAGGATGACCGGCGCCGCGATCAGCACGCGCGTGGAGGGAGTCTCCGAGAGCACCAGCCAACCAAGCGCGACGGCCACCAGCGGGTTCACATAGGCATAGGTCGAGACCCTTGCGGCGCTCGTGTTCTGAAGGAGCCAGACATAGGCGGTGAACCCCACCATGCTTCCGGCGATGGTGAGGTACGCAATCGCGCTCCATTGCCTTGCGCCCGCCGCGCTCCACTCGACGGGCCACCACGGCGAGAGCAGCAGGGTGAGCGCGCTCATCACCAGGCCGCCCGCGATCATCTGCATCCCGGCGCCGACAAGCAGGTCCTTCGGCTGCGGTGTCCGGCGACCGAGGATCGAACCCAGCGCCCAGCAGAGCGTGCTCCCGGTGGCGACGAGGATGCCGAAGCTCTCTTGAGAGAGGGAACCACCTGCCATGGCGCCCGAGCCCACGCCCGCGAGCGCCGCGACACCCGCCGCACCGAAGATCAATCCGACCACGATGCGCCACCCCGGGGCTCCGCGACGCGTCTGCAGCCAATCAAGAAGCACCAGCCAGACGGGTGTGCACGCGACCACGAGCGCCGCGGTCCCCGACGGAATCCAGTGAAGGCTCCAGGCCAACAGCGCATTCGCGCCGACCAGCATCAGCGTTCCTGTCAGCGCGGCGGAGCGCCAGTATCGAAGAGAGCGCAGCCATGCGAGATCGACGCGCCCCGCGACCACCAGCACCAGGATGAGCAGCACGCCCGCGGTGGTGAAGCGCACTGCGCCCATCGGAAGGGGCGGAATCGCCTCGATGGCGATCTTCATGCCCAGGTAAGTCGAGCCCCAGATGAGATAGACGGCCGAGAAGGCGGCAACGAGCTGCACTCGGTGGGCCTTGCTCTGCACGGTCACTCTGCATTCTCGCTGTGTGCGGAGTGGGATGCACTCCGTTGTGCGGGTCCTTCAGCTTCGCGGGGCGTGTGTCTGCAAAGAAGAACGCCGGCCCATGGGGACCGGCGTTCAGAGAGTGACGATGTTTGAAGCGTCGCGTTCAGATTGTTCCGGGTCTTGTGCCGAGGGCTGAACCCCCGGTTCGACCGCATGGATCCGCTCGCGTCAGTTGCGACGACGGCGACCGATCACCGTGCCACCTGCCAGCACGACCAGCGCGCTGGGAGCGGGGATGTACTCGACGATGAAGACGCCAGTGAACGAAGCGCGATCGCCCGGAGTCAACTGGAACTCAAGCGCGATCGACATGGTGTTCGCGACACCGAAGGGGCCGGGCTTGCTCGGGCCGGGGAGACCATCAACATCGCTGATGATCGAGGTTCCACCGGTGAATGGCACATCGACGGAGATGGCCTTGAGCAGCGGCATCCACAGGGCGCCGTCGATCCAGCCGGTGAACACCGAGTCAGTTCCGACCGACGAAAGGGTGCCGATGCCATCACCATTGGCGTCCGTCACCGAACCGCCGATCGACGCACCCATGGTGGTGGCGTTCGCCCACGGAACCACTGGCAGCGTGACCAGAACGCTGAACACCTGCGTCTCGTCTGAGGTGTTCCAGAAGCTGAAGTCAAAGCCGAGGACCGGGTCAGGGTCGGCCATGATCGAGTACTCGAAGCTTCCCTTCGAGGTGTTCTTCGAACCGGCGTAGGAGAAGAACTTGGAGTCCGCGACAGCCACTCCGAAGTTGTCCGACCAACTCGCCGAGGTCGAGCCGACCTTGAGGTCGAAGGAAAGCGATGGCGCCGTTTCGGTCGATGCCATGGCGGCCGACGAAGCGACGAGAACGGCCGCAAGCCCGAGCGAACGGGCGATCGAGTGATTCAAAGTCATCTTTTCCCTCTCTGCATGAGAACCGAAATGGGTCCCCTATCCCGATGATGCCTGCGGTGGGGATGGTAACTGGTGGCACCGCGGATTCAAGTCCAGTGCCCTCTTTGCTACGCTTCTTCATCGGGAGCGCGGTGCTCCTTCGTGTTTGGTTATCTGACTCTTGCCCGAAGTCAAACGCGGCTGCGGCGATGCCCGCAAAAACCGCGCATCTTGAAGTCGTCTCATCTGCACCATCGAATCATCGACCATGACCAGCATTCACGACCCTCGCACGGCCCACTCCTCTCGTCCGCTCGATCCGGAAGCGGTGACCATCTCCGGCTACGAGCTGGACGCCATCTACGGGCCGTCGACGGTCTCGACGACTTCGGCGAAGAATGTCGCCGCGCCGTCGGAGCGGATCGGTGAACCTGGAGCGTTCCCATTCACGCGCGGCATTCACCGCACGATGTACCGCGACCGCCTCTGGACGATGCGCCAGTTCGCCGGATTCGGGAGTGCTGACGACACCAATCGCCGCTTCAAGTATCTGCTCGAGAACGCGAAGGGCACGAAGGCCAACACGGGCCTCTCGACGGCGTTCGACCTTCCCACGCTCATGGGGCGCGACAGCGACGATCCGCTGAGCGTTGGCGAAGTGGGTCGCTGCGGAGTCGCTGTGGCGTCGATCGAGGACATGCATCGCCTCTATGCCGACATTCCGATCGGAGAGGTGACGGTGAGCCAGACCATCAACGGTCCCGCCGCAGTCATCTGGGCGATGTACCTGGCCATGGCGGAGGAGCGCGGAATCCCGTGGTCCTCGCTCGGCGGAACGCTTCAGAACGACATTCTGAAGGAGTTCCACAGCCAGAACGAGTTCATCTATCCACCCGAGGCGAGCCTCAAGCTGGTCGTCGACACCATCGAGTTCGCTTCTCAGCATCTGCCGAAGTGGAACTCCGTGTCGATCTCCGGCTACCACATTCGCGAGGCGGGCAGCACCGCGACCCAGGAGCTCGCCTTCACGCTGCGCGACGGCATGGAGTATGTCGAGGCGTGCATCGCTCGCGGCCTGCCGGTCGATACTTTCGCGCCGCGTCTCTCCTTCTTCTTCAACAGCCACAATGAGTTCTTCGAGGAGATCTGCAAGCTCCGCGCGGCGCGGCGCATCTGGGCGCTCGCGATGCGGGATCGTTTCGGCGCGAAGAATCAGCGCTCATGGCTCATGCGCACCCATGTCCAGACCGCAGGGTGCTCGCTCACCGAGCAGCAGCCCTTGAACAACATCGTGCGCGTCGCCTTCCAGGCGATGGCCGGCGTGCTCGGTGGGTGCCAGAGTCTGCACACGGATTCGATGGATGAGACTCTTGGCCTGCCCACGGAAACGGCCGTGCGTGTCGCGCTGCGGACCCAGCAGATCCTGGCGCATGAAACGGGCGTTCAGCGCACCGTCGATCCGCTTGGTGGGAGCTGGTTCGTCGAGTCGCTCACCGATCGCATGGAGCAGGACGCGAATGCGATGATCCGCGAGATCGACGAGATGGGCGGCGTCATTGAGGGCATTCATCGCGGCTACTTCCGGCGCTCGATCGCCGAGGCGAGCTATCGGTTCGGCCAGGAGATGGAAGCGGGCGATCGCATCATCGTCGGCGTGAACGCCTACACCGAGGGGAACGAAGATGCGGCGATGGAGATCCTTCAGATTCCGCATGCGGTCGAAGACGAGCAGAATGCCCGCCTGGCCAAGTTGCGGCGGGAGAGGAGCGCCGACGAGGCGGCCGGAGCCCTCGATGCCATTCGCGAGTCGGCTCGCGAGGGTCGCAATGTGATGCCGGCGCTCGTCAAGGGAGCCCATGCCCGCTGCACGCTCGGCGAGATGGTGCAGGCGATGGCCGATGTCTACGGCCGCTACAGCGGTGGTCCGGAGTGGTGAAGCAGGGGCGCGGCGGCCACGCCTAGACTCGCCGCCCCATGAGCGCATCGTCGAAGTATCAGGCCCCGAAGGGCACGCGCGACTTCTATCCTGCCGAGATGGCGCTGCGGCGCCATCTCGAGGGGGTGTGGCGCCGCGCAAGCGTTCTGCATGGTTTCGATGAGATCGAGGGCCCCACCTTCGAACACTTGGAGCTCTACACCGCCAAGAGCGGCCCGGGCATCGTGAGCGAGCTCTTCTCCTTTCGACGGAGCGGGGGCGAGAGCGACTACGCGCTTCGGCCGGAGTTCACGCCGACGCTCGCGCGCATGATCGCGGCTCGCGCAGGGGCGCTGCCGGTGCCGGTCAAGTGGTTCGCCATTCCGCAGCACTTCCGAGCGGAGCGCCCTCAGCGAGGGCGACTGCGCGAGTTCATTCAGTGGAATGTCGATCTCGTCGGACTGGAAGGCGCCGGCGCCGATGTCGAGGTGATGGCGGTGGCGCTCCACGCGCTCGAGTTGCTCGGGCTTTCGCCGAAGGAGGTGCGCTGCCGGGTGAGCGATCGTCACGCGGTCGCGGCGGTGCTCGCCGCGCTCGGCGTCGCTCCCGAGCGGGCGGCACAGGCGTTCGAGTTGCTCGACCGAAGGGGCAAGGTGCCGGGTTCGGAGTTTGCGGCGCAGGCTGCGGCGATCGGGCTCGATATGGAATCACTGGCGCGGCTCGATGCCATTGCGGGCCGTGCGATCCCAGTGCCCGAAGCACCGGCGTTCTTCGAGAGCGTGATGCGCGAGTGCTCGGGGGTCGCCCCGGCGGCGCTCGATCCGCTGCGGGCGCTCGCAGCAGCGCTCGGTGCATCAGGCGTGGCGGAGTGGTGTGACTTCGACCTCGGCATCGTGCGCGGTCTCGCCTACTACACCGGCACGGTCTTTGAGATTCACGACACGCATGGCGCCGAGCGCGCGGTGGCGGGGGGCGGTCGCTACGACGGGCTGGTGGAACTCTTCGGCGGTCCGTCGATGCCGGCCATCGGCTTCGGCATGGGCGATGTGGTGCTCTCGCTGATGCTCCGAGATCGCGGGCTCCTGCCTTCTGATGGCGCGGCGCTCCTTCCGCGGCCAGCTGCCTTCCTGATCGCGGCGTCACCTGAAGGCGAGGAGCGCCTGCCGGCGCTCGCCACAGAGCTTCGCCGCGCGGGGCTCCATGTGCGGCGGAGTTACAAGTCCACGCGCAATGTCGGGAAGCTTCTCGCCGAGGCCGCGAAGCAGCGCGCCAGGGTGGCGGTCATCCTCGGCGCCGAACTCGCCGAGGGCGCGGTGACGGTGAAGAACCTCGATTCGGGCTCGCAGCGCACGGCAACGCTTGGTGAGCTGGCTTCCGTGATCAGTGCCGAGCGCAGCGCTGCTGCGACGAACGATGAGGATGAGCCAGCGTGAGCGTGCTCGCGGTCGTGTCGGTCGAGCGCGAGGCCGACGCGCTGCGAGCGCACTTCCCTTCGGTCATCGTCGCTGGGATCGGCCGGGTGAATGCGGCGGCGGCCACGACCGAGGCGCTCCTTCGACATGGACCGTTTGACGCAGTGCTCAGCGCCGGAGTGGCGGGCGCACTGCCTGGGTCGGGATTGACGCCTGGCGATCTCGTCGTCGCCGAGGCGTGCATCTACTTTGAAGAGGGCATCGTGACCCCCGACGGCTTCGCGACGATGTCCTCCATCGGGTTCCCCATCGGGCCATTTGAGGGGAATCGAGTGCCCGTTGATGATCGCCTCGGCGCGATGGCGCCATCCGGGGCGCGGCGCGGCGTGATCGCGACGGTCGCCACATGCTCCGGGACCGATGACGCGGCAGCGCTGGTCGCCTCGCGCTGCGGCGCGATTGCCGAAGCGATGGAAGGTGCCGCCGTGGTGCACGCGGCGCTTCGGCTTGGCGTACCCGCCATTGAGATTCGGGCGATCTCGAACACCACCGGCGAGCGCTCGCGGCAAGCATGGGATCTGCGCGCGGGGTGCGCCGCGCTCGGCCAGCTCCGACCGATGGGCTGAGCGAGTGCGGTCGATGGGCAGTTCGGCCTGTGACCTCGGCCCGACACTCCGCGCCGCGCTCGTCGTGGACATCAGCAGCGGGGGCTCCTTCACTTGGCGCCAGCATCCAGCGCGAAACCCCGGCAGCCGCCCGCGCTGATGATTGAGCGCTTGCTCAAGTTTCTCTGGGGGTGGCCCTGACGAATTCAGGGACAGGGCCTCTCATCAATCTCAAGGGAATTGTCCAGCGGATTGCGCTTGATCCAGGTGCAAGCTGTCGCTTGGAGCCGGTCCCACGCAACGGAGCATGGGATGGGAAGGCTCCGAGCCGGTTGACAGCAGATCGTGGCTGGACGGGACCGAGCGGTCAGAAATGGAAGCGAACATGTCAAAGTCAATGCAAAGTCATCGTGGCGGCGATGCAGTTCGGAGCGTGTGGTCTTCGCATGCGATGCTGGCGTCCGTCATCGCACTCGCGGTCGGGAGTTCGGCGCTGGCCGCCACCAGGACCTGGACGGGCAATGCTGGCAACAGCTCGTGGCACGACGCGAACAACTGGCTCCCCGTCGGCGTTCCCGGAGCGACCGATGATGTCGTGATCGATGTCCCCGCGGCGATCAGCGTGAACTTCACAACGGGCACGGCCACGATCAACAGCCTCGAGTGCGCCGAGACGCTGAACTTGAACGGGGGCACGCTGATCCTGAGCACCGTGGCCAATGTGACGGGCACCATCGCGATGAACGGCGGCACGATGCAGGGGGGAACATGGACTTTCGCGAATCCGCTCACGGCGTCATCCAACAGCGGCAATCGGCTGGTTGGCGTGACGGTGAACGGTGACATGGTGCTTTCGGCGGCGAGCGCGAGTCTTCGCTTCGCCGACTTCCTGACCGTGAACGGCCAAGTGGTGGTGTCTGGGGCCAACGCCCGTCTCGCGGCGGAGGGGAGTGCGACGCTGAACGCGGAAGTGATCCTTCAGGGGACATCGGGGCTCAACAATCGAACGCTCGGCTTCTGGGGGGCTGGCGCAGCGCAGACCCTGACGCTGGGGCCTTCCACCGTGGTTCGGGGGAGCGGCATTGCGATCGTGGGTTCACTCTTCGGCGCGGCCGGCGGCACGAAGCTGGTGGTGAACCAGGGTCTGATCTCGGGCGAACTTGCGGGTCAGACACTGACACTCTCATCGTTTTCGAACCTGTCGAACGAAGGCACGATCCACGCGGTGGCGGGAACGGTGTCGATCCAGTCGGCGTCGTGGATCAGTTCGGGTACTCAAATCGTGGAATCCGGAGCTGCGCTGGTGCTGGGTGGCAACTTCACAACATCATCGCTGGGAACCTTCGTGAACAACGGCGGGTCGGTGAGCTTCACGGGGAATCTCGACAACACTGCCTCGACGCTGACGCTGGATGGGGGGACTGGATCGTGGACTCTGAATGGCGGAACGATGACGGGTGGCACGGTCGCGTTGACGCGCGGAGCGATGCTGTCGGCGTCATCCAACAGCGGCAATCGGCTGGTTGGCGTGACGGTGAACGGTGACATGGTGCTTTCGGCGGCGAGCGCGAGTCTTCGCTTCGCCGACTTCCTGACCGTGAACGGCCAAGTGGTGGTGTCTGGGGCCAACGCCCGTCTCGCGGCGGAGGGGAGTGCGACGCTGAACGCGGAAGTGATCCTTCAGGGGACATCGGGGCTCAACAATCGAACGCTCGGCTTCTGGGGGGCTGGCGCAGCGCAGACCCTGACGCTGGGGCCTTCCACCGTGGTTCGGGGGAGCGGCATTGCGATCGTGGGTTCACTCTTCGGCGCGGCCGGCGGCACGAAGCTGGTGGTGAACCAGGGTCTGATCTCGGGCGAACTTGCGGGTCAGACACTGACACTCTCATCGTTTTCGAACCTGTCGAACGAAGGCACGATCCACGCGGTGGCGGGAACGGTGTCGATCCAGTCGGCGTCGTGGATCAGTTCGGGTACTCAAATCGTGGAATCCGGAGCTGCGCTGGTGCTGGGTGGCAACTTCACAACATCATCGCTGGGAACCTTCGTGAACAACGGCGGGTCGGTGAGCTTCACGGGGAATCTCGACAACACTGCCTCGACGCTGACGCTGGATGGGGGGACTGGATCGTGGACTCTGAATGGCGGAACGATGACGGGTGGCACGGTCGCGTTGACGCGCGGAGCGATGCTGTCGGCGTCATCCAACAGCGGCAATCGGCTGGTTGGCGTGACGGTGAACGGTGACATGGTGCTTTCGGCGGCGAGCGCGAGTCTTCGCTTCGCCGACTTCCTGACCGTGAACGGCCAAGTGGTGGTGTCTGGGGCCAACGCCCGTCTCGCGGCGGAGGGGAGTGCGACGCTGAACGCGGAAGTGATCCTTCAGGGGACATCGGGGCTCAACAATCGAACGCTCGGCTTCTGGGGGGCTGGCGCAGAGCAGACCCTGACGCTGGGGCCTTCCACCGTGGTTCGGGGGAGCGGCATTGCGATCGTGGGTTCACTCTTCGGCGCGGCCGGCGGCACGAAGCTGGTGGTGAACCAGGGTCTGATCTCGGGCGAACTTGCGGGCCAGACACTGACACTCTCATCGCTTTCGAACCTGTCGAACCAAGGCACGATCCACGCGGT
The DNA here is from genome assembly GCA_019636735.1 of Phycisphaeraceae bacterium. Classification (NCBI taxonomy): domain Bacteria; kingdom Pseudomonadati; phylum Planctomycetota; class Phycisphaerae; order Phycisphaerales; family Phycisphaeraceae; species Phycisphaeraceae bacterium. Next base: position 54,595 of record JAHBWY010000004.1, read on the forward strand.
GGCGGGAACGGTGTCGATCCAGTCGGCAGTGGTGACGAACTACGACGGAGGGACGAACACGCTGATGGGCGGAACATGGTCAGCGGGACCGGGTGGAGGCACGATCGTCTGGCCAGCGGCGACGATCCGTACGCTCGGGTCGGGTGCGCAAGTGGTGCTCGATGGACCGGGCTCGAGCATCCCGGCAGTCAGTGGACTGACCACGATCGGTTCGGGCGCTGCTTTCGAACTAGCCGGTGGCCGCGACTTTGCCGCATCGCCGCTGGGTGGGACCTTCACGAACAACGGCGCGGTGGTGCTCGGGGCGCAAAGTGACCTCGCAGTCTCAGGCATTTACGAGCAGGGTGCCTCGGGCGCCCTGTCGGTGGTGTTCAGCAGCGCTGCCGGTCCGGTGCGTCTGACCTCCACGGGCAATCTCGAACTCAACGGTCTTGCGTCGCTGAGTTTCGCGGGTGGCTTCACGCCGGCGCTGGGCGAGACGATCACCTTCCTCAGCACATCGGGCGGCGCTCGCCTGGGCGAGTTCACGAGCGTGCTGCATCCGCTGCCGCGCCTCTGCACGATCGACATCACCTACGGGCCGACTTCGGTGGCCTACGGTCTCGAAACCGAGCCTCCGGTCGCCGTGTGCAAGGACATCACGATCACGCTCGACGCGAACGGGAACGCGACGATCACCCCCGATGACATCGATGATGGCAGCAGCGACAACTGCATCATCGCGTTCATGGAGCTCTCGAAGAGCGCGTTCACCTGCGCCGATGTCGGTTCGCACACGGTGACGCTCACGGTGCGAGATTCGGCCGGGAACGAGAGCTCCTGCACCGCGACGGTCACCGTCGAGGCGACGGGTCGCTTCATCGGCTCCGGCGGCGGCTCCTGGTTCAACGCAGGCAACTGGTGTACGGGTGTGCCGACGGAGATGTCGGATGTGACCATTCGGAAGCAGGTCATCATCGATGCGCTCGGCGCGATCGCTCGGAATGTCACGATCGAGAGTGGTGGCGAACTGGTGATCAGCTCGGCGACCGGTGCATCGCTCGAGGTCATCGAGACGCTCTCGATCCAGGCCGGAGGCGTGCTCACGATCGGCCTGAATGGCGCGGTCTTCGTGAACACCGTGATCATCGAGGCCGGTGGCACTCTCAATCTCTTCGACGCCTCGGCGCTGCTCTCGGTGGTGGACCTGGCAGTGCACTCAGGTTCGCTGGTCAACTGGGTGGCGGGGACGATCGAGGTGAGCGGCACCCTCACCTCGGTGGATCCGTTCGCCTTCGGCTGCCTGGCGCAGTCGGCGAACCTGCGGCTCGTGGACGGCCTCGTCTCCGCTCCCGGGTTGATCATCTGCAACGACGGCATTCTGTCAGGCGACGGCATCGTGAGTGCGTCGACCCTGAATGGCGGTCTTGTGAGCCCGGGCTCATCCGCAGGTGAACTCGCGATCAACGGCAACTTCACGCAAACCGCCTCCGGTGCTCTGCTCATTCAACTGGGCGGCCTGGAGGCGGGCGTCGAGTTCGATCGCGTGGCCGTCTCCGGTCTCGCCTCGCTCGGTGGCGCGCTCCATGTTGAACTGATCAACGGATTCGTGCCGGTGTGGAGCGACACCTTCGGCGTGCTTGTCGCGGGCGACAGGACGGGCTCCTTTGCAACAACATCGGTTCCGACGCTGCCCCTCACGCTCTTCATCGATCCGCAGATCGGCGCGAGCGGTGTGCTGCTGAAGGTGCGGGCCATTGGCGACATCAACGATGACGGCGTCGTTGATGGAGCCGACCTCGCGATTCTGCTCGGCTCATGGGGCCCGTGCCCCGGTTGTCCCGGCGATCTGAATGGCGATGGCGTGGTCGATGGCATTGACATCGCGATCCTCCTTGGTGCGTGGGGGCCCGTGCCGTAAAGAGGAAACGGCACGGGGCCTCGCCCCTGCTCACTCCGGGCGCTCAAGCAGCGCTCGGACCCGTGCGGAGAAGAGTTCACCGCCCAGCGACGGATCGAGTGCCCGAAGGCGCTCGATCCGCGCTGCGATGCGGGCTCGATCGGTGCCCGCGCGATCGAGGCACTCGAGCTGGCGCCACTGGCAATGCCACCAGAGCGCATCACGAACTTGCGGATCGGTGGAGTACTCGCGTCCGGCCAGGAAGCGCTGATAGGTCGAAAGCGCTCGGGTGAGGCGCGCCTGCTCCTGAGCCGCTTCGCGCGGCAGGGCAAGGAGAACCTCGGCCTCAGCGAAGAGCAGATCGGCGCGGTCGGGCGCTCGCACGAGCAGTTCCTGAAGCAGGGGAAGCGCTGCGCCCGCGGCGCCGGTCGCCCGCAGCGCTTCGGCTGCCGCGAAGAGGTCCTCGTCGGGGACTTCGCCTTGCGAGCGCATGAAATCAACAAGACGCTGCGCGGCCGCGCGTCGCACGGGGTCCCCAGTGGCAGAACCACCCGGTGGCAGAGGCGGTGCGAAGGTGCGGAGTGACGCAGTCGCCATCGAAACGAGCCGCGGTTCGACGGCGGCCCGCATGTCGCCAGCGAGGGCGGCGGTGATGAGCGGATCGTCGGCAATTGGGCGATCGAGAAGCGCCAGCGCAGGAACGCGTTGGAGCAGGAGGCGGGCGTTCGCGTGGGGCGTGTCTGCGGGGTCCGGCGCGAGTGCCAGCGCCCGAAGTGCGGCGTCACCATCGAGGGCGGCGATGGCCAACTGGGAGAGTGCCAGCGCGACCCGCACGCGGTGGTCGCTGGCGGCGTCACTTTGGCGTTCTGCAGCAAGCGCTGAACGGATCGACGAAAGCTCGCGCTCCGCCTCTTCCAGTGTTGATCGGCGGCCATCCCGGAGAGCGGCTGCGGCTTCGATGCGAAGAATGGCTGCCTCGGTGCGGTATGACGCGCGCTCGGGGTGATCGGGGAACGCGCGGACGGCAAGGTCGATGGCGCGCTCGAGGCGCGTGCGAGCGTCAGAGCCGGGGCGACCATCGTCGGCGGCACGGGCGAGGATCACGGCCCGCGCCACGGCCGACGCGGCGAGCGACTCGCTTCGGAAACTGTCGGCCAGCTCAAGCAGATGATCAACCGCAAAGTCGGGCTGGTCGAGACGAGCCGCTTGTCGAGCGGCAAGCTCGAGTGCCATCGCCCGCCACGGCTCATCGGGGCGAAGGGCCTCGAGCGCGCGGAGCACACGCGACTGCGCATCCTGATCGGCACCCTGACGCGCAAGCACCTCGGCGACGGCAAGCTGACTCAGCGGGGCATCGTCCATCGTGTCGATCGAGCCCTCGGCGACATCGACCAGTCGCGCGAGGAGCGCGTCTCGAAGGGCCGCGCGCTCGGCGAGCGCGGCGGACGCGGGCAGCGAGCGGAGGGGCTCTGTCCATGACGGCCGCGGCGCGGTCGCTGTGGCTTCGCCTGCGTGACTCGATGCAGCTTGCGTGGACGCATCGCGGAGGATGCGAGCTTCAAGGAGTGCCGTTCGCCGAAGGATGTCGAGGAGATCCGTGCGCCGCGCCGATCGCTCTCGTTCTCGGAGTTGAGCGAGTCGATCAGACGCCGCGTCGAAGGCGCCCAGTCGAGCAAGGCATGCGGCAGCGAGAAACTCGGCCCGCATGCGAGCTTCAGGCGATGCGGTGGGGCGACGAGCCAGTTCGACCGCAGCGTCGGCTCGAGCGCGATCACCGGAGGTGGCCGCCGCGAGCGCCATCGCGAAGGCGGCATGGTCGAGGGCATCGGCATCGAGGGAGGAGAGAAGCGGTCCCAGGCGATCGAGCGACGACTCTCCGAGCAATCGGCGTCCCTGCTCATCGCGCTCGAGGAGCGCCGCAGCGAGCGCCTCGGCCATCCCCAAGAGAAGCGGCACGCGCCGCGGGGCTTCGACCGTCTCGTAGCGATCGAGAAGCTCGACATCATCCGGGTCGAGTGAACGAGTCGCCTCTCCGAGTTGCGACACGGAGCGGGCCACAGCGGCGTCGGCTCGGCGCGAGAGATCGAGCATGCGGGCCACACCGGCGCTGGTGCGCCGCCACTCCTGGTGCGACGGCAGCCCGAAGAGCACCGCGTCAAGATCACCGCCGAGCGGTAGCAGGATGGTGAAGCACTCCTCGGCGGCGCCGGCGATCCAGAGGCCGACGCGTGGATCATCAGGGTGCGCACGAGCGAGATCTTCCGTGCCATCGAGGAGCGCCTCGGCGGCCTGGCGTCGTGCGTCGATCGTCAGCGAGCGGTCGCGGGCATCGCGCCGGAACTGGTCGAGGCGCAGGAGCGCCGCGTCGATGTCGTTCGAGGCAGGGCTCGCCGGGGGATCGGGGACGGCGCGTGCGCTGGGCTCAGCGATCAATGGGGCGCCAAGTGCCGACCTCGGTGCGCCGAAGGTGACCGAGGTGAGTGAGGTAACCGAGGCGAGCGTGATGAGGAGTCCCACCGCCATCAAAGTCCGGCAACTCGGTTGCTGTCGCCGCAACCACACTCCGCCGCAGATTCGAGGACCGCGCGGCGCCCTGTCACACCGCGTGGTGCGGCTCATGGAGAGGTGCTCCCCGCGAAGCCCACGCCGCGATAGCCCGCACGAACGAGCGCGTTGAAGGCGCGCACGGTGTCTTCCCATGTGCACTCCGCGTCGGGCTCGAGCACGATCGGATGATCCGCCGTGAAGAGGCCGGCATGACCTTCGCGTTGGAGCGCCTCGCGCATGACGCGCTCGAGCGCATCGATCGAGTTCGCCTCGGCGAAAGCCGGCTCGATGAGCACCACCGCGCCCTGAGGAGCGCTGGCGACGCGAATCCGAAGCGGAGGCTCACGGAGGACCAATCGCAGCGCCGAGTCCTCAACTGGATCGGCGCCGGGTGCTTCCATCGGCGGCACCTCGACTCGGAAGACGCGCTCCACATCGAGCGTTCGCGCCGTGCAGACGAAGAAGATGAGCAGCAGGAAGGTGACATCGATCATCGGGGTCAGGTTCAGGCGCACTCGCCCACCCTGATCGCGAAGGCGACTCGGTCGTCGCCGCGCATCGTGCCGTGCGGCGGGGTCTGCCGCATCGCGCACCGCATCGAGGGCCGGTGGCGGCGCTCCGAGCAGCATCTCCTTCCAGCCGCCATCGCGCATCTCAGCGCTCCTCCGCCACGACCAGCCTCACGCGCGCCGGTCTTCCGGGTGTGGCGACCGAAGCGGCACGCGAGGCCGACTCAAGAATGGGCGCGACGGAGCGCCACGGCAGTCGTCGATCGGCGCGGAGGGCGAACTCCGTCGTCGGTTGCTCACGGAGAATCGAGGTGATCGCCTCGGCGAGTGCCCCGCGCCCTTCCACGGTCGCCTCGAAGTCACGCCCACCGAGTCGGTAGAGCCGCAAACGGCCCTCGTCATCGGCGAGAGCGTTGATGACGGCGCGGGGCTGGTCTCCTGCGCGTCCTGCGGCCGACGGGGACGGTTGGGGCAGGTCCATGCGCACGGCGTCGGCGTGCGTGATGTGCGAAACGAGCGCAAAGAAGACGATGAGCAGAAAGCCCATGTCCATGAGCGGCGTCAGCACCGCTTCGACGCGCGCAAAGCCTCGTCGATGCACGCGACTCATGGCGTCGACCGGGCGGAGGCCGCGCCCGCCGTAGCCATTGCCGCGCCGTGCGATGACCCACCGTTCACCTGGTCAGCATTGGAGGCGAGATCTCCGAGCATCTCCTCCACGCGACGCGTCGCCTCGGTCGCCAGTGCATCGACCTTGTTCCGCAGCCCGGCATATGCGGCGAGCGCGGGGATGGCCACCAGCAATCCCCAGAAGGTCGTCACGAGCGCGGTCCCGATTCCACCGGCAAGGACGGCGGGATCGGCGCCGCCCTGCGTGGCTGAGATCGCCTGAAACGCGATGATCATGCCGTAGACCGTTCCGAAGAGGCCGATCATCGGCGCCACTTGACCGAGGATGTTGAGCGCCTCGATCGATCGGAAGCGGGCGACAGTCAGCTCCTCGGACGCCTGCTCCACGGTGCGGACCATCGCAGGCAGGCCCTGTCCTCGGTGCTGGGCGCCGGCAGTCAGCATGCGACTGAAGTCGCTCGCCTCGGCGGACGCGAGCGCCACGGCTTCACTTCCGCGCCCCGAGGCCGCGAGGTCGCGCAGTCGATCCGCAAATGACTCTGGAAGGATGCCCGACCGACGACTCCGCCGCGCGAGCGTCACGATCAGTCCGACATTCACCACGCTCAGCAAGATGAGAAACCAGATGAGCGAGCTGCCGACCCACTCGATGTGGCGCACACCCTCGGCATCGGTCGAAGCGCTGATGAAGAAGATGCTTCCAAGACTCTGCATCGGCAGGAACTCCTCGAGGAACGGTGTGGCACGCGGCGCTCACTCGAGCACTGGTGCGCCATCAGGGCCGCGACGCCCCGGCTCAAGACCGAGATCTTCGCGTGACAGGTAGCGGAACGAGTCGGGCCCGCCATGCGCAGCGGACACCCGTTCCAGCAGCCGCGCCGCATCGCGATTGAGGAACGCCACGCACTGGATTCGAGCCTTGCGGCGACCGCTGCGCGACACGACCGGGTTGAGCCGCTCCAGCGCGGCGACGAACTCATCGGGACCCATCTCATACTCGCCCGCGCCGGTCATACCCGCGGAGAGGAAGAAGATGAGATCGGGCTCGAGCTTCATGGCTGCGTCGAGCGCCGGCAGGGGATTGCTTCCTCCGGTGGGGAAGACGCGTGTCTCGATCCACTCGACCGTGCGCCGCACCTGTTCGTCGGAGGCGGGCATGAGGCGCCCCGGTGGCACCATAAGGGCGCGACCTCGCTGCGCGAGGATGACCGCGAAGCTCTGGCGCGGATCGAGGCGACGAAGACTCTTCGCGAGCTCCGCGGCAATCGCCGGGAATGTGCCGACCAGTGAACCCGAGGCGTCGACGACATAGACGATGCGCTGCGCGTTGGTCGCGCGAAGTCCCGCGAGCGTCGCGGTTCGCCCCTCCGGCTCAAGGACGAGCGGATCGATGGTGCGAGCCAAGGGATCGTCGGGGGTGATTTCCACCACGCGCTCGAGCAGCCCGGCAAGGTCGGCGGCGGGCACGGCGGTCGGGGCCGACAGTTCGAGCGGAGCGGTGGACGCCTCGACGGTTGGCGGCGCGGTGATCTCAAGTGGATCGAAGCGCGGCGCGTGGAAGTCCATGAGCGTGACCAGCGGCGCTTCCTCTTCCCACGCGCGCTGCACCACCGTCCAAGTGACAAGAAACGCGAGTATCGCGAGCCCGAGATGCAGCGCCCCAGACACCAGCCATGCGCCGGCACCGGGGCGTGGATCATTGACACCGCGGGGGTGACCCCCGAAATCACGAATGCGCCGCGCCTCAAGCGCGCCCGGCGGCGCGCCGTCGGCGAGCACGCTGCCGGCGCGTCGGCTCACGCTCCGGCGCCTCCAGATCCACGCGGGGCGGGGCGCTTCGAGGCGCCGGATGATCGACTGAAGACGAGGTGATCGACGCTCAAGCCACCTGGCCCGGTCAACACGATGCCAAGCGACAAGGTCAGAAGGCCCACTTGGAGGAAGAATGTCTTATAGGCGTCAAGCGGCATGCCGAAGATGAATGGATGCGCCAGGATCGCCGCGAGCGAGGTGAGATAGATCGCACCAGCCATGATGAAGACGATTCCGAGGGCCGCCAGCCGCGAGAAGATCCCGATGAGCAGCGCCGCGCCGCCGAGCAGCTCACCGATGCCGACGAGATAGCCGGAGATGCGCGGCGCGGGCAGTCCCGCGTTGTGCGCCATGAGCGCGATGCGCTCGCAGCTTCGAACTGAGAGAGGGTCGCTCTTGGGTGGCGCGGTCTCTTCACGCAGGGGCGCGCGCATGGAGACCCGGACCGGCTCGGCGCCGTGGTCGAGACCTCGGTCGGGTGTGATGAAGAGCGCGGCGGATGGTGCGGGCGCCGCGGATGAGGGCGCTGCCGGAGCGGGAGAGGCCGGGGCTGGTGCCGGTGCCGCGGGCGCCGCGGGTGGCGGTGCCGCGGGTGCCGCAGGCGCTTCCGCTGGCCTCGGGGCCGATGGTGCTGGAGTCGGTGCCGGCTCGCTCGGTGGCCGATCAATCACGGGTGCCGCGCCGTTGGCCGCGCCCGTGTCAGGCTCCTTGACCGCGCCTTCACCGACGGGGGCGGGGCGCCAGCGCCAGCCCATCGCCTCCAGTTGGGCCATCTCCTGCGGGGTGACTTTCGTTTCAGTGAAGAGCTTCGAGTAGCCCACCGGAATGAAGGCCGCGGCGAGCACCACTCGAGCGAGCAGTGGAACGATGTGGACCGCGGCAGATTGACTTGCGTGCATGAGTGCCTCCGTGCGTTCACGGCTATCCTAAGGATTGCCGCGCGGGCGTGGCGGAACGGCAGACGCGCCGGGCTTAGAACCCGGTGGGCTCATCACCCGTGCAGGTTCAACTCCTGTCGCCCGCACTTCGCCCCCAGGCCAGGGGAGCCCTCACCTCCGGCCAGTTTTGAGCCGATGAAACCAGTCGTGTCACCTCTCGCCGCCGTCGATTCCGCCGCGCCGTGGACGCCCGATTCCTGGCGGGGCCGGCCCTGCCGTCAGCAACCGCCTTGGCCCGATGCGGAAGCCCTTGAACGCGCGCTCGCGGAGCTGCGAACGCTGCCGCCGCTGGTCACCAGTTGGGAGATCGAAGCCCTCCGCCAGCAACTCGCCGACGCCGCCGCCGGTCGCCGTTTCCTCCTGCATGGCGGCGACTGCTGCGAGCAATTCGATGAGTGCACCTCGTCGGCGATTGCGGCGAAGCTCAAGATCCTTCTCCAGATGAGCCTTGTCCTCGTGCACGGTGGGCGAAGGCCGGTCATTCGAGTCGGTCGCTTCGCCGGTCAGTACGCCAAGCCGCGCTCGAGCGAAACGGAGACGCGGCACGGCGTGACGCTTCCGAGCTACCGAGGGGACAATGTCAATCGATCGGGATTCACTCCGGAGGAGCGCCGCCCCGACCCGTGGCGTCTCATCGAAGGTCACGCCCGCAGCGCGATGACGCTCAACTTCATCCGCGCTCTCGTCGACGGCGGGTTTGCCGACTTGCATCACCCTGAGAACTGGGATCTCGACTTCGTGAAGCACTCGCCGCTCGGCGCGGACTACCAGCGCATGGTGGAGCAGCTCGGTGAGAGCCTGCGTTTCATGGAGACGCTCGTGGGAGCGCAGGTGCTTGGAACCAATCGAGTCGACTTCTTCTCGAGTCACGAGGGGTTGATTCTCGACTACGAAGCGGCATTGACCCGGACCGTTCCGCATCGCGAGGGCTTCTACGACCTTTCGACGCACTTTCCGTGGATCGGCTATCGCACGCTCGACCTCGATGGCGCGCATGTCGAGTTCTTCCGCGGCATCGCCAACCCCGTCGGACTCAAGATCGGACCGGGTCTTGAGCCGCAGGCGGTGGTCGCGCTTCTCCAGCGTCTCGATCCGAATCGCCAGCCGGGCAAGATCGCATTGATTGCACGCTTCGGAGCGCATCAGGTGGCGCATGAGCTGCCCCGCATCATCGACGCCGTCAAGAGCAGCGGATGGACCCCAACATGGGTCTGCGACCCCATGCATGGCAACACCGAAACGGTCATTCCCTCGAGTGGCGCGGGTGCTGGCGTGCCGATCAAGACTCGCAAGTTCGCGCACATTCTCGCCGAGCTTGAGCAGAGCTTCGAAATCCATCGCGCCAAGGGCGTGCCCCTCGGCGGTGTGCACATTGAGCTCACCGGCGAGGATGTCACCGAGTGCACGGGCGGTGCGCGAGGGCTCTCCGATGAGCAACTGGCGCGCGCCTATCGGAGTCGAGTGGATCCCCGCCTGAACTACGAGCAGGCGCTTGAGATGGCGATGCTGATCGCCCGCCGCATGCGCGATTGATCGGGCTGGCTCGGCGCCGCCGCGCCGGGTGCTCAGGGCCGATTGAAACGCGCCACGCGTGAAGGGAACCGCCATCGCATCCGACGGCCGCGTGCACGGGTAGAATCCGCCCCCCATGCCCAGACAGTCAAGACGCGTGGCCATCTCCGGGATCGGCCCCATCACGCCCTTCGGCCTGGGCATCGATCCGCTCTGGAGCGGACTCTGCGAAGGTCGCTCTCTGCTGGGACCGGCGCTCACCTTCGACTCGACGGCGTTTCCCTGTCCCTTCGTCGGCGCCATTCCCGCCGATCGCTTTGATGTCAAGAGCGTCGTCCCGAAGTCCTATCGCAAGGGAACCAAGGTGATGGCACGGGACATCGAACTCGCCGTCGGTGCCGCGCATGCGGCGATGGCGAGCGCCGGCGTCGTCACCAAGGCCTCTGAACCTGCGGACGGCCGGGTCACGATTCCGCCCGATCGATTCGGCTGCCACATTGGCGCCGGTCTCATCGCCGCCGAGGAGAACGAACTGACGGCGGCGCTCGCGACGGCGGTCGATGAGCAGGGGCGTTTCACCTTGGCGCTCTGGGGCTCGCGAGGCATGGAGAACCTCACGCCGCTCTGGATGCTCAAGTACCTGCCGAACATGCTCGCCTGTCATGTCACGATCATCCACGACTGCCAGGGGCCGTCGAACACCATCACCTGCGCTGAGGTGAGCGGTCTGCTCAGCATGGGCGAGTCGATGCGCGTCATCGAGCGCGGCGACGCCGATGCCTGCCTCTCCGGCGGCGCCGAGAGCAAGGTGAACCTGATGGCGCTGCTTCGACAGCACTTTGCCGGTCGAACACCGCGCTGCGACTCGACGATGGAGCCCGCGTCACTCGTGCGGCCCTTCGCGGCCGATGCCGTTGGATGTCCACCCGGCGAGGGCGGCGGTCTGCTGATTCTCGAAGCCGAGGAGGCGCTCGAGCGCCGAGGCGGTCGTGCCATCGCCTCGCTCGAGGGCTTCGGCGCGAGCCAGAGTCTCTGCATGGATGACGCGGGAATTCAGCCCGACGCCGAGGGTGTCTCCGACGCAATCGCAGCGGCGCTCGACGATGCCAACGCGGACATCGACTCGATCGATGCGATCGTGCCCTTCGGAAGCGGCGTGCCCGTGATCGATTCGGCCGAGCGCCAGGCCATTGCCACCGTGTTCGGCCCACGCGCGAAGTCGATTCCCATCGTCACCGTGACGCCGAGCATTGGCAACTGCGGCGCCGGGGCGGGTGCGATTGCCGCGTGCGTCGCCGTCGAGTGTCTCAGGCGACAGGCGCTGCCCGCACGGCTCAACACCAGGGGCGTGACCGACCTCGATGCCAATGCGGCGCCGACCCGTTCGGCCTCGCTCAATCGCGTGCTGGTCGTCCTGCCGAGTTTCGGCGGCCAGAACGGAGCCATCGTGCTCGGGAGAGTCGCGTGATGCGGCGCCGCTCATCGCATGAATCAGCCCGCGGAGGGCGGCCGTGGTGCTGCTGCGCCGTGTCGCATGAAGGAGTCACTCGATGAGCGCGCCGGAACGAATCGTCGTCACGGGGATGGGCTGGGTGACTCCGCTTGGTCAGGATCTCGAGTTGGTGTGGTCGCGCCTCATGAAGGGCGAGAGCGGCATGGCGCCGATCACGCACTTCGATGCCACGACCTTTCCAACGACCTTCGCGGCGCAGGTCGGTCCGCTGGACCTCGGGCGAGTGTTGAGGGAGGCGCATGCGACCGCCGGTCCCAACACGCGATTCGCGCTCGGCGCCGCCGCGCAGGCGTGGGCCCAAGCTGGCTTCCGCGACGCGCCGCCGAAGAAGCCGCGGCGAGTCGGCTGCTATCTCGGCGCCGGCGAAGGAGTGCTTGACTTCGACAACTATGTGGCGACCAACATCGGGGGCTGGGACGCCGTTGCGTCGAAGGTTGATGGTCGGCGCTGGATCGAGACGGCACTCACTCGCATGGATCGCATGCGCGAGATCGAGCAGGAGCCGAACATGCCGCTCGCTCATCTCGCGCGCGAGTTCAATCTGCGCGGGCCGACCTACAACTGCCTGACGGCGTGCGCAGCGAGCACCCAGGCGATCGGCGAGGCCTTCAGCATTCTCCGGCGCGGAGACGCCGATGTGATGATCTCCGGCGGCACGCACACGATGATCCATCCCTTCGGCGTGACCGGCTTCAACCGGCTTACGGCCCTCTCGACCTTCAAGGGCGATCCGACCAAGGCCAGCCGTCCCTTCTGCGCGAGCCGTGACGGGTTCGTCATGGGTGAAGGCAGCGGCATGGTGGTGCTTGAAACGCTGTCGCACGCGCGCTCGCGCGGGGCGAAGCCGATCGCTGAAGTGATCGGCTATGGCTCGAGCGCGGACGCCTTCCGCATCACCGATATCCAGCCTGAAGGCCGAGGCGCCGCGGCCGCCATGTCGCAAGCTCTTCGGCAGGCGGGGCTCGACCCGCAATCGACGCGCCCCGATGGACGGCCGGTCATCGATTACATCTCCGCCCATGGCACGGGCACGAAGGAGAACGACTCGATCGAGAGTCGCGCCGTCAAGGTCGTCTTCGGCGGACAGGCGCAGCGCATTCCCATGAGTTCCATCAAGAGCATGATGGGACACCTGATCGCCGCCGCCGGCGCCGTCGAGTTCATCACCTGCGTGATGGCCATTCGGCACGGCATGCTGCCGCCCACGATCAACCACCACGATCCCGATCCGACGCTCGATCTCGACTATGTCCCCAACCAGGCGCGGCCGGCGCAGGTTGACACTTGCCTCTCGAACTCCTTCGGCTTCGGCGGGCAGAACGACACCGTCATCGTGACGCGATTCGCAGAGTAGGGAGGGGGCATGGGTGAGACGGCAGCCGAGCGCGGGGGCGACGAGACGCATGCGGCCCGCGGCGCCGATGAGGCCATCACCGAAGGTGCCGGTCGCGGACCCTTGATGCCCAACTCGCGGCCGCTCGAAGCGGCGAGCGCCCGCGCCGCGGACTCTTCCGAGCGGCGCTCCCGGCGGCGTGCGTTGGTCTTGCTCGTCGCGGTGGTCGGCGCGCTGCTCGTGCTGCTCGGATTCATGCTCGCGCGTGCCGCGCCATCGTGGTGGCGGCCACCTGTTGGTGACGACCGCTCCGACGCTCGGGCCCGCGCGATTGAGCAGGGACTCGCCGCCGAATTCACGCGTGTCCGGCCCGAGGGCGAGACTTGGGCGATCCGCATCTTCGAGGCGGATGCGAACGCGTGGCTCGCCCTTCGACTTCCCTTGTGGCTCAAGCACGATCGAGAGTTGCCGTGGCCGCAAGGAATCGAGGTTGTCCAGATTCACTTCGAGCGGCCTGATCGCGTGGTGGTCGCGGCCGATCACGGTGGGCGAATCTGGTCGGTGGTGTTTCGGCCGCGGATCGAGGCGGGCGTGCTCGCCCTCGACACTGTGGGCGGGGGAGTGGGGCGCCTCTGGATCCCGTGGGCGGCCACCACGGGAGAGGGGACATCAAGTCTCGCCAAGTTCGTGCCGGAACTTGCTCGCCCGGTCGAAGCGATCCTCCCGTTGCCGGACGATCGCCGAGTCCGCCTGCTCGACTTCGAAGTCGACCGCGGGGAGATCCGTCTCCAGTTCGAGACGCTGTGGCGCTGAGATCGACTCACTCCGGGCGTTGACGGCGCGGTGTTTGCGCCGGACTCCGTCAAGCTCCGCTGTCTATCGAGGACTCGCCGCGGGAGTCGTGGCAGCGGGGGGCATGGGCCCCAGGCGCGCACGAACGCGATCGATGAGTGTGATGCCGAGCAGCACTTCGCAACGACGCATCGCATCCTGCGACAGTTGTTCCCGAGCGCGGAGCTGCGGCTCGAGTGCGCGTCGAAGGCCCTCGGCGACCTCCGATCCGGTTCCCTCTTCAACCGCGTCGTCCCACTGGGCACAGAAGCGCTCCAGTGTGGCGCTCGTTCGCTCGTACGCCGCGACATAGTCGCGATGGAGGGCATCAATGGCGGTCCGCGCGGCGTCATCAAGGGACGGCTCGGTCGAGAGTGCCGTGAAGAACGAATGGAGCGCGTGCTGATCCGGATACAGCTCTGGATAGAGATGCTCGAGCGCCACACGCCTCCACTCAGGTCTCAGCTCGTCGCCGAAGGCACTCCCAAGCGCATCGATGGTTTGGAGGTGCAGTTCGCGAATCCTTGCCGCTACCCGGGCGGGCCGCTCGAACGCGGAGCGCGCCTCTGCACCGGCACCATCGTGATTGAGCCAGCGTCTCCGCTGTTCCCTGGTCGCTTCTCGCATGGAAGTGGCCCACAGTCCCAGTTGCTTCGTGAGTTCGACTGCATATGCGTCGAGGGTTGTTCGAAGCAATGGTGCGCGACTGTCGTCGAACGAAGCTCGCGCTGCGACCGCAACGACGAGCGGCCTCAACTCGAGATGAACCCAGCGACTCGTCGTGGTGAATGATCGGTGCTTCCGGCGTTCCGCGCGCGCCATCAACATCGGCACCCGATCGACACCGTCGTCCGGAAGCAGTGGAACGACGGAGTCAATGAGCGCCAACTCAGCCTTGGTCGACGCCTCAACGGCTGCAACGAAGAGCCGATCGGCGTCCGCTACCGCTCGAAGGCACTCGGGCGATGTGACTCCAAAGACGAGCATCGCATCGGACGCCTCGGCCGCAGCCGCCAGATAGGGCGGCAGGTGCCGCCGCATGAGCTGATTGTGCTCCTCAACGAAGGTCTCGAAGAGCGTCTCCAGGACCGGTCGAAGAGCAGGATCGATCCCATGCAGCTCCACCCACGAGGCGCACTCAGCTCGGGAGATCGGGTGGGCAACAGGCGGGCCGAACGGATGGAGGTAACCCTGACCCGTTGTCGCAAAGGAGCGCCAGGAGAGGGGCGACTCGAGCGGCATGGGGCGCGATGGTCCGTTCGCCCCGATCACCACCGCCAGACAGCCGATGATCGTCGACAGCATCGGCTCAGCAACCCGGGCCCGTCGGGCGCCTGTTGATGTGACCGACCGAGTGGACGGGCCCCCACGCACAACCGTCCGGTGGATGGCAGACTCGAAGGCGAACCGTGCAGAAGGAGGCTGGCTCGTCGAGATCCTCACAGTGAGTCTGACCGCCACTTCCCACGGCCACACAGCGCTTCAATGGCTCATCGTCAATGAACTGATGCGGGCAGGAATAGGTTCCGCAGTCCGCGCCGCCCCCGATTCCGTTCATCGCGCAAGCCGGCGTCGTCTGCGGTTTGACACATCCAGCGGGCTTGACTTGAGCAAGGCTCAATGGAGCGACGACGAGGCCGAAGATTGCAATGGCGACCCTGATTGATGTGCGCATTGGGAAATCTCAGCGAGGTGCTCTGTTCGACGATCATCGCGACCGGCTTTGGAGCGTACCCCCCCCCCCCTCTTGAGTCAAGGACTTTCAAGCTCGAGCTGAGCTCCGCGCAGTGTGCTCCGTGCCGAGCAGAAGTGGCGAGGGTTGGACCAGTCCATGAGCGCGGGGCACCAAGCGTTCCACCGATGAGAACCCACCGCCTCGCTCGGCGACTTCGCACGGCCCTTGATCGTCTCAAAGTGGCTCTTGGAGATGCGTGGACGATGCTCATGCGCGGTCGGGAGCGATGCTCAACCGATGCTTCGACAAGCCCATCCGCCAGCAGACAAGACTCCGAGCGGACCTGTGTCAGGGGAGGGCTGGACCACTCGCTCCCGGATGGCCCGGCTCCCGTAGAATCCGGCTCCCGGCGTGGCGCCACGCTTCGCGGGCCCCGGCTGAATGCCGCCGACTTCGTCAACCTTCGCCACCTTCATGCCGCAACTCACCATCAACGGCAAGACTTACGACTTCGAGAAAGGCGAGACGATCCTCCAGGTCGCGCTTCGCAACGAGGTCGAGATTCCTCACTACTGCTACCACCCCGGCCTCTCGATCGTGGCCAACTGCCGCATCTGCCTGGCGGAGGTGTGGGCGCCGAACCCGAAGACCGGCAAACTCGAGCCAGGACCGAAGCTCTTTCCGACCTGCCAACACCCCGCCGCCGAGGGGCAGGTCGTCTACACGGAGAGCCCGAAGGCGATCGCCAACCAGAAGGCGGTCATGGAGTACCTGCTCATCAACCACCCGGTTGATTGCGCCGTCTGCGACCAGGCGGGTGAGTGCCACCTTCAGGATTACAGCTACCAGTATGGCCGGGGCCAGAGCCGCTATCTCGAAGACAAGAACAAGAAGCCGAAGAAGGACCTCGGCCCGCATGTGCTTCTGTACAGCGATCGCTGCATCATGTGCACCCGTTGCGTGCGCTTCACGCGCGAGGTGACGGGCACGGGCGAACTCATGGTCGACGGCCGTGGCTCGACCGAGCAGATCGATGTCTTCCCCGGTCTCGCGATCAACAACGAGCTCTCCGGCAATGTCGTGGACATCTGCCCGGTGGGAGCACTCCTCGACAAGGACTTCCTCTTCCAGCAGCGTGTCTGGTTCCTGAAGAAGACCCCGTCGATCGATGGCCTCACCGCGAGCGGCGACAACATCTCCGTTGAGCACAATGAGGGTCGCATCTACCGCTTCAAACCGAGGGCCAACGCTGAAGTGAACCAGTGGTGGATCACCGACGAGGTGCGCTATGGCTGGAAGTTCGTGCATCGCGAGGATCGGCTTCGACTGCCCGGGGTGAAGGGTCGGCAGCCCTGGGTTCTCGAAGAGGCACCAGAGGCGTGGGCCACCGCGATCGATCGGGCGAATGGAGTGCTTGAAAGCGCGATGGACGGGCGCGCCGCAGGCCGGCCGAAGCGCCTTGGTGCGGTGATCTCGCCGATGCTCAGTTGCGAGGATGCATTCCTTCTTGCTCGCTGGGTTCGCGCGATTGATCCCGAGGCGGTGCTCGCCGTCGGACCGGTGCCGCGGCATGGCAGCGATCGCACCTTCCCCTCGGGCTTCACCGTCTGTGCGGAGAAGGCGCCAAATGCCCGCGGTGTTCGGCGGGTCCTGAATGCGATGGACGGGAAGATCCTGGACTCGGACGCCTTCCTCGACCAGGCACGCAGCGGCTCTCTCGGCGCCGTGGTCGTCACGGGGAACTATCCGAGCGAGTGGGTGACGCCCGCGTGGTCGCAGGCGCTCGCGAAGACGCCATTCGTGCTGATCGACACGCTGCCGACTGAACTGCTCGCGATGGCCGAAGTCGTCCTCCCCGGCGCGGCGTGGGTCGAGAAGGAGGGCTGCTTCGAGAATCGAGGCGGTCGCATGCAGGCCTTCGATCGCGCGATCGCTCCGGTCGACTTTGCGCGGGCCGAGGCGCAGATCGCGCTTGATCTCCTGGCGCACCTCGACGGCTCAATTCCCACGGCATTCCGCGCCTCTGACACGCGGCGCGCGATGGCCAGCGCCGGGCTTGCTGGATTCCGCACGATTCACGAGGTTCCCGCGCAGGCCACCGCGGAACCGGACATGGTCTATCTCGAGCTATGAGCGCCCTTCACCCCGCGCCGACGGCGCACCCTGTTCACGAACTCATCGCCGGTCGGTGGAGTCCCTATGTGTTCGACGAGCGGCCCATACCCGCCGCCGATCTCCATGCGATCTTTGAAGCGGCGCGATGGGCGCCGTCGTCATTCAACGAGCAGCCATGGCGCTTCATTGTGGCGACGAAGAGTGACTCCGAGGCGTTCGGCCGCATCCTCTCCTGTCTGGTCGATGCAAACCAGGCGTGGGCGAAGCACGCGCCAGTGCTGGCGCTCGGCTGCTACATGCGGAAGTTCGCGAAGAATGGCCAGGAGAACAAGGCGGCGGCGCATGATCTTGGGCAGGCGGCTGCGCTTCTCTCGATCGAGGCAGTGTCGCGCGGAGTCGCGGTCCACCAGATGATCGGCATTCTCCCCGACCGAGCGCGTGAACTCTTCGCGGTGCCCGCCGATGCCGAGGTTCTCACGGCGCTCGCGCTCGGCGTTCCGCTCCATCCGTCAGAAGGCCAAGGTGATCTCGCGTCGCGCGATTCATCCCGGCGACCACGGCAGTCGCTTTCCCAGATCGTCTTCGGCGATGGATGGGGCAAGGCCGGACCCGTGCGCTGAGCGCGCCAGAGCCACGAGGCAATCTGCGCAAGAAGGGCCCTCTTTGTCACGAGGGATCGAAGAAGTCGATCTTCGCCGAGGCGAGGTCGTACATCGCCCCGGCGAGTTCAACGCGCCCTCGATCGATGAGCGCCCGCAGCAGGGGGCTCTCGCGGCGGATTGACTCCATGGTGATCGCGACATTTGTCCGGGCAACCGCGTTCACGAAGTCGGGGTTGTCGGCGCTTCGATGGCCGTCAAACGGCGTCGCCTGGATGGCCGGGCTGATGCGACCAAGCAACGAGCTGAAGTGCCCCATCGTCACACCGGCGACCGCGCTGGTGACCGCGCTGCACCCGGTGTGGCCCATCACCAAGATGACCTTGGCCCCGGCGATGCTGCATGCGAACTCCACGCTGCCAAGCACCTCGGGCACGACGACATTGCCGGCGAGTCGTGCATTTAGAACCTGCCCGATGCCGAGATCCATGATGATCTCCGCAGGCGCGCGGGAGTCGATGCAGGTGAGGAGGATGGCCGCCGGATACTGGGCACCGACGCTCGCGGCCTGTTCATGCAGGAAGTCTCGGTTGAGCGGGGTCCCCCGACGAAAGCGATCATTACCCGCCCGCATCATGTTGATGATCTCGCGCGGCGTCATGGCGTCGCGCTCCTCTCGCGTCATGAGGTGCGGTGCACCGCAGGCCGATCGTGGTCGGGCCGAGGCATCCGAAGAGTGCGGGGGGCGACGGGGGAGTGAGGCGTCGGTGGGCATCGAGTGGGTTCGGCCGTTGACAGGCCACGAAGGTCTTGCAACGGACGATTGGCAGGATAGGCTTTTCCTGTTGCTCAGGCCCTTCTCGTGGCAGGGCTTGGGCGCGTGGGAGGTCCATCATGACGAATCGCGCGCGCGTCGTGGTTCCGTTCCGCTCGGTCTGGCGCTGGGGTGGAGCGTTGTCGACATGGGCGCTCATCACCTCGGTGACCCATGCAGGGGGTGGCCTGACCTTCACCGATGTGACCGCTGCAAGCGGCGTCATCGCGAGGCATGACCCCTCGGGCGCGCTGCTCTTTGCGCCGAGCATCATCGCGGATCTCATTGGTCCGGTGGTCGTCGGTGACTTCAACAACGACGGCTGGCAGGACATCTTCTTCGTCTCGAGCGGGAAGCAGCCCGATCGCCTCTTCATCAACAATGGCGATGGCACCTTCACCGACCGCGCGGCGGAGTGGGGGGTGGCGGTCAAGCACATGGGGCTCTCCGCCTGCGTGGGTGACTATGACGGCGATGGCTGGCTCGACATTTTCGTGACGAGCGGAGGGCTTGACGGTTCGCCCCTCGCCAAGGGCAAGCATCGTCTCTATCGCAATCTGAACGGGAGCGGCTTTGAGGAAGTGGCGCAGGCCGCGGGTGTTGCGACCGCATCGCCCTTCATCGCCGATGGCCTCGGCTGCGCCTTCGGCGACTTCGATCTCGATGGCGACCTCGATCTCTTCGTGGCCGGCTACTTCATCGTCGGCAAGGGCAATCGACTCTTCCGCAACAACGGCAACGGCACCTTCACCGATGTCTCCGCGCCCGCGGGCTTTCAACCGCTGCCGATTCATGGCTTCTCACCCCGGTTCGTCGACATGGACGGCGATCGCTACCCCGAGCTCCTGATTGCCGCGGACTTCCACACCTCGAAGTACTTCGTGAACAACATGAATGGCACCTTTACGAACGCGACGCTGTCGAGCGGCACGGGGACCGATGACAACGGCATGGGGTCCGTCGTTGCCGATCTTGACGGCGATGGCCGTTTCGACTGGTTTGTCACGAGCATCTGGGCCGTGGGCAGCCCGGAGACGCCGGGGACGGGCAACCGCCTCTATCGGAACATGGGCAACCACGCCTATCTCGATGTGACCGTGGCGAGCGGCGTGCTGAATGGCAACTGGGCCTGGGGCGCGACGGCGGTTGACCTGAATCACAACGGCTCGCTTGATCTGGTGCAGGCCAACGGCTGGATCACCTCGCCACAGTTTCAGAATCAGCCGACTCGAGTGTGGATCAATGACGGCACTGGCGGATTCACTGAACAGGCGGCCGCGACGGGCCTCTGGCACACGCTCTCGGGACGAGGAGTGCTGTCATTCGACTTCGACAACGATGGTGATCGCGATGTCCTGATCGCTGCGAGCAAGGACTTCCTGAAGCTCTATCGAAATGACCTCATTGCACCGGGCGGCTCCATGGCGGGGCGACACTGGCTGCGCGTCGAGATCGACTCCCGCGGATCACCGCGCGTGGCGCCCTTTGGCATCGGGACGCGCATTGAACTTCTGGCCAGCGGGCGCCGCCAGTTTCGCTTCATCGACGGCGGAACGAACTTCCAGTCACAGGATGAGCTCGCCGCGCACTTCGGTCTCGGCTCCGCTGAGGTGGTCGACGAGCTTCGATTGCTCTGGAGCGACGGGACGACGACGCTGCTGCGAGATGTCGCCGCGGACCAGCGCCTGACCATTGCGATCAAGCGTCGCTGCGATCTCGACCGAGACGATCGTGTCAACGGCGCGGATCTGGCCATCCTGCTGGGGCACTGGGGAGAGATCGACGACACCGACCCCATCGACCTCAATGCCGATGGTGCGGTGAACGGCGCGGATCTTCTTCTGCTGCTTGCGAACTGGGGGTGGTGAAGGCGCACGCTCGTCGACGGGTCGCAAGGACCACGCCGACGAGCGAACGCCGCAGCACGCTCAGTGTGAGAGTGAGAACGAGAGAAGGGTCGTGCGGCCCGCTCCTTCGAGTTCAGCCCAGATCTTGGCATCGGGGGGAAGCGGATCGGGCACTTCGACATGGGCGTGCCACTCCTTGGTGGCGCCATCCTTCTCAAGGTCGGCGAGCACCTTCAGGGCGCCTCGGCCATCCTCGCTTCCGATCCAGAGTCGCACGGTGGTGGGGGGCGGCGCATCGGCTTGACTCGGGTCGATGTCCTCGTCGGCCATCCGCATGAGGATGATGTCGACGGCAATGTCACCGCCGGGGGTCACGGGCCCTTCGTCGCGCGTGGCGATGATCGTCCACGGCGACACCGAGACCTGTCCGAGCTCGATCGATGGCCCATGGTGATGTCCGCCCGACATGCCCTCGCCATGTCCGTGATCGTGGCCGTCGCCATGACCATGACCGTCGCCGTGGTCATGATCGTGCCCGTGATCGTTCGACTTGGTGGGGGTCGACTTCTGAGCGTCGTTCGCCTTGGTGTCGGGCTCCCGGGAGCACGCAGCGGCCGTCAGCACAACTCCGAGGGTCAGGGCGAAGGTCAGGCGAACGCGACTCGAATGGTGTTCTCGCATGGATCTCTCCTTTGAGGGGCAGCATACGCCCCGGATTCATCGACGAACGAACGCCTCGCGCGGCACGCGACGCACGAGGGCATATCCCACCGGCACGACGACAAGATTGAGAAGCGTGGAAGACATCAGCCCTCCAAGAACAACGATCGCCATCGGCGCGAGCAGTTCGCTGCCGGGGCGGCCCGCGGCGAGCGCCAAAGGCAGCAAGCCCAGCGCAGCGCTCAGCGCCGTCATCAGGATCGGCGAGAGGCGCTCCAGCGAACCTCGAAGAATGACCTCGGCGGGTGGACAGTGCTCCACCACGGCCAGATGGCGATAGTGATTGACCAGTAGAAGACCGTTGCGAAGGGCGATGCCGAAGAGCGTGATGAAACCGACCATGCTGGCGATGGAAATCACCGGCACCGGCGCTGACGAGAGGCCGAGCAGGGCAGCGCTCGTCGCCAGTGGACCGGCGCCGCTCGTGCCAAGGATCGACTCGGCGACGATGATGGCTGCGATACCCCCGATGAGGCCGAGCGGCAAGTTCACCATGACGAGAAGAGCCACCGCGGTCGAACCAGTCGCAATGCGAAGCAGCACCACCATCACGAGCAGGACGGCGAGGCCGCCGAGAAGCAGCCTCTTGGCAGCGCTCTCTCTTGCTTCGAATTGACCGCCGTACTCGACGGTGGCGCCCCGAGCGTGCACGATGGGGTCGACCACTTGTCGCACCTCTTCGACCAGATCGCCGAGATTGTGACCGTCGGAGACATTCAAAGAGACCACCGCCTTGCGTCGCCCCCCCTCGCGCGTGATGGCGCCGCTGGTCATTTCGGGATCGATGTCGGCGATCTCGTTCAGGCGCACCATCGCACCGCGGTCGTTGCGCAGAAGGAGATCACGCACCTGCTGGATCGTCTGTCGCTCACCTTCGGCGAGGCGCACCGTAATCGCGAGACGGCGATGGCCGTCGGTGACCTCGGCCACCCTCGCGCCGTGCAGCGCCGACTGCACCTGCCGTGCAGCCGAGGCTGGAGTCAGACCGGCCGCGGCGAGATCCGCGCGACGGAAGCGGATGGAGAGCGAGGGAATCAGCATCTCTCGATTGGCGGTGACATCGCGCGCGCCGGGCATGGGCTTGAGCGCGCCCTCGATGCTGCGGGCCAGTTCGCGCAGTGTTGGCAGATCCTCGCCATAGACATTGATGGCGATCGCCGCCGGCGTGCCCGAGAGAATGTGCGAGAGTCGATGCTCGATCGGCTGGCCGATCTGCACTGATAGTCCCGGCACATCGGTGATGACCTCGGCGACTGCGCGGCGGACGACATTCACATTGGCATCAGGCAGCAGCGCGATATCGATCTCGCTGTTGAAGACAGGCTCGGCGTGTTCATCGCGCTCGGCGCGGCCGGTGCGCCGCGTCACCGTCGCGACACCATCAATCCCGAGGAGGCGCTGCTCAACCATTCGGGCGGCGCGATCGGTCTCGTCGAGCGAGGTTCCCGGTGGGGCCGAGACGAAGACCGTCAGTGATCCTTCATTGAACGATGGAAGAAAGGAGGTGCCGAAGCGCGCGGCGGTCATGAGCGACATGAGCGTCATGACGATCGCGCCCGCCACCACCCAGAAGCGATGCCGCAGCGACCATCGAAGCGATGGTTCGTAGAGGCGCTTGAGTCGAGCCACGACCCAGCCATCACCGTGGCTTCGACTGGCCGAGCCCATCCTTGCACCGCGCTTGACGAGGCCTCCGAGGAAGAGGCTGCACGCCGCGGGAGTCACCGTCAGCGCCACCAGCAGCGAGGCGACAATCGACACCACATAGGTGATCCCCAGCGGTCGGAAGAAGCGACCTTCGACTCCCTCGAGAGCAAAGAGCGGCGCGAACACGACGACGATGATGACCGTGGCCATCACCATCGCGGGCCGGATCTCGTTGCTCGCCTGAAGCACCACCTGGGCGGTCGAGAGGCGATCCGCCTCGGCGCGCCCGGCATTCTCGCGAAGGCGCCGATAGACATTCTCAACATCGATGATCGCGTCATCGACCAGCACGCCGACGGCGACCGCGAGGCCGCCGAGGGTCATCACATTGAGCGTCAGGCCCATGCCGTCCATGACGAGGAGCGCCGCAGCCAGTGACAGCGGCAGCGCCGCCAGCGTGATGAGCGTGGTGCGCACATTCAACAGGAAGAGCACCAGCACCACGGAGACGATGATCACGGCATCGCGAAGCACCTTCATCAGGTTGGAGACGGAGCGTTCGATGAAGTCCGACTGCCTGAAGACGCGTCGCTCGAGAACAACGCCCTTCGGCGCCGCGGCCATCAGGCGGTCGAGAGCCCGGTCCACGGAACGGGTCAGCGCCAGCGTGTTCGTGCCGGGCGACTTCTGTACCGAGAGCACCACCGCCGGGCGGCCCTGGCTCGCCGCGGTGCCGCGCTGCGGTGCGGGACCGAGGCGCACCTCGGCCACTTCACCCAGGCGCACCGGTGTGCCTCCGCGCCGCTCGACCAGAGTGTCCGCGAGGTCGCGGGCGCTCGTGACACGCGCACTTTGGCGAATCGGAAGCTCTCGTCGGTCAACATCTCGAAGGAAGCCGGCACTGGAGGTGTCGTGCGCCGCCGCTGCCGCGCTCACGATGTCATCGACGGAGAGGCCCATGAGCCCAAGGCGCTCGGGGTCGAGATTGACCTGATACTCAGGCAGCTCTCCTCCGATCACGGACACCTGAGCGACACCGGGAACGGCGAGCAGCAGGCGCCTGAGGTCGAACTCCGACCACGCTCGGAGCTCGAGGTCGGAGACGGTGCCGTCCGGCGAGGAGACGGCAAGCAGCATGATCTCGCCGGTGATCGAAGTGATCGGCGTCATTTCCGCATGCGCGCCGGGTGGAAGCGCATCGCGGATGGCCGTAAGCCGCTCCGTCACGAACTGCCGGGCGCGCAGAATGTCCTCACCCCACCCGAACTCAACCCAGATGAGGCCAAGCGATGGTGCGCTCGCACTTCGGACGCGCCGAACTCCGGGCAGCCCCAGCATGGAGGCCTCGATCGGCACGGTGACCGCCTGTTCCACCTCGTCGGCGGCCAGTCCCGGGGCCTCGGTGAGGAGCACCACCGTGGGTGCGTTCAGCTCGGGAAAGACATCGACGGGCATCTCCGGCAGGCGCACGACGGCCCATGCCAGAAGCGCCCCGGCGAGGAGCAGCACCACCGACGCGTGGTGAATCGAGAATGCAATCAGGTGTCGAAGCATGCCTCTCCTCAGTGATCCGCGTGCCAGGTGCCGTCGGCGTGGAAGTGCCCGCCCTTCGGAATGGCGCCGCTCGAATCGACCATGAGCTGATAGGCGCCATCGAGGACGACCTCATCGCCTTCGCGCACACCGCTGCGAATGACGATCCAGCGGCCATCATCGATGCCGAGGTCGGCGTCGAGTCGAATGGCCCGATCGGGGTTGCGCGGATCGCGACGGAAGAGAAGCGCCTTCGCTCCGTCGCGCACCACGGCGCGGAGCGGAATCGCGAGCTCGGGTCGTGCATCGCCATCGACGGTCACCTCAAGAAGTGCCGAGACCCCCGGCCGCGCCCACGCCGGGGGGCGGGTTCCCTCGATGGGCCGCAGCACGAGATCGATGGTGCGGCGATCGGAGTCGGCGACGGGCGCGATGAAGAGGGTGCCGTGCATCGGTGCGGCGCCGGTGGTCTCCGAGGCCAGCGCACCCGAGCCGATTGAGGTCGCCGCAACGGACGATGCCGTCGCCGCTCCCGTGGTTACGGCGGAGGCGCTTCGCCCCGAGTCGCGCACCGATCCGGCGGGAATGGCTACCGCGGTCGGGTGCGCTGGAAGGCGGGCGAGGTCGCCCTGAAGGAGCGCCGCACGGACCTGCACTTGCGACGGATCGACCACTTCGAGAACGGGCGCAAGCGCTTCGACCTGCCCCCCGGAGATGGCGTGGATCTTCGCGACAATGCCGTCGATGGCGGAGCGCCGCTCAAGGCGATCGATCCGCTGCCATCGCGGCTGGCCGTCGTCGAGTCGCTCCAGATCACTCACAGGAACGGCGGTGATCGCCGCCGCTGCGGAGAGAAGCAGGACGGCTCGGGTTCGCGCGGCGTCGAGCTTCGCTTCGGCGTCGCGATTCCGCGCCTCGAGCGCCGCCTCCTTCTCACCCGTCTCGGCGAGTTCGACCTTGGCTCGGGCAAGCTGCGCCCGTGCCTCCGAGAGCTCGCCTCCAGGCGCGCCACCCGCAGCCACGAGGTGTTCGAGTTGCTCGACCCGCGCCGCGCGCAGCGCGATGGTCTCGTGAAGACCCTCCTCGTGATGGCGGTGGGCCAGCATCAACGGCGCGATGCTGGCCACCTCGGTTTCCGAGAGGCGAATCGCCGTGAATGTCTCTGAGAGCTGCTGCTGAAGCTCGCGCCACTGTGGCGAGTCGATGCGAAAGAGCGCCTCGCCCGCGCGGATCGGCTCGAACTCGCTGACGAGAAGCTCCACCACGCCGCTCGCGGGTGAGCGCTCTTCGCGATGGGCTGATGGCGGAAGTTCCACCCGCGCCGGAAGTCGCAGAGTCTGGGCCACCGGTCTGAGCTCCACGCGAGCAAAGGTGATGCCGAGATTGCGCCGCACGGTGGCACCGATCTCGACCCGATTGGTGATGGCCGGCACCTCCTCGGTCGGCGTCGCGGCTGGCGGGGGTTTGGAGCGGTCACATCCGGAGACGATGCTCACCGTCAGCGCGAGCAGCGAAGCACAAGGCCGGAGCATGGAATTGGAGCGAATCATGAGGGGGCATCCTCGAGAGCGGAGCGTGGGGGACCCACGAGTTCATCCTGTGTGGCTGATGAGATCGATTCGGCGAGTCGCGTGTCGATCACTCGGAGCCTCGCGTCGTAGCGGCTCCGGAGGGTTTCGAGAAGGAGCAGGGGATCGACTCGACCGAGTTCGGCGCTCCGCCGAACCTCGGCGTCCTGGAGATCAACCAGCGGGAGCAGATCTCGGTCGAGCGAGAGCCGCGCCGCGCGGGACATCTCGACCCGCACCAGCGCGACCTCGAGCTGCGACTCGATCGACTCGAGAAGACCGTAGAACTCCTCGCGCACGCGGTCGCGCTCGGCGAACGCCTCGGCCACACCCTGCTGATTCCTGTTCCACAGCGGAAGCGGCAGGGAGATGCCGAGCAGCACGCGACCATCGCCCTGGTCCTCCTTGTAGCCGGGGCCGATGGTGATGTCGGGGTACTGACGACGCACTTCAAGTTCGAGCGCCGCTTCGGCGACGGCGTAATGGCTCCGCATCGCGCGAAGAGCGGGATTCCGCTTGAGCCACGCCTCGCGCGCGGAGGTCGGATCGGTCGCTGGTTCGAGCACGACTTGCGGCACGAACTCGACGGGCGCTTCCGGGGCGAGCCCCAGGGCATCACGGAGGAGCAGTTCGAGCTCGCGCCCCTCCGCCTCAACCAGAAGAAGCTCCGCACGGCGGCCCGCGAGTTCAACCTGAAAGAGGCGCGCGTCGACGCGAGCGAGAACGCCGGCGGCTTCGAGTCGCTGCGCCGAGATCGCCACAGCGTCGACCTCACGCACCAGTTCGCGCAGCAGCTCTTCGCGCAGTCGCTGAGCGGACCACTCCATCCAACGCCTGCGAATCGTTGCCCGATGACTCCACTCGCGCGACGCGATCGCGTCGAGCTCCGCGCGGAGCGCCTCATCGGCGCGGCGCTGCAAGGCCTCGACGCGCCCCGAGATGGGAATGGTGATGCCGATCGCAGCCCCGACAATCCATGGATTCGGCACGCTCTGCACGATCCGCTCGATCTCGATGCCGAGGACGGGGTCATCCCAGAGCCCTGCAAAGTCCGCCGTCGCCTGCGCGACGCCCGCACCGCGGCGAACCACGCGAAGTTCTCGATTGAAGACGAGGCCGATCGCCTCCGCCTCGGCGAGCGTGATGCCGTCGGCGGCGTTGAACTCCTGCGATGGGTGATGCGCCGCGGCGAGGCGCCGCGCGAACTCGCGCACTCCCTCGTCGTCCGGTGAACGGACCAGCCACGCCTGGCGCGCGGCTTCCGGATCAAGTGGCGCAGGCTCATAGGAGGCGCACGCCGCCGGTAGCAGGAGGAGCGTGGCGATCAGGAGCCGATGAGCCGCAGTTGTGTTGACGGGAAAGGTCGGTGGCACGGAATGGAACTCGAAGCGCCATGCCCGGGTGAACCCGAGCGAAAGTCGATCAGCCGTGCGAGGAGGACGCGCGCGGCCACGCAGACACCTCACCGACGATCGAACCAAGTCGACCTTCGGCAGGCGCGCGTAGACCTTCTAGACGAGCAATCGAGTTGTGCGCAATCCCGGCGGCGGCGCACCGCCCCGAAGCGGTGCGGCCGGCGCGTGCGTGCCCGTCACCGGCTGCATCGCCGTAACGAGAAGTGGCGTTGGAAGCAGGGCCACGACACACGCCGTCGATGACGCGGTCGGAGCGCCCTGCACCAGTGTGCCGTAGTCACGGCATGAGTCGTTGGTCGGGCAGCATGGTGCGGCCGGCGAGGACTTCCTATCGATGTCGGCCTTGGGCTCAGCCGAGCAGTGCCCGCCGCAAGAGTGCTCGGCGCGAGGCGCGATGGCCCGGATGAGCGTGTGAACTCGCGGTCCATCCAACACGGCCACGACCGTCGAACAGGCGCTCTCTCCGCACACGGGAAGCACAGCGACCCGGCAGCAATGATGCACGCGCAGCATGGCCGTCGCCATGATGAGAAGTGCCACCAACACGGTGGTTGGCTGCCGGTGCATGCGATCGAGTGTAGAGCCGGAGTGACGGGGTGCCAACCGTTTGAGCGCACACTTGTGTCACTCGTTCGGCTCGCGTGCCCTGGTCCAGCTTTGCGGACCTCGCCCCTCGGCTGATCCATCGACGATCGAGCCGTCGCCCCGTTCCGACGGTGTTCGAGGGCCCGCTAGGCTCGTTGCATGCAGGGCCTTTCGCTCGTTCGGTTCGAAGGTCGATGGGCGGTCGCGAAGCTTCCCATCCATGACCCACTCCCCGACTGGGTGCATCGGGCGATCGCGGGAGATCGCTTCGTGAGCCTCACGACAGCGGCAACAGAGCGATCGCTCATCGCGCCCGAAGGGCTCATTCCTCTTGAAGTGAAGGTGGAGCGAGGCTTCGCGCTGCTCGGCGTGCCTGGCGTGATCTCGTTCAGCGAGTGCGGCGTGCTGGCGCGACTGGTGGGGCCGCTCGCGACGGCGGGCATCAGCGTGCTCGCCGTCGCCACCTTCGACACGGACTACCTCCTTCTGCGCGAATCGGAAGTCGAGCGGGCTCGAACTGCTCTGAATGCCGCGGGAATCCCCATCGTCTGAGGGAGATCGACGCGCCCCCGTATCCTCTCCCGCCATGCGACGCCCCGGGCGAATTGCAGCGCTCTTCATGCTGACTTGGCCACTGCTCGTCATGACGGGCTGTGAGAGCTTCTTCATTTCGCTGATCGCCTTTCCGCCGAACGCCGGAGAGACGATCGAGGTCTCGCACGAGCGTGACGAACAGTGCCGTCGGTCGATGCGGGCCGATCACTTCCTGCGCGTGAATGTCGATGAGCCCGAGGCGTCGATCGGCGTGTGGATCATCGACCCGGCGCCGGAGGGCCACGACCCCGTGTGGCCCGGCGCCTCGCGGGACTCTGCGTTCGATGCCGCGGGGGGAGCGAGCCCGCGGGGGACGATCTTCATTCTTCACGGGGTGACCGACGGCCCATTCTGGGTGCGTGAGCGTGCGCGTGCCTTTGCCCGGCACGGCTACCGCGCGGTGCTCATCGGGCTGCGGGGCTACGCCGAGTCGACCGGTGCCGTGCGCGGCTTCGGCGTGCTCGAGCGCAGTGATCTCGTGTCGGTCGCCAATGCGCTTGAGCGACTGGGGCTTCTCGTTCCGCCGCTCGGAGTGTGGGGTGTCTCTTACGGCGGGGCCACGGCCATCCAATACGCGGCGATCGATCCGAGGGTCCGCGCGGTCGTCACGGTCGGGGCCTTCGCCGAGATGCTCGATGCGGTGCCCACGGCCATTCGCGCCACGGTGCCGGTGCTGCCGTGGTTCTACTCCGATGCGGAGTTGCGCGGATTCGCCTGGGTTGCGGCGCACGCTGGTGGCTACCACGCGGAGCAGGCCAGCGCCGAGGAGAGCATGCGCCGCATTCGCGCTCCGGTGCTGCTCATTCACGGGGACTGGGATGCGATCGTTCCGCCTGAGAACGCCGAACGCCTGCACGCTGCGGCGCCGGACCGCTCGCGCGTCGTCACGATCCCGGCGACTGGACACTTCGGGACATTCGTCGACATCGGAGGTCGGGTCCAGAAGGCATCGATCGAGTGGTTCGATGCCTGCTTCGACCCGCCCGCCGAGGCGGCGATTGCCGCTTGGTCGCGCGCCGCCGCACGCGAGGCCGACTCCGATGATGCGGAAACTGAGCAGCCCACCCCCGAGGTCCAGCCGCGCGTGAAGGTCTGGTCGATCAAGCTCCCCGAGCGTTTCACCCTGCGAGAGACACCGGCCGAGGGTGAGGTGCAGCCGTGATCTTCGGCGCTCCGCCAAGTGTGCCCATGGCGTGGGGCCTGCTGGTGGTGGCAGGTCTCTTTGAAGTGGGCTGGGCGGTTTCGATGAAGTACTCCGAGGGGTTCACGCGTCCGTTCGTGACGCTGGTCACCGTCATCCTCTTGGCGATCAGCATGGTGCTGCTTGCCATGGCGCAGCGCTCGCTGCCGCTGGGGACGGCCTATGGCGTCTGGGTTGGAATTGGCGCCTTCGGTGCGGCGCTCATGGGCATCGTGCTCTTCAAGGAGCCGGTCACCTTCGTTCGCATCCTCTGCCTGAGCGCGCTGATCGCTGCGATCGTGGGCCTGAAGCTCACCAGCACCGCCGAAGCTGGAGCCTCATGAAGCAGCCGCGGTTCGTGCGCGAGGTGTGGGCCCAGGCGTGGCCCACTGTCATCACGATGCTCAGCTACACGCTGATGCAGTTCGTTGATGCGCTGATGGTGGCGCAGGTGAGTCCCCTGGCGCTCGCGGCGCAGGGCAGCGGCGGCGTGTGGAGCTTCGCGCCGCTTGCGTTCCTCTTCGGCACGCTCTCGCTGGTCAACGCCTTCATTGCCCAGAGCTTGGGCGCGGGGCGGCGCGACGCTGTCGCCCGCTACGCGTGGGCGGGACTTTGGATGGCGGCCATCACCTGGGCGCTCGTGATGGTGCCATGGGGCGTGGCGCTGCCGTTCATCTTCGGAGCGCTGCCCCATGAGCCGGAACTGGTCAGGCTCGAGACGATCTACGGCCAGATTCTCGCCTTCGGTGCGCTCATTACGCTGACCTCGAAGTCGCTGAGCAACACCTTCTTCGGACTCCAGCGGCCCCGAGTCATCACGGTTGCGGCGATCGTCGGCAACATCGCGAACGGTCTCGCGAACTATGTGCTCATCTTCGGCGAGCGCGGGCTTCCCGAGTGGGGACTGCCCGGTGTGCCCGGAGTGCCAGCGCTCGGGGTTGCCGGCGCCGCGCTCGGAACGCTGCTGGGCGTACTGGTCGAGGTGATGATTCCGCTGTGCCTCTTCCTCGGTCGCTCGATGAATGAGCGCTACGGCACGCGCCGCGCGTGGCGATTCCCACGCCGCGAGTTCATCGACCTCCTGCGCGTCGGATCGCCCGCCTCGATCCAGTTCGGCAACGAGATTCTCTGCTGGGCGGCGTTCATGACCATCCTTGTGGGGAGTTTCGGCTCCATTCACCAGACCGCGGGATGGGCCGTCCTGCGCTACATGCACCTCTCGTTCATGCCCGCGGTCGGATTCAGCGTCGCCGCGACAAGTCTCGTCGGTCGATCAATCGGCGAAGGGCGCCCTGATCTTGCGCTCAAGCGTGCGCGAACGGCCACCATCATGGCCACGATCTACATGGGGATCTGCGCGCTGCTGATGGTCGTGCTGCGCGAGCCGCTTCTCGCCATCTTCGCGTCAGGGCCCGGCACCTCGCCCGATGAGAGCGAGCGCATCATCTCGATCGGCAGCAAGCTCATGATCTGCGCGGCGGTCTTCCAGGTCTTCGACGCCGTCGGCATCGTCTACAGCGGAGGTCTGCGCGGCGCGGGCGACACCCTGATTCCGGGCATCGCCACACTCGTGCTGAGCTGGGTTCTCATCGTCGGGTTGGGGTGGGCGTTCGTCCACTTTGCACCAGGGCTCGAGAGCCTTGGACCGTGGATCGCCGCCGCCGCGTACATCATCGCGCTCGGGATCTGGATGGGGGTACGGTTTGAACGGGGCCGCTGGATGAGCCGCCGGTTGGTCAAGCCCGTGGCTTCCGCGTAAGGCCGCTCGGTTGAGCCACTCCGGGGGCAGTCGCTATCCTCTCCCGATTCGAGTTCGGCAGGTCCCGCGCGGGCGCCTCGACCCACGATGACCGCCGCCATGGCGAACCCAGGAGCACGCATGAGTCAGCACGGTCTTGACACGGTCATCGGAACGAAGGCGGTTGCAGCGGACCCGCGAGCGGCGGCCGAGCACTTTGAGCGTGGTCTCACGCTCGAGGGCGATGGCCAGCGCTGGGATGCGATCGAGGAGTTCCGGCTTGCGGTTGAGAAGAACCGTTCGCCCGCGCATCTCTTCCGCCTCGCCTTCGTCGCGGACCTCCTGGGCTTCGACGACGAGGCGCTGCGCACCTACGAGGAGATCGCCACGCTTCCCGAGCCGCCGATCAACGCGCTCGTCAATCTCGCCATCCTCCTTGAAGACCGGGGCGACTTCGCACGAGCCGAGCGCCTGCTGCGCAAGGTGCTCGACACCGACCCCAATCATCCGCGTGCCCGCCTCTTCATCCGCGATGTGCAGGCCAGCAAGACGATGTACTACGACGAGGATCTGGCGCGCGACGCGGCGAAGCAGAACGCCATCCTCGATACGGCGATCGGCGACTTCGAGCTTTCCGTGCGCAGCCGCAATTGCCTCAAGAAGATGCAGATCCGGACGATCGGCGACCTCCTTCGCATCACCGAGGCGGAGCTGCTCTCCTACAAGAACTTCGGCGAGACCTCGCTGGTCGAGATTCGCAGCATGCTTGCGTCCAAGGGACTCCGACTGGGTCAGGCTCTCGATTCGGGCCACTACGCCCGCATCCGTCGCGAGGTGGCCGAGACGCTCAAGGGAACCGTGCCGGACACTGTGCTCAATCGGCCTGTCGGCAGCCTTGAGCTGAGCGTCCGGGCCCGCAAGGCGCTGCAACTCCTGAATGTCCAGACCCTCGGGGACCTCGCCAGCCGCACCGAGGCGGAACTCATGGGCATCAAGAACTTCGGGCAGACGAGCCTGGAGGAGATCAAGGCGCGACTCCAGGAGAGCGGTCTCCAGTTGCGGAGCCTCGAGTAGTCCTGAGCCGATAGTGCTCTCATGAAGGGCGCCATTCAAGCTGCACGCGGACATCGCCTCTTTGTGGCGGGTGTCGGTGCGCTCGCGCTGCTGGTGGTCATCACCGCGTGGATCGGACCGGCGGGTTGTCAGTCCGGCAATGACTCTTCGTCGGTGCGACGGCCCGACCGGCCGGCATCGCCGCTTGATGAAGCGGTCGATCTTCGCAGGCGCCCGGGCGAAGCCGAGGTAATGATGTCGGCGATCCCAGAGCTTCCGGAGGAGCGGCCTCTACCACCATCGAGCGAGCCCATGGTGCGCATTCGCGTGGCAGCGCTGCGCGGGCAGGCCGCGGAGTTGAGTGTGCCCGGCGGTGACTTCCTGGTCGGAGAGATCGACGCCTCCCCCGCATCGATGGAGCAGGTCTCGGCGCCCCTCGTTGTTCGCCACGATGGTCGCGGCTGGATTCTGCGCGAGGGCTCGGGGGCGCTCCACCGCGAGCGGCGCATTGATCATCAGCGGCCGCTCCAGGTGCGCGGCGTGACCACGGCGCGAGGGGGCTCGATCCAGACCACCGTGCCGATCTCGTATGCAGGTCAGCGCTGGCCCGGCGTGATGCGCCTTCACCCCCGCAGTGATGGCCAGGGCTTGGATCTGGTGGTGCTGGTCGAGATGGAGCGCTATCTGCCCGGCGTCATCGCGAAGGAGCTCTATCGAAACTGGGGCCTCGAGACCTATCGCGCTCAGGCCATTGCGGCGCGAAGTTACGCCGTCGTCGAGGCGGCGCATTGGGCGCGGCGCCGCCACTTCGACATGGTCGCTGGCGAGGCGAGTCAGGCGTGGATTGGTGAAACTGACAATCCGACGGCGACGCGCGCCGTCTCGGACACGCGCGGCATGCTGCTCGTCTATGACGGTCGAGTCGTTCCTGCCTACTACTCGAGTTGCTGCGGCGGTCACGCGGCCGACGCCTTCGAAACCATCACACGAAATCCGAATCATGACATTCCTCCGCTGGCCCTGGGGCGGCAGCCGGCGGGTCGACGGCCGAACTGCTGCCGTCAGTCGCCCACTTGGACCTGGACTGAGCGCCTGCCCGCAGCGGAGGTGGCGCGCCGCCTCTCGGCATGGGGCGCCGAGGCGGGTCGCGCGGATCTCGGCTCGATCCGGGGCCTCTCGCAGATCTTCGTTTCTGGCGTGAATGCTGCGGGGCGAACCCAGGCGATCACGGTCATCGACAGCCGCGGCACGCGCGTCGAGATTCCAGCCGAGACCTTCAGGTTCGCCATCAACGGCGCGCCAGCCGATCCATCCCGCTCCACCTCGGGCGATGCCGCGCCGCGGCGAACGCTGAAGTCGAGCAATGTCGAAGTCGCGCTGGAAGGAGAGATGGTGCTCGTCGCAGGTCGCGGTCACGGTCATGGTGTCGGCATGTGCCAGTTCGGTGCCGAGGCGATGGCACGAGCGGGGCGCTCCTGGCGCGACATCCTGCTTCTCTACTATCCGGAAGCGGTGCCGAGCCGCTGCTGGTGATCGGTCGCGGCCTCACGCGTCACTCATTGAGCCGCACGAAGGAGTCAGGGAGGCCATGTTCACGGGCATCATTGAGCAGATGGGGACGGTGACAGCGCTCGTCGATGGTCCAGAGTCACGGCGGCTCTCCATCGAGGGCGGTGCGTGGCCCCCGGATCCGAAGGCAGGCGAGTCGATCGCCGTGAACGGCTGCTGTCTCACCCTGGCCTCGTCGGGAGCGGGAACCCTTGAGTTCGATGTCATTCCTCAGACTCTCTCTCGCACCACGCTGGGCGGCTGGCAGGTGGGGCGTCGCGTGAACCTCGAGCGCTCGGCGACGCCATCGACGCTGCTCGGCGGGCACTTGGTCCACGGGCATGTCGATGCGACGGGGCGCGTGCGCGCGCTCAGTCGAAGCGGCGAGTGGCGTCTCACCATTGTCGCCCCGGCCGAAGTGGCGCCCTTCCTCATGCCGCGCGGGAGCATCGCCGTCGACGGCGTCTCCCTGACAATCGCCGCGGTGAATGGAAGCGACTTCGAGGTCTGCCTGATCCCCGAAACCCTCGCACGCACCACGCTCGGCGTGCTGCGCGAAGGCTCCCTCTGCAATCTCGAAGCGGACTCGATCGCCAAGATGGTCGACGCCGCGGTGCGACACCGCCTCGGTCGCCGAGCGTCAGGCTGACCCCATCGTCAGCGTGCCCCTTCGAGCCAGCGCCGCACGGATGCATCGACTCGCGGGCGGTCGCGGCGCGACCACGCCTTGAGATGCTCGGGGTTCAGGCGCGTTGGCAGCTCCTTCGCGGACATTGGCTCGAGTGCATCGATCACGCCGACCCAGAAGGCGATGAGACCGACGATGCGCTCGGGCGGACACCCCAGTTCCCGCAGGGCGGCGAGAGAGAGATCGCCGTCGCGCTTGCTCAGGCGCCGGCCCTCGTCATCGAGCACCAGCGGGAGATGCCACCATCTCGGCGGCAAGAATCCAAGCGCTTTGGCGAGCACGCTCTGAATGGCCGCCGACTGGAGGAGATCTTCACCGCGAACGACATCGGTCACGCCGCCAGCGGCATCGTCAACGACGACGGCGAGTTGATAGGCCGCAACGCCCGCCTTGCTCCAGACGATCGGATCGCCCGGGTCATCGGCAAGCGGGAAGGCATGGCGCCCCATGACCTCGTCATGCACCTCGACGAGCGCATCGTCCATTCGGAAGCGATGGTTGATGGTCCGCGCCTCGAAGCGCCACTTCGGACCGAGGGCAGGTCGGAGCGCACGGGGGAAGCAGAGTGTGGCACCGTCGCCGTGCGGGGCGCTCGCGGGGGAGGCAGGTGCCGTTGCCGCGCTCTCGGCGCGGACCTTTGCGCTCACCTCTTCGCGCACCGCTTCGCGAGCCTCTGCGCTGACATGTGCGCGGACCTCGGCACGGGAGTGCGGGCTTTCAAAGACCAAGCCGCGTGCCGAGAGGTTTCGCATCGCGTCTTCGTATCGGGCCCCTCGAGTGGACTGCCGTTCGGACTCCGAGTCCCACTCGATCCCGAGCCATCCGAGGGAGCGTCGGATCTCCTCCTCGGCTCCAAGCTTCACGCGGGGGGCGTCGAGGTCCTCGATGCGAAGCAGCAAACGCCACCCCGAGGCCCGAGCCAAGGCCCAATTGACCATGAAAGTCGAGGCGTTTCCGAGGTGAAGGGCGCCGGTCGGGCTTGGTGCCAGCCTGGAGCATGGGGGGGTAGCCGAAGTCCTCACGCGGATATCATGCCCGCCAATGACACGCCTCAGCCAGGAGCAGGTGGACACCGCCCTCGACCAGCTTGCCAAATGGACCCAGTCGGGTGACTCGATCCAGCGGACCTACCTGCTGAAAGACTTCGCGGCGGCCATGCAGTTCGTGAACGCCGTGGCCCAGGAGGCGGAGCGTCTCCAGCACCACCCGGACATCCTGGTCCGTTGGAACAAGGTCACGCTGACCCTCTCGACCCACGACGCCGGTGGCATCACCGAGAAGGACATGGACTTCGCCGGGGTCGCGGACAAGCTCGGCGCGTCTCACAAGTCGAAGTGATCAAGTCCGACCCGTGCGTCGGGAACACGGGTCGCGCCCGCGCGAGGCCGACGCGCGTCGTGCCGCGCTGCACCACGCCTCAATGCAGGGTGATGTCCCGCAGGGCCTGTCGAAGGAGCGACGCGCGAATCGCCTTTGCCGCCTGCTCATCATGAGCCGCGGGCTCCGACGCGACGAGGTGGGCCGGCTGCGTCTGCACGAGCAGCATGCTGAGCCGATCAAGCGGCAGGCCGCCGACCAGCCCCGCCGCGACACCGAGCCTGAGGCTTGAGAGCAGCTTGAGCGACTCATCCGCCGTAAGCAGGCGGGCCGCCTGAAGCGTCGCCGCTGCACGGTGGACCTTGTCCTCGGCGACCAGACGCGAACGCTCAAGCAGCATTGCCCTCGCTTCGCGCTCATAGGCAACGATCTGCGGAACGATTCGCTGGGCGAACTCCTCGAGGAGATCTTCCTCCCGAACTCCGAGCGTCACCTGGTTGGAAATCTGGAAGAAGCTGCCAATCGCGTCGGTGCCTTCGCCGTAGAAGCCGCGGACGGCGAGGTTCAGGTCCTTCGCCGCGCGCTTGACCCGCTCCAACTCGCCGGTGAGTTTGAGGGAGGGCAGGTGGACCATCACGGAGACGCGAATGCCGCAACCCACATTGGTGGGGCACGCCGTCAGGTAGCCCCAACGCGGGCTGAACGCGTAGTCCAGTGTCTGACCGAGCGCTTCGTCGAAGCGATGGGCCTCGGTCATCGCCCGCTCAAGGTCGAGGCCTGGCCGCAGCGCCTGAATGCGAAGGTGATCTTCCTCGTTGACCATCACCGAGAGTTCGCCCTCGCAACCGAGCGCGACGGCCCGCGGAAAGTCGACCTCCGCGAAGTTCTTGCTGATGAGGTGCTGCTCCACGAGCAACTGCCGTCGATGGGTGGATGCCTTCTCCATGGGCAGCCACTCCATCGCGCCATCCGGCAACGCAGACTTGGAGGCGCGGCGCACCGACTCAACGACCTCGCTCCGCTGAGGATCGCTCGCCCGGGTGACGAATGGAACTCCCGCCAAGTTCCGCGCCAGCCGGATGCGACTTGAGACGACGACATCGGCATCAGGTCCAGCAGCGCCGGGGCTGCCGGAGGGGCCGTCGGCGCGGAGCCTCATGCCTTCGCCTCCGCGCAGTCATCGCCCTCTTTCGAGCCGCCTTCATCGAGCGCATGCAGGCGATCACGCAGTCGCGCAGCGCGCTCGTACTGCTCGGCGGCAACCGCTGCCTGCAACTCCTGGAGCAACCGGGCTCGCTGAAGTCCGCGCTCGACCCGACCGGGAGAACCGCTC
The DNA here is from genome assembly GCA_019636735.1 of Phycisphaeraceae bacterium. Taxonomy (NCBI): domain Bacteria; kingdom Pseudomonadati; phylum Planctomycetota; class Phycisphaerae; order Phycisphaerales; family Phycisphaeraceae; species Phycisphaeraceae bacterium. The sequence continues at coordinate 92,068 of JAHBWY010000004.1, forward strand.
GGTGCGCGGCCGACATGGTGGGTCGCGCCCGCCTGCGCGCGGGCGATGAGCGTGCCGAGGTCAGGTTGAAATGCGTCGTAACAGGAGGGGCAGCCGAGGATGCCGCTCTGGCGGAACTCAAGCACGGTCAGCCCGCACCCCGGGCAGGTTCCCGTTCCCTTGCCGCGCCGAACCTCTCCATGCTGTTCGACGATCTTCGAGAGCAGCGTCGTCACCGGCAGCGGGGGAATCTCAAAGCCATGGGCCTGCGCATGCTCGGCGCAGAGGTGGACCTCGCTGGTCTTGCCGTTTCTGATGACCACTTCGTGGACGACCGCAGGTTTGTCGCAGTGGTCACACTTCTTCATCGGAGAGCCGATTCTATTCGCCTCGCAGCGTGGTGACGCATGGGACCGCGGGAGTGGAGCGGTCAGGAGGCGGAGGCCTTGCGGATGGCCACGAGCGTCCGAAGCAGGCCGGGAACGGCATCGAGCGGCAGGGCGGTGGGGCCGTCGCTCAAGGCGGTGGATGGGTCCGGATGGCACTCGAGGAAGATCGCGTCGACCCCGGCGGCCACCGCGGCGCGGGCCAGCAGTGGCGCCCGATCGGGGCGGCCCCCGGTGACGGCGCCGCTCGCTCCGGGGAGCTGGGTCGAGTGGGAGACATCGAAACAGACTGGAGCGCCCAGATCGCGCAGATCTCCCAGGCCGATGAAATCGTTCACCAGCCGGTGATAGCCGAAGAAGGTCCCGCGCTCAGTAAGCATCACATGGCGGCAGCCCCCTTCGCGCAGTTTGCCGAGCACGCCTCGCATCTCGAGGGGTGCCATGAACTGCCCCTTCTTGACATTCACGGGTTTGCCGGTGTCGGCGGCGGCGAGCAGCAGATCCGTCTGCCGGCAGAGGAACGCGGGAATCTGGAGCATGTCGACGGCCGACGCCGCGGCCGCGGCCTGTTGCGGTTCGTGGATGTCCGTCGTCACCGGAACGCCGAGTTCGTCGCGCAGTCGGCGCAGACGATCAAGGCCCTTTGAGGCTCCCGGACCTCGTGGGCTCGAAAGACTGCTCCGGTTGGCCTTGTCGAAGCTCGCCTTGAAGCAATAGGGAAGTCCGAGTTCCCGACAGGTGTCTCGGATCGTGACACCAATCCGGCGGTTGATGGCGTCATCCTCCAGAGCGCAGGGGCCGGCGATGACAAGCATCGATGAAGCCGGGCGTTCGAAAAACGCGAGCAGTGGAGCTGCGTAGGAGGTTTCGGACATGGCGTCTGGCGCGATCGTGTCAGGCTGAGATCGGTCGAGAGGACAGGACTTGACCCGTTTTGTATCCGACAATGGAGTCGGGCGGCGCCCTACCGGCGCCGGAAGGAGGCGCGCATGAGCGTTCCGTTCATGGGACCGGAAGCGTTCGGAGAGTTCGTCCACAAGCTCTTTCGCCGCAATTGGCCCGACCGCAAGTCGGAGCTGAGCGGCCCGCTTTCGCTTCATGTCGATGGGCGGAGTCTCGGCCTCGAGAATCTCTTCCGCATGTGCCGACAGGACCCTGATCGAGCGGTTGACATCGTGGAGCACTACTTCGATCGCCTGCTGGAAGGTGATGCGCTCGGGTCGATTCCGATGCCGTTCGCCGTGGCGAGGCATCGCATCATGCCGCGCATTCAGCCGGAGTCGATCTTCTCCCAGATGGACCGCCAGCTCGTCGCCCATGTGCCGTTCGTGAATGGAACGGTGATCGTCTTCGTCATCGACCTGCCTCATGTGACCGTGAGCGTCACGACGGAACAGATGATCCGCTGGGGCGTCCAGCCCGAAGAACTTGAGGAAGTGGCGCGGGAGAACCTTGCTCGCTACTCGCCGGAGCTGCGCGTGCAGATGGTCGATTCGACCGAGGGTGGTCGGGCCGCGCTCGTCTCCATGCAGGATGGGTACGACGCCGCGCGGCTGCTGCTCAGCCGCCTGCACTCGCGACTGGCACCAGAGCTCAAGGGCGACTTCTATGTCGCCACGCCGGCGCGGGACATGTTCCTTGCGCTCACCTGCGACCCCGCGGAGTTCGTGAATCGGCTCCAGGAGCGGGTGGAACGGGACTATCGTCGGCTTCCATATCCGATCACGAGCAACCTCTTCCTGGTGACGCGCGACGGCGTGGCGGGGACCGCGGCCGAAGCAGCGTAGGCTCTCCGCCGTGCTGCTCCTGATCGACAACTACGACTCCTTCACCTTCAACCTGGCGCATGCCTTTCTGGTGCTTCGACCCGAGATTGAGGTGAAGGTCGTTCGCAACGACGCGATCACGCTGGCCGAGGCGAGAGCATTGGCTCCGTCGCACCTCGTGATCTCACCGGGACCGTGCACGCCGCGCGAGTCGGGCATCTCTCCCGAGTTGATCGAGGCCTTTCGAGGGGTGATTCCGATCCTCGGGGTGTGCCTCGGCCATCAGGCGATCGGCGCATGCCACGGCATGACGGTCCGCCGGAACAGCCGCGCGGTGCATGGCAAGACCTCCATGATCCGGCACGACGGGCGCGGGATCTTTGAAGGAGTGCCCAATCCCTTTCAGGCGACGAGATATCACTCGCTGATCGTCGATCGGGCGACGGTGACACCGGACTTCGAGGTCTCCGCGTGGACGGAGGAGGACGAGGTGATGGGCCTGCGATGGCGCGGATCGAAGAATCCGAGCGCGCCCCTCGACGGTGTGCAGTTTCACCCTGAGAGCTACCTCACCCACGATGGTCCGAGGCTGCTCGAGAACTTCCTCAAGTCGGCGGTGCAGCGCGATGAGTCTCACTCGAAGCGGCGCGACGCGAGCTCCGCGGTCTGACCCCCGGTGCCGCGCCGATCGGCGATGGTGGTGAGTCAAGGAGCGTCCTCGCCATCGAGCCAGCCGGTCCGCCTCAAGTCGCGTGTGGCCTCGGTGGGACCGCCCTGAAGTTGCTCGAGTTGGCGGCTAAGTTCGCCGATCTCCATGCGACACGCTCGATAGGCCTCGGTCTCGCCGCGGTTCCGGTGCCAAATCGCCCGATCCTTGCGTTCGGACAAGCGAAGGACGATCGCTTCGATCCGATCGGGCTCCATGGCCAGTAGTGAGGCGCTGACACGATCGGCAGCCAGCAGGTGTTGCCACGCCGCGTCGAGATCGTTCGTGGCGATGGAGCCTCTTGCCGCGAGGTACAGCGTGTGTCCAAGCTGCGCTCGATAGTGGAATCGCCTCGGCTCGCGGGCGACGAGAGCGGTACCCACCGCGATCGCTTGATCGAAGTGCCGTGTCGCGTCGGCGTGCCTGCCGAGGTCGCTCATGGTCATGGCGATTCGGCGATGTCCTTCGAGGAGCGTGTAGTGGGAGAGCGATCGATCCGGAGTTCGTTCGACGAGCTCTTCGGCGATTCTCAGTCTCTCATGCATGCTGGTGAGAGCCACCTCTGGGTCGGCCCGGACCTTCGGAGTTGGCCAGACTCGATCGAGGGCCCAGGTCAGGTCGTCAAGGATGCCCACATCTTCAGGGTGTGCCTTATGGAGCACTCGAAGGAGATTGAGCGCCGCCTCGTACTGAACAAACGCCTCGTCAATGCGTCCCTCCTCGTGGACCACATCGCCCATAAGTACGATCGCCTGCGCCTCGCGTCGCCGAAGCGCTGGATGGCCGGGGCGCTCCCGAGCCATGATGGTGAACTCATGGAGCGCCTGCGCTCTCAGGGTCCGGGCACGGTCGAGGTCCGCGGACTCCATCGCCACATTGCCCAGTTCTTCGATGAGACGAGCCCGCGCCATGCGGAGTTGCAGGTCCTCGGGATCGATTCGAAGCAGCGCTTCCGTCCGCACAAGAAGCGACTCGGCCAGGGACCTCCGCGCGGCGCTGGTCCCAATGACGGGGTGGAGTGCATCGATGACCCCATCAAGGATCAGCGCAATCTCGTCGCGCTGGCTCTCAATCTGGCGCGAGAGACTATCTCGTGAGATCACCACCGCGGCCACGGCCGACATCGAGGCGAGCACCGCAATGAGGATAAGAACCGCCGTCACCGGCGCTCGCCGCGCCGAGAGTAGCAGTCGTTCCGGAAGACGAGCGGGGCGCGCCACGATCGGCCGATCGTCGAGCAGTCGCCGGAGATCGTCGGCGAGCGCCGCGGCGGAGGGGTAGCGATCGGCTTCAAGCGGCGCCGCCGCACAGTCGATGATCGCTTCGAGGTCGCGCTGCCGACGAAGGTGCGCCGCGACGCCGCTTGAGAGGTCAACATGGTCCGATCGGCGGCCCTGCATCAACTGGCGACCAATGGCGAGTCTGCGCCCGGTGAGCACCTCGTGAAGGATCACTCCGAGGGCGTAGACATCACTTCGAACTCCGGCCGATTGCCCGGCAAGCTGCTCCGGGCTCATGTACGCCAGCGTGCCGAAGACCTGTCCCTCCAGGGTCAGCCGAGTCTCCGAGCCAGGCTCGCGCTCCAACAGGCGCGCGATGCCGAAGTCGATGACCTTCACCTTCCCGTCGGGCATCGAGAGAAGCACATTGCTTGGCTTCAGATCTCGGTGGATGACTCCCCGTCCGTGCGCGTGTTCAACCGCTCCGCACACATCGAGGATCTTCTCAATGCGGGCGCGGGCATCGAGGTGGAGCACTTCGCATGCGCGATCGATGGGCATTCCCTCGATGAACTCCATGGCCAGGAAGCGGCGACCATCTCGCGTGACACCTGCGTCGGTGATCCTCGCAATGCCCGGGTGATCGAGCATGGCCAGAACCCTCGCTTCCTGTTCGAAGCGACGCTGATGCAGGCGAAGCGCCACGGACGCGCGGGATGGATCATGGGGTGAGCCGGATGAGCGATCACTCTCCGCTTCCAGCCATGCGTCGGCGAAACACTTGATGGCCACCACCCTGCGCACGGGTTGAAGCTGCTCGGCGAGGAAGACCTCTGTGGAACTGCCGCGAGAGATCCGCCGGATGATCCGATAGCGATCGTCAACTTCGGGCCATGCCCCGACGGATGCGTCGCCATGGTGACTGGCGACGCCGCTGCGTTCACTCCCCAAGGCCTCGGTCACCAGTCCGGCGAGTGACGCCTCTCCCGGAGCACCATCGGGCGATGGGTGGTGCTCGCTCTCTTCATCAGCGAGCGCAAGCATGGAACGCACCGCGCTGGCCACCTCCGGTTCGGCAGACTCCAGTTCGCTCAGGAGAGTTTCGCGCTGAGAGCGATCGCCGGCACGGGCGCGGAGAAAGGCGTCCCGAACGCGGATGTAGTCAACGGAGTTGCACGCGTGCGCGTCCATTCAAGCGGGTCCTGAGCCAGAGCCGGGCCGCCTCGACATAGTCCTGAATCCGACGCCCGCTCAGGCCCAGTCGATCGCCGATCTGGTCATGGGTCATCCCCCCGAGAAAGCGCAAAACGAAGGCCTGGGCGGAAACGGGATCGGTCGATTCCAGAATCTTCAGTTCCTCGTCCAGCTCGACCAGGGAGTAGCCACGGGAAACGGCGTCCGAGGAGGCGTCGAAAACCACCAGGCCGTCGAGATTGAGCTCGCATCGAACCCAGTCGCGCCCCCGTCGCTCCGCCCGGCGATGGCGTGCATGGTCAACCAAAATGTTCCTCATGGCCGTCGCGACATAGGCCAGAAAGGCACCCTTGGACTGAAAACGGAACTGCTCCGACTGCACCAGCCTGATCCAGACCTCGTGGATCAGCGCGGTGGGCTGAAGGGTGTGGTCTCTCGGCTCGCCCTTGAAGAACGACTCTGAGAGCGCTCGGATCTCACTCCCCAACTTGGTGAGGAGATCGTCGATCGACTCGTCTTGCGCTGCGCACTTGCGGGACACCGCCAGAACCTCCCTCCGACCCCGGCGGCCCTCCCCGGATTCTCCCATGCTACCGGCCCGACCTCGAGTTCAAGCCTGCCGAGGCGTGAAGGTCGTGCCACTTTCGGCGTAAAAATTGACGAGATCGCCGGTCTGAAAGTCGCTGGCCAACTGGCCCTCGCAGAGATCGAACCAGATCGGCACCGCGGCGCGGACGAGCAGACGGTTGCGCTCGAGGTCACCGGCGAGCACGCGACCTTGGACGATTCGGGGGTGTCCCTCGATGGGCTCGATGAACGCGCCGCCTGCGCTGGCCCGGTGCATGCGAAGGGCGCGCCCATTGATGACACCCTCGACACGACGACCGGGTTCACCGGGAAAGGCAGCCAGCGGCGCCCCCGGCTTCAAATGCAATCGATATTCGCTGCCCGGAACGGAGAGGACAACCAATTCATCGGAGGCAGAGTCGACCCTGACCCGGGCGAGGTCATCGATAGCGCTGTCGCGGGGAGCATTCGTGACGGATGACGAGGAGTTGATCGGCGCGTTCATGTCGGGTGTCGTGGAACTGTCAGATGATGAGAAGTTGATGAGGTCCGGGGACCGTGGAGGCGCTCGGCGCGCCTCATTCGCTGGTGAGAACGCGCTTCCGCTGGCCGTTGGCTGAGTAGATCGCCACCTCGCCATCGCCGCGCGGATCGACGCTCGCTCGGACCACCGAGTTGCCGTCACCGCCGCGCACCGTGATCGCACCACCCTGACCATCAGCGGCGGCACCCATCACGAGGGCGGGGCGGCCATCGAGGGAGAAGAGATTCACCTGGCCGCCAGCGCTGCCCGATCCGAGCGCCGCCACGCGTGTGCCCGCGGAGAAGAAGGAGAGAAGCCCGGTGTGCTGCGGGCCCGCTTCGAGAATGATGGTCGCGTCACCGCCGGCACCGATCATCGCGCGGCCGCTGCCATCGACTCGGGCGTCCACTTCGAAGATGGGCCGCGACACGGGTGCCGATGGTGATTGAGCCGGCGCAGCGCCGGTCGGCGCCGCGCTTCCGCCCACGCTTGGCGGGGCCTGAAGTTGCGAAACGCTACTCCGCTGCGAATCGGCGACGCTGATCTGGATCATGCCAGCCTGACCGCGGTCTCCGGCGCCGATCAATGCGACGGGCGGACCACCGGACGCGAAGGCCTCAAAGACGCCGCCACCGGGCGCCGCGACGATCGCCGCCGAGGGCGCGCCGTCGCGATCGGCCACTCGAAGGAGCCCCGCGCTGACCTTGTTGCTGCCGGCATAAAGCACCTCGCGGCCCGCCGCATTGACGATGCTCACGGCCGCGCCATGTTCGCGTGACACGCCGGCGAGGAAGCCCGGCTTGCCATCGGCCCAGAATGACTCGAAGCGTCCGCCATCGGCCGTCGCATAGGCGCTCACGGCCTGCTCGCCCTTCTCGTTCCAGAGGACGAGGTCACCGCCGAAGTCACTGGCGCCGAGGCGCATCGTGTTCGCGCCGGAACGACTCCAGAGGTCGATCTGTCCGCCGCTCGGCGCTGCGGTCGCCACGAGGACGGGCTTGCCCTCGGCGCCGATGATCTCAAGGCGGGTCGTTCGGACGACATCCATGATGAATGCGCTCGGCATCGTCATCGCGCCGAGCGCCGCGACGGTGCCTGCGCCGATGACGCCAAGGGCCGCCGCGCGCCACCGCGCGGCACGGCGCTCCGAGAGACGAAGGGACGCTTCCAGTCGATCAAGTCGCTCTTCAACACTGGGCATGCGAGGCTCCATGAGATTCGGGGTCGATAGCATACGGCCCCATCATGCCACGAACGAACGGACGCCGCGCCCCTCGAACTTCCTCGCCATCCCGACGCTCGAAGTCCGCCGCGAAGTTGGCCGTTCCCGAAACGCCACTGGGCACCGTGCGAGAGCGAGCCCGAATGAACCGAGGTCCGACCCTTGGTGTGGCGCTGATCGGAAGTCGATTCATGGGGCGGGCGCACTCCAACGCCTGGTCACAGTGTGCTCGGTTCTTCGACCTTCCACGAGCTGTGTCGATGCAGCTTGTGGCGGGGCGCGATCGAGCCCACGCGAAACGATTCGCGGCGCGGTGGGGGTGGGCGGAGGGAAGCGGTGAGTGGCGCGATGCACTCAACGATTCCGAGGTGTCCCTCGTCGATGTCGCGACGCCCAATCACCTCCATGCGGAAATGGCCATCGCGGCTCTTCGCTCGGGGCGTCATGTCGCATGCGAGAAGCCGCTCGCGGGAACGCTCGACGACGCGCGTCGCATGCGCGACGAGGCGCGCAAGGCGGCGAAGCGGGGCGTCCGCACCTTCGTCTGGTTCAACTATCGTCGATGCCCGGCAGTGGCGCTGGCGCACCAACTGGTTCGTGAAGGGCGCCTCGGTGAGATTCGCCATGTCCGGGCGCACTATCTCCAGGATTGGGGACGCGGGGCGCCAGCCGGTCTCTGGCGCTTCCGACGCGATGAAGCCGGATCCGGTGCGCACGGCGATCTGAACGCGCACATTGTCGATATGGCCCGCTTCATCACTGGGCTCGAGGTGGTCGAGGTGACCGGCGCGATTGAACACACCTTCGACAGAAGGCACCAAGTGGACGACGCGGTGCTCTTCCTTGCCCGTCTGCGTGGTGGAGCAGTCGCCTCCTTCGAGGCGACGCGCTTCGCGACCGGGAACCAGAACCGCAACGAGATCGAGGTGAACGGCGAGAGGGGCGCCCTGCGATTCGATTTCGAGCGGATGAACGAATTGCTCTGGTGGAATGACACGCTTCCCTCGAAGCTGCGGGGTTGGAGCCGCATCATGTGCACGAATGCGGGGGACCATCCCTATGCCTCGGCCTATTGGCCTGCGGCGCACCTCATCGGCTATGAGCACGGCTTCGTGAGCATGGCGGCGGACATCGTTCGGGTGCTCGGGGGCGGTGAGCCGGTGGTTCCACTGCCCGATTTCGAGGATGGCTGGATGACCCAGTGCGTTCTCGAGGCGGCCATTCGCTCCGCTCGAAGCGGACGCTCGGTGAAGCTCTCGGCGATTCGTTGAGCCATCGTGACTATGCGGATCGAGGTGTCCACCGTCGGGCGCGCTTCGCCGCGCGGGACGGCGCCGAGTTGGGCTCGACGCCAGACCTCGCCGCGGTCAACGCCGCACCTCGATGGATCAGCGCCATGTCGCGCAGCAGTCGGCACGACATCGCTCGAGTAAGTTCGTGCAACAAGTCACGAGCCGGCGCGGCAGCCCGATGGCGCGATCACAACAGCGTGCGTTCCTCGAACAGCTCAGCCATGTCGCCCACAAGGCGGGGCTCTCTCAACTTTGGAACTTCGCGGCTGGAACGGGAGATTTCATGGACAGGCGGGGATCTGCGCCGATAGTCTCTGGAGGTCGAACAGGAAGGAGGGCGTCATGCCCGATCGTGGGTCCTGTCGTTCAAACCCGAAGTGGAACGGAGGTGGTCATGTCGCACCGTGACATCGATCACCTGGTCCATGCGCTCATGCCGGCGGCGAAGTGCGTGCTCGCGCGCGAACGAGCCATGCCTCCGATGGGCGCGGAGATGCTCCCCGATGGCGAGGTCATCACGCGATGCACCCATGGTCACGGCGAACGCACGCGAGACCCCAAGGGAGCGGTCAAGGCCTTCGAGGAGGAGTTCCGCAGCAAGGCGGCGCTCGGTCAGGTTCGCGCGGTCGCCATCTGCATGAGCGTGACTACACCGTCGCGCGATCGGGCTCGCAAGACCCACGCCATCTGCATCTCGGTGGAGCATGAGTCCGGTGAAGCGATGGATGTCTATTGCCCCTATCGCAAGGGATGGTTCGGACGCTTCCGCTATGGAGAGCCCTTCTCGCAACGGCGCGAGGCTCACATCTTCAAGGTCAAGGCCCATGCCACCACCATCCGCGGTGAGCATGTCTCCCGTACACTTCGGGGCCTTGTCTCCGAGCGACACCAGTCTCACTGATCGAACTCCCGGCACTGCGGCCGAGCGACACGGCGCATCGGCCGCGGTGCCACCCGTGACCGGGACGCCATCGGCGGCCGAGTCGTCGACCGACCGCACCGGGCCGAGCGGCACATTCCACAGGGGCGAACCAGCAACCGGAACCGCCTCTGCGGGGCCCGGCGATGCGATCGCAGCGGCTCTTGAACGGGCCATCGGCGCGCTTCGCTCGCTTCAGCGCGAGGATGGCCACTGGTGCGCTGAACTCCAGGGTGACTCGATTCTCCAGAGCGAGTACATCCTGATGAAGTGGATTCTGGGGCAGGAGCGCCAGCCTCTGGCCGATGGTCGCCCCGCCTCAACACTGCTTCGCATCGTCAACCAACTCCGGGCACAGCAGCGCCCCGACGGCGGGTGGGGCCAGTATCCGGGATCGGGCGTTGACCTCTCCGCGACCGTCAAGGCGTACTTCGTGCTGAAGCTCTATGGCGATGACCCCGAGGCGCCGCACATGCGGAGCGCTCGGGAGATCGTCCTCCGGATGGGCGGCGCGGAACGATGTAACTCCTTCTCCAAGTTCTATCTGGCTTGCCTGGGGCAGATCTCGTGGAACGCGGTGCCGGCGATTCCGCCCGAACTCGTCTATCTGCCAAAGTGGTTCTACTTCCACATGGACAAGATGAGCGCTTGGAGCAGGACCATGATCCTGCCGCTCGCGCTCGTGGTCACGCTGCGGCCGACGCGTCGTCTGCCTACGGAGCTCTCGATCGACGAGCTCTACCTGAATCTTCGCGATCGTCATCGCCTCCTGATGCGAAGCGATGTGCCGCTTCGCTGGCGCCGCTTCTTCGGCGTCATCGATGCAACACTCAAGGCTCTGCATGGTCTCGGCGGATCACCTCTGCGAGGCCGCGCGATCGCTCGATCTCTCAAGTGGATTCTCGCCCGCATGGGGCAGGATGCGCCGGCGCCGACGGAAGGCCTCGGGGCCATCTTCCCGCCGATGGTCTATGCGCAGATCGTCTTCAAGGCGCTCGGCTGGGATCGTTCCAACCCCATCTGGCGCCGCGCCGAACTCGAACTCGACGCCTTCATGATCGAGGAGGGCGATCGGATTCGCCTTCAGCCCTGCTTCAGCCCTGTGTGGGACACGGGCATTGCGCTCTATGCGCTCGCCGACGCCGGGCTGAGTGTGGGCGATGCATCGGTCCGACGCGCCGCGGAGTGGCTCGTGGGCCGCGAGTGCAGACATCGAGGTGACTGGGCGGCGAACCTTCCGGCGGGAGTCGAGCCGTCGGGGTGGTGGTTCGAGTACCGAAACGCCTGGTACCCCGATGTCGATGACACGGCCATGGTGGCGATGGCGCTGCGTCGCAGCGAGCATCCGGAAGGCAAGGCCGCGGCGGAGCGGGGAGTTCGCTGGATCCTCGCCATGCAGAATGATGATGGCGGCTGGGCAGCCTTCGACAAGACGCGCGATCGGCGCATCTATGAGTATGTCCCCTTCGCCGATCACAACGCGATTCAGGATCCGAGCTGCCCGGACATCACCGGCCGCGTGCTCGAGTGTCTCTCCTGGCATGGCTATCGCCTCGATCATCCGGCGGTGGCGCGCGCGATCAACTACATCCGCTCGCATCAGGAGCGCGATGGGTGCTGGTTCGGTCGCTGGGGAGTGAACTACATCTACGGCACCTGGCAGTCGGTGATCGGTCCGATCCGCTGCGGCGTCTCTCGCCATGAAGAGTGGATCGCTCGCGCCGGCCGCTGGATCAAGAGTGTGCAGAAGCCCGATGGCAGTTTCGGTGAGAGCGCCAACTCCTACGAGGATGCCTCGCTCAAGGGGCAGGGCCCGAGCACGGCGAGCCAGACGGCATGGGCCGCGATGGTGCTTCAGGAGATCTACGGACCCGATGACCCCGATCTTCGTCGAGCGCTCGAGTGGCTCGCTCGCACTCAACTGACGCCCGAGCAGGCGGCGGATCGCGGCGCGAATCCCGATGGCGACCCGCCCGGAAGCTGGTGCGAACTCGAGTTCACCGGCACCGGCTTCCCGCGGGTCTTCTATCTGCGCTACCACCTCTATCGCCTCTACTTCCCGCTGATGGCGCTCGCGCGCGGAGTGCGCGGACGCAGTCAGAAGGGGGTCGACGCCGTGAACGAGACGCGCTCACCCGTGACGGGGTGATTGAACGCCAGCTCGCGCGCATGAAGCAGCATGCGAAGGCCGGGTGGTCGGAGTTCCGCCGGCGCATAGAGATCGTCGCCGACGATCGGCAAGCCGATCCAGAGCAGGTGCAGGCGAAGCTGATGGCCCCGTCCGGTGATCGGTTCGAGTTCGAGCCGAGCGCCGGATCGTGACGCGGGAAGCTCTGACGCGCCGGGAGTCGCGAGCGCCGGCAAACTGGTCAAACGCTCGAGCACACGCCAGCGCGTGAGGCTCGGACGGCCATGCGTGTGACAGACCATCTGCCGCGGTGGGTCATCGAGATTCTTGCGAATGGGAAGGTCGACTTCGCCCGAGTCACCCTCGGGAGAGCCCGCGACAATCGCCTCGTAGCGCTTGGAAGTTCGTCGCTCCTGGAACTGCATGCTCAGCGCTCGATGCGTCTCCGCGTCGAGCGCGAGAACGATGACCCCTGAGGTGTCCCGATCGAGTCGATGCACGATGCGAGCGCCGGGATAGCGCTGAGCGGCGCGCGCGACGAGGCAATCGGCCTTCTCGGGACCGATGCCGGGCACGCTCAAGAGCCCCGCTGCCTTGTCGAGCACGATGAGTGCCTGATCGGCATGGAGGAGCGTGTAGCCATCGCCAGCGGTCGAGGGTGCCGTCACAGGGCCGTGAGCCTAGACTGTTCGCTCCATGCAAAGCCCTGCTCTCCGCGTTCTCGGGCGACCCGTGCCGATCCTCCTCGCGCTCGTCGCGACCACCAGTGTGATGGCGCAAGGGGCGCGCCCATCTTCGGAGAGCGCCTCGCCGCCCATCGACTGGCGCAGTGCCGAGGCGGGCATCCTGACGAACCAGACCCAGCTCACCTTCCGCGACCGCTTCGTGAAGGCGGGTGAGAGTTACTTCTCGCCCGATGGCCGCAGGATCATCTTCCAGGCGGTGGAACAGCCGACCGACGAGCGTGAACCCGATGAGTTCTACGCGATGTTCGTCGCCGATCTCATCACTGCTGCGGAGTCGGACGGGGCACCGCGCTGGCAACTCGAGAACATCCGGCGCGTGAGCCCGACGGGCAGCGCGAACACCTGCGGCTGGTTCCACCCGATCGACCCCGATCGCATTCTCTTTGCCACGACCATCGGGCCGCCGACCGCTTCTGATCCTCCCGGCTTTCAGCGCGGAACCAGCCGCTATCGCTGGAGCTTCCCGCCCGAGATGCGGATCGTGGAGGCGAAACTCTCCGAGTTGCCTCTCGTGCCGCTCGCCGCCGAAGCCAAGCCCGGTGACCCGAGCGACATTCCCACGAACCTTCTGCGCCTGCTGGCCGGCGACGGGCGCGCCTATGTAGCCGAAGGCTCCATCTCCAACGACGGTCGCACGCTTCTCTTCTGCTCGCTTGAGACCAACGAAGGTGACCTCTTCGTGAAGGACCTCGAGAGCGGCTCGATCACTCCGCTCGTGATGGCCCCGGGCTATGACGGCGGGCCCTTCTTCTCGCCGACCGGAGACCGGATCTGCTACCGCAGCGATCGCCGCGGGAACAACCAACTTCAGTTGTATGTGGCCGACCTCGAGCGCGATGCGGAAGGTCGCGTGATCGGCGCGACGACCGAGTACGCCGTCACGGCCAACAGCGATGTGAACTGGTGCCCCTACTGGCACCCGGCAGGCGAACACCTGGTCTACGCCTCGAGCACCGTGGGGCACCGAAACTACGAGATCTTCGTCGTCGATGCCAGAAGTGACGATGGCGCGGTGCCGCCGCAGCGTCGCTACGGCACCAATCCTCGACGAATCACCTTTGCCGACGGCGCCGATGTGTTGCCCGTCTTCGATTCCACCGGAGCGATCATGATGTGGACGAGTCAGCGCCACGACGATCGCTCAAGCCAGGTGTGGATCGCCGACTTCGTGATGCCGCTTGAACCGCGAACTTCCGATCCGGGCGTAGGGCGCGTCGGGGGTGAAGCCGCGCCGGCCAACGGCGGGGCCGCGCGCTAGGCGACCATGTCGTCCGTTCGCGAGCGTCGCCATCTCATTCCCTACCGCAGCGCACGGCTGCCGTCGATCTTCACCGATGTCCTGGTGATCGGATCGGGCGTTGCAGGCCTGCGCGCGGCCATTGAAGTGGCGCGGCAGCGCGAGGTCATCGTGCTGGCGAAGGAGTCGCTCGAGCTCTCGAACACGGCGTGGGCGCAGGGGGGCATCGCGGCGGTGCTCGACTCGGATGATTCGCTGGAGAGTCACGAGGGTGACACGCTTGAAGCGGGGGCGGGGCTCTGCGAGCCGGGGCCGGTGCGCATCCTCGTGACCGAGGGGCCGGCGGAGGTCGAGCGACTCCTCGAATGGGGCATGCAGCTCGATCGCACCGCGTCGGGAGCGCTCGAGCTCGGGCTTGAGGGCGGGCATCGCCGCAAGCGGATCGTGCACAGTGATGGCGATGCGACCGGGCACGAGCTCGCCCGCACGCTGCTTGCTGTGGCGCGAAGGACCCCGCAGCTTCGCATCTTCGAGCGCTGCTTTGCCGTCGACCTCGTGGTCGATGAAGCGCGTGGCGTCACGGGCGCGCTGACCTGGCACCCGAAGCATGGGCTTCAGCTCATCCGCGCGGGGGCGACACTGCTCGCCTCCGGCGGGGCGGGTCAGGTCTATCGCGAGACGACCAATCCGAGAGTGGCGACGGGCGATGGACTTGCCATGGCGTGGCGCGCCGGCGCCGAGCTTGCTGACCTCGAGTTCATGCAGTTTCATCCGACGACGCTCTATGTCGCGGGCGCCCACCGGGCATTGATCACCGAGGCGGTGCGCGGCGAGGGTGCGCGCTTGGTCGATCGAGAGGGCGTGCGGTTCATGGAGGGGCGTCACCCGATGGCGGAGCTTGCGCCGCGCGACATAGTCTCGCGTGCGATCGTCGAACACCTCTCCGCTCGCCACGACTCGCATGTCTTCCTCGACGCGCGGCACATGGGCACCGACGGCTTCCGTCGCCGTTTTCCGGGGCTGGCGCGGATGCTCGAAGAGTTCTCACTCGATGGCGGCCGTGATCTCATTCCGGTGTCGCCCGCGGCGCACTATCTCATTGGTGGCGTGGTGACCGATGAGCACGGTCTCACCTCGCGGCTCGGTCTCTTCGCCGCAGGTGAGGTGGCCTGCACGGGTGTTCACGGCGCCAACCGCCTCGCGAGCAACAGCCTTCTCGAGGGTCTCGTCTTCGGACGCCGTGCCGCTGAGGCGATGCTCGGCCTCTCGACGGAGCGACCTGTTCCGCGCGACTTCGAGTGCGTGGTCCCTTCGACGGATCGCGCCGATCTCGACCTCGGCGACATTCGCCAGAGCTTGCGCAGCGCCATGTGGCGTCATGTCGGCGTGCGGCGCGATGGAGCGCATCTCCGCGATGTGAAGGACATGTTCCGCTTCTGGACCCGATATGGCCTGCGGGCGGTCTTCAACGATCCATCGGGGTGGGAGACGCAGAACCTGCTCATGATCGGTTCGGTGATGACCAGGGCGGCGCTCGCTCGCGAGGAGAGCCGCGGCACCCACGCTCGCCTCGATTTTCCCGAGGGCGAGCCCTCCGGAGCCGTCCATCGCCTCTGGTCGATCGACAGGGCGGAGCCGCTCTCGGCGCCGGTGGGCCGCTTGACGGCTGCGGTATCCTCTCCCCGGTGATTCGCGCCGCGTGCAGCCTGCTTCTTCTTTCGACCGCGGTTCTGCCGCTGTCGGGCTGCGTGCGGACGGAGTACATCCATCGGCCTTCCTTCTATGCCGAAGCATCGGGGCGACCTCTTGATGAGACCTGGGTGAAGCCTGATGGCACTCGAGTCGTCGTCAGCAGCCGTCGCCGCGACGACGATGGCGCACCGAAGATCCTTCAGGTGATGAAGATCGAGATTCTCGATGAGACCGATGAGCAGCGCAAGGAGCGGGAGAAGCGCGAAAAGGAGGAGGGGATCAAGGAACTTCTCCCGCGTGAGGAACTCCCCGACGGCACGCTGATCCTCCGGGCATGGACTCCCGATCAGGTGCTCGGGCACATCATGACCTGCCTGCGCAACGAGGAGTACGACGCGCTCTATGTCCACATGCTCGAGCCGGGCGTGCGGGCGCAGTGGGAGGCCTCAGGCGGCGGCGTGCAGGCATGGCGCGACTTCTGCCGCACCCATCGGCGCGACATCATGGCGATGGTGAATCGCATGAGCTTCTCTCTGCTGGGAGGCGATGTCGTGCTTGAGCGCTACGGCACGAACCAGTTGCGCACCCGCTTCTCGCCGAGACTCGAGCGCCAGTTCCGCTTCCGCGCCATCGAGATGGCCTACACCGCCGACGGCATGAAGCTCACCGGCATCCGCGAATAGCGCGGCATCGCTCCGGCGGCAGCGGCCGCCGCCTCGACGGGGTGGTCGATGACCCTGCGACGGACCCTCAGCCGGCGTTGGCGGGCTGGGGCGGCGGAGGCTGGCTCGGAGCGTGCTCGGCCCTGAAGGTGAGGTGCTCCTTCCCTTCTTCCCGCGTGACCCAGATCTTGTCGCCGGGGTTGAACTCGCCTGAGAGGAGGTTCTCCGAAAGCGGATCCTCCACGAACTGGGCGAGGGCCCGGCGCAGCGGTCGAGCGCCGAAGTCGGGGTTGTAGCCCTTCTCGATCAGGAAGTCCTTGGCGGGCTGGTCGAGTTCCATCTGCATGTTCTTCGCCTGAAGGCGATCGCGCACCTTGGCCAGCTCGAACTCGATGATGTGGTTGAGATCATCCTTGACGAGCGGACGGAAGACGATCGTGTCGTCAAGGCGATTGATGAACTCCGGTCGGAAGTGCTTCTCGACCTCGCCCATCAGGGCCTTGCGCATCTTCTCGTAGTCCTGCACTTCGCTTCGCTTGGTGAAGCCGAACGCACTGCCGCCCTTGATGACATCGGCGCCGATATTCGAGGTCATGATCAGGATGGTGTTCCTGAAATCGACATGGCGTCCGAAGCTGTCGGTGAGACGACCTTCCTCCATCACCTGGAGAAGCATGTTGAAGACATCGGGGTGAGCCTTCTCGACCTCGTCGAGGAGCACGACCGCGTACGGACGGCGGCGGATGCGCTCGGTGAGCTGACCGCCCTCCTCGTACCCGACATAGCCGGGTGGGGCGCCGATCAGCCGGGAGACATTGTGCTTCTCCATGTACTCGCTCATGTCGAGCGTCATGAGAGCGTCCTGGTCTCCGAACATGAACTCGGCGAGGGCCTTCGCGAGAAGCGTCTTTCCGACACCGGTCGGGCCGAGGAACATGAACGATCCCATCGGTCGCTTCGGATCCTTGAGGCCGGAGCGCGCCTTGCGAATGGCGCGGGAGACGGCGCGGACGGCCTCCTCCTGCCCGACGACGCGCTTGTGCAGCTCCTGCTCGAGCTGGAGCAGCCGCTGGGACTCCTCCTTCTCGAGGCGTGTCAGCGGCACGCCGGTCATCTTGCTCACGACTTCGGCAATGACGACCTCGTCGACGACGCCGTCAACCTCGTTCATGCGCTCGCGCCACGCCTGCTGCACGCGCTCCTTCTCCTTGCGGAGCTTCTCCGCCTGGTCGCGGAGCTCCGCGGCCTTCTCGTAGTCGGCGCTCTTGACCGCCTCGTCCTTCTCAATCGAGAGGCGCTCGATGCGCTCCTCGAGATCGGCGAGGTCGGGCGGCTTCGTCATGCTCTTCAGGCGAAGCCGGGCGCCAGCCTCGTCGATGACATCGATCGACTTGTCCGGCTGCACGCGGCCGGGGATGTAGCGTCCCGAGAGCTCGACCGCCGAGCGGAGCGCCTCGTCGGTATAGCGCACGCGGTGATGCGTGGCGTACTTGTCGCGGAGCCCCTTCAGGATCTCGACCGTCTGATCGGGCGAAGGCGGATCGACGGGAATCGGCTGGAAGCGGCGCTCGAGCGCGGCATCCTTCTCGATGTACTTGCGGTACTCATCGAAGGTGGTCGCACCAATGCACTGGATCTCGCCGCGGGCGAGCGAAGGCTTCAGGACATTGCTCGCGTCGATCGCACCCTCGGCGCCGCCAGCGCCAACCAGCGTGTGCAGCTCGTCGATGAAGAGGATGACATTCTTCGCGCGGCGCACTTCGCTCATGACCGCCTTGATGCGCTCCTCGAACTGGCCGCGATACTTGGTTCCGGCGACCATCATGGCGAGGTCGAGCACCACCAGGCGCTTGTCATGGAGAAGGTCGGGGACCTCCTGCGAGACGATGGACTGCGCCAAGCCTTCGACGATGGCCGTCTTGCCGACGCCCGCTTCGCCGAGGAGAACGGGGTTGTTCTTGGTCCGGCGGCAGAGCACCTGAATGAGACGCTCGATTTCACGCTGACGGCCGATGACTGGGTCAAGCTCGCCGCTCTTGGCGAGTTCGGTGAGATCGCGCCCGAAGCTGTCGAGCGCCGGGGTCTTGCTCTTGCCGCGGCGGGTGGCGGTGCCGGGGGCGGCCTCCGGGGGACCGGGCTGCTCCGCCGCCTCGGGCTGCGGTGAGCCGCCTTCCTGCTCGCTCTCGGCGCCGGCGCCAAGGAGATTCAGCACCTCGTCGCGGACTTCCTCGAGCTTGAGTCCGAGGTTCATGAGCACCTGCGCGGCCACGCCATCCTGCTCGCGCAGAAGGCCGAGCAGAAGGTGCTCGGTACCCACATAGTTGTGGTTCAGGTTCCGGGCCTCCTCGATCGCGTACTCGATGACCTTCTTCGCCCGCGGCGTCTGGGGCAGCTTGCCCATGGTCACCATTTCGGGGCCGCTCTTGACGAGCTTCTCCACCTCGAGGCGAACCTTGCGCAGATCGATGTCCAGGTTCTTCAGGACATTCGCTCCGACGCCGGAGCCTTCCTTGACGAGACCGAGCAGGATGTGCTCAGTCCCGATGTATTCGTGGTTGAAGCGCTGGGCCTCCTGGTTGGCCAGGGCCATGACCTTGCGGGCGCGATCGGTGAGCCTTTCAAACATGCGACCTCCTGACTGCTGGATCGAACGGGATCCTCTTCCTCTACGCCGTTGCCGACGGGACGGACCATGGAATCGTAGGTTCCCGTGGTCCGATCGTCAGGCGATCACCGCAATCCGGAGGCCTGTTCGCCGCCGTCGTGCCGCGCCGCATCGACAGCATCGACCGGCCATGAGGGCCTCTTCAGGGGTTCCTCCCATCGAATGGCGCATCTTCTGCGTAGTCTTTCGTGTCATGGCTGGAGATTCGACTGCCAAAACGGCGCACTCGGCACGACCGGTGTCGACGGTTGTGGTCGTGCTGATGGCCCTCGCCCTGCTGCTGGTTGCGGCGGCCGAGGAGAAGGTGCTCCCCCGACCGATCGAAATCAGAACCCGGACCGTCTCGGGGACGATCGTCCGAGGAATGCTGGAGCGATGGGATGAGCAGGGCATCACCGGCAGCTTCGGCACGCGGCGCTGGAGCGAGCTGCCCGCGGCGGAGATCAACAGAATCCGACGCATGGTCATGGATGAGCGGAGCGCGGCGGAGTGGATTGCGCTCGGAGAGCTGCTCCTCGAGGCGGCCGATGGCGAGAAGCTGAGCGACGCGGCGTTCGTGCGGGCGCGGCGCCTTGATCGTGACGCCGGGCCGGCCATTGATGCCGCCCGCGAGCGCGGCACGGAGCGCCGCCGCGTGGCGGCCGAGCAGCGGCTTCGCAGCATCCTGCCCGAGGGAGGGGAGTTCGACGCGAAGCCCTGGCCGATCTTGAGCGCCTCGGAGCAGTCGGCCGCCACCGAGGAAATGAAGAAGGACGCCGAGCGCATCATGCGCGACGCCGGCGCCTCGATGCCGCTCGTCGAGACGAAGTACTTCCTCCTCTATTCGGAACTTCAGCCCCGGCAGACTGCATTCTGGGCGTCGCAGCTCGACGGCATGTACGAGATGTGCATGCGGCTTCTGCATGTGGAGCTTGGAATCAACCTCTTCTGGGGCAAGGCGGTCGTCTTCATCTTCCCCACGCGCGAGCGCTTCCGCGTGGTCGAGGCGAGCGCCTTCGGCACGATGGTTCCCGATGGCGTGCTGGGTCTCTGTCATATGAAGGGACCGAAGGTCTTCATCAACAGCTTCCTTGGGAATGACGAGCTGATGTTCGCTTCGGTGCTGCTGCATGAGACCACGCACGGCATCATGCATCGCTACCTGACGCCGATGCGATTGCCGACATGGGCCAACGAGGGCTTTGCCGATCGAATCGCACACATGGCGATGTCTCGCGCCAATCTCCGTAACCCCATGGATGCCCTGCGACGAGAGCAGGGGGTGCGCTATCTGCGGCAGCGCGGCGATGTGGCGCGCATTGTCCGCATGCGCTATGACGACGGCTCATGGCCCGGTGAAGAGGCGATCGGTTATGCGGTGGGCTATGTCATGACGAACTTCATGCTCGACACCGTGCCGAAACTCGCTCCGGCCCGGGGGAAGGATCGCTTCAAGGACTGGGTCGTCGCGGTCAAGAGCGGCAAGCCCTGGGAGCAGGCGCTGCGTGAGGATTTCGGCTTCCCGATCGAGACCTTGGCCGACGAGCTTGTGAAGTGGCACCGCACGAATGACTGATGGCCGGTGAGAGGCGGCGCGATCGGGTGGTCCGTTGGATCGGCCCTGCCACGCGCCGATGCGCCTAGGCAACGCGGCCGGTCCTTCCCGAAGTGAGGCCGGCCGAGGTCGCGGCGTGGAGGCGGGAACTTGAGGCCGCGCTGCGAACTACTCGCTCCGGGAGGCACCGTCGTCGCCCGCCGCATTGAGCATGGCGAGGAAGCGAGTGAAGCTGCCCGAGGCAACGGCACGGTCGATCGTCTCCTTGCGGGCGAAGGTCCGCGCGATGTCGGCGAGCAGCTCGAGCTGCGATTGCTGCCCCGTGGTCGGCGTAAGCACCATGACGAGCAGTCGCGAAAGCTGGCCGTCGCGCGCATCAAAGGGCACGCCCGATGGCGCGAGCGCCACCACCACGATCGGCTTCTCCAGACTCGCCAGGCGACCGTGCGGAACCGCCAGACCATTGGGAAGCGAGGTTGGCATCGACTGCTCGCGCTCCCAGACGGCCTGGTGAATCTCATTAGCCGGAACTCCGGCGAGGGGTGCGGCGGCGACGGCCATGCGCCGGATCGCGACTTCATTCGACTCAGCGGTGATGTACGGGAGGAATGAGCGCGCCGAGAGATGATCGCGCATTCGCACCGGCCGCGGCCGTTTGAGCACGGCCTGCATGACCGGTCCGGCAATGATGCTCGTGACCAGCGCCATGATCACGAGCGCCACGAAGAGACGCTCGCCGATGACGCCGGCCTGGAGTGCCAGCATGGCCAGCACAATCTCCATGGCGCCGCGCGCATTGAGCGCGAAGCCGATGGCCCACGCCTGCCGCTTGGGGAAACCGGCCAGAAGCGCCCCCATGGCGCTGCCGATCGACTCCCCCGCACAGGCGATCACCAGGATGAGGATCACCAGCATCAGGTCGAAGTTCGCCACAAAGTCGACCCGCAGGCCGATCGACGCGAAGAAGAGCGGGGCGAAGACGCTGGCGATGAACTGTTCGACCGTGGCCCGCGTGCGCTGCTGGAGGTGCTTCGAGTCTCCAATGGCAATGCCCACCATGAAGGCGCCGAAGATCGCGTGCACGCCGATCCACTCAGTGATCGCGGCGCCCGCAAGACCGAGCGTGATGGCCGCACTGAGCACGCCGCCCGGCCACTGGGTGTGGGCCTGGACCCATGGCAGCATCCGATCGATGATCCAGCGCCCGACGGTCAGCGTGAAGACGACGAAACCGATGGTGAGCCCGATCGTGAGCCCCACCCCGCTCCCGAGTGATGTGAAGGCGCTCTCGACTGGCGCTGCGGCGCCGATCATGGCCAGCACCAGCGCAAAACCCATCCACCCGATGAGATCGTGAATGACTGCGGAGGCCATCACCACCATGCCGAGATCGCTGCGGAAGAGGTTGAGATCCATCAGGATCTTGGCGGCGACGGGCATGGCGGCGATCGACAGCGCGATGCCGAGAAAGATCGAGAAGATCAGCGGGTCGGCGCCGGGCTCGATGCCGACCGCGCGCGGCGTGAGCTGGCCCAGCGTGAAGCCGATGGTGAAGGGAAGCGAGATGCCGCACGCCGCGATGACGATCGCTGACTTGCGAAGGCGCAGAATGGAGG
This sequence comes from Phycisphaeraceae bacterium, assembly GCA_019636735.1. NCBI lineage: Bacteria > Pseudomonadati > Planctomycetota > Phycisphaerae > Phycisphaerales > Phycisphaeraceae > Phycisphaeraceae bacterium. Next base: position 114,122 of record JAHBWY010000004.1, read on the forward strand.
AGAAGTCGATCTCCATGCCCGCGACGAGCATGAAGAGGGTCACGCAGAGCGTGGTGATGCCCTGAAGCGCGATGGCCCCATCTCCGCTCGATGGGAAGAGCCACATCTGCCCCTGAGGAAAGACCGCACCAAGGACGGTGGGCCCCAACAGGATGCCCGCCATGATCTCCCCCAGGACCGCAGGTTGTCTGAAACGACGGGCGATTTCCCCCATGACACGGGCCACCCCGAGCAGCACCGCCATGGAGAAGAAGAGGACCGTGATCTGATGATGATCGAGCACGGGTGTTCAACCTCAGTCGTGCGCCACCCGCCCATCGACCAGTCGCACCACTCGATCGGCGCGCTCGGCCACCTTGGGATCATGGGTCACCATCACCATCGTGAGGCCAGCGCGGTGTCGCGCCGCGAGCAGATCAAGGATCTCCCGCCCAGTGTGCGCATCGAGATTGCCCGTCGGCTCGTCGGCGAGAAGCAGGGGCGGCTCGTTCATCAGCGATCGAGCAATGGCGACGCGCTGGCACTCGCCACCGGAGAGCTCGCGCGGTCGGTGCTTCAACCGATGACCAAGACCCATGGACTCGAGCAGGTCGCTCGCGCGGCGACGGGCACCCCGCGCCGCGACCGGCCAGGCAAGGGGGCCTCGCCCCACCCGCGCGGGAAGAAGCGTGTTCTCCAACACCGACAGCTCCGGCAGCAGGTGGTAGAACTGAAAGACGAAGCCGACCTCGCGGCGCCGATACCGGTCGCGCGCACGCCCCGAGAACCGGGCGAGATCGCCGTCTCGGACACGGATCGACCCCGAATCTGGATCGGGCTGATCGAGCGCGCCCAGCAGGTGCAGAAGCGTGCTCTTGCCGCTGCCGGAGCTGCCGAGGACCGCCACCCACTCGCCCTCGCGCACTCGAATCGACGCGCCCTTCAGCACGGGCACCGCCACTCGACCGAGGCGATAGGTGCGCCGAAGGTCGGTGGCGTCGAGCATCACACCAGCGGGAAGCGGCTTGCCAGCGCCGGATGATCGTGCGGCGGTCGATCCACCTCGGTCCGGCGCAACTGGGTTACTCATAGCGCAGCGCCCTCACGGGATCGATGTCAGCGGCTCGTGCCGCAGGCACGCTCGCGCCGAGCACGCTGAAGACGACGGCGCCCACCACCGTGATGCCGGCCGTCACCCAGTCGACCTGGCTCGGAATGCGCGAGAAGTAGTACACGCGCGGATCCCACATCACCCAGCCCTTGTGATAGTGCAGCGCCAGAGCCAGAGCGGTCAGCGCCAGCGCGCCCACCGTCCAGAGCAGGACCCACAGGATGGTGTCCCGGGATAGGGACCAGATGGCTGCGGCGACGCAGGTGGCCGCCGCGAGCGCCACCAGGACCACGAGCCACCATGGCGCGGGCTCGCCGATCGCCGCATGCACTCGATTGATGTTCGTCACGAAGAGGTACGCGAGGCCGACCCCGGCCGCACTTCCGACGACCCCGATCGCCACGCCATACTGGAGAAAGATGGCCAGGATGCCGCTGCGGCCGGCGCCGACCGCACGCAGAATGCCGATGTCGCGCGTCTTCTCCGCCACGATGGCCCAGAAGATGCTCAGGACCAGTCCCGCGCAGACGAGATAGATGATCGAAAAGAGGATGCGCATCATTTCGCGCTCCTTTTCGACCGGTCCGATGATGTCAGCGAGCTGCTGCTCCCAGGTGTTGATGGTGATCTCGCTCCGGGCAGGCAGGTGACGCTCAAGCGGTGGGCGGTCGCGCTGCGACTCCCACACCGAGATGTACGCCCGTTCCACCGCATCGCGAAGGCGCTTTGAGTCGGTGCCGCTCTCTCCCCGCACGAAGATGTGCGTGGCGCGCGCTGGCGCCGTGCCGATGAGCGGCAGGCTTCCATCCTCGGCAGGAGGCGCCGTGCGGTCATAGATCGGCTGCTCGTTCATTCGAAGAAGCCGCTGTCCCTCGACGAGCGGGATCATGACGCGCTGCTTGTCGACCTGGAAGACGCCGCTCGCGAACTCATTCACCACCGGCATCACGAGATCGCGCATCTCGCCGACTCGACCGCGCCCCGAGATCGGAGCCACCGTCAGCGTGACCTCGTGGTTCGGCATCCACCAGCCGCCAATGAAGCGATAGGAGCCATCGGACTCGCGCGTGTTGCCGATGCTGACATGGATACCCAGGATCGCACCCGGGCGACCGTTGACACCCTCCATGCGCCGGGTGCGATCGAGAATGTCCGGCGGGAGAATGCGGCGCGGATCGTCCGGCAGCATCGCATCAACCTCGGCGGCGGTGGCGGGGGGCTTCCAGTAGATGGTCCTGTCAAAGCCCGTCACCTGCCCGAAGCTCTCCGGGTCGATGGCCCACACCTGCACTGGATTGACGCTCTTCTCCTCGTGCGCCGGATAGGGCATCCGGAGCACGCCATAGGTCTCAACGATCGGCGCGGCGGCGGCGGCCTCAGGTTGCTCGAGGATTGCGGCGATCAGGCTCTCGTAGTCGGGAATCCCCTGGAGCGGCCGGGAGATGATGACATCGCCCCAGAGCGAGCGGCCGCTGGTGCGGACCATCTCGAGGAACCCCGACATCACGCTGACCACGGTGATGACGAGCGCCACGCAGAGGGCGACCGCAGCGACCGCAATGAATGGGATCACGCGCGAGGTGAGATATCGCCTGACCAGAAGGAGGGGATACACGCGGACGGCATGGTATCCACGCGGCGGCTGCGGCTCCGGGCGCATACGATGCACGCATGGAACTCCTCTCGCGTCGAGCGTTGCCGCCGTTTCGCTTCGCTCTTGGCGCCGCGCTGCTGCTGCTCGCGGCTGGAAGTGCGATGGCCCAGGATCCGGCTCCCGGCCGTGGCTCCCCGGGCGTGGGCCCCGGAGGCGCGTCGACACCGCGCACCCCCGACAGCTTCTTCCTTCGCTCGAGTGCGTTCGGAGATGGCGCGCGTATTCCCGATGTGCACACGGTCGTCGGTGACGATCGGTCGCCCCCCTTGGAGTGGGGAAATGCCCCGGCAGGCACGCAGTCTTTCGCGATCATCTGCGAGGACATCGATATTCGCGGTCGTCCCTTCGTCCACTGGGTGATCTACGCGATTCCCGCGGAGACGACCTCGCTGCCGGAAGGGTTGCCGCGCGACCGCGAACTCGATGAACCAGCCGGTGCGAGGCAGGGCACCAACGGCTTTTCGAAGGACCGTGATGGCTATCGAGGTCCCGCGACTCCACCGGGGAATCAGCCGCATCGCTATCGATTCACCATCTATGCGCTCAAGGGCGTTCCCGAGACACGGGGTGGACTGACGGCCGATGCGCTGCGCCAGCGCATGAAGGACATGATCCTCGCCGAGGCTTCATTCGTCGGGACCTTCTCTCGCGCGAGGCGACCGGGTGAGACGCCTCCGGGCGTGCAGGAGCCCGAGCGGCCGCGCGGATCGGCGCCAGGTGGAGATCAGGGAACGGCACCGGGCGGGCGCCCGGACCGGGACACGCCCTGACGCTCTCCGGGCTCGTACGGCCCACACTTCACTCGGGAGCCGGAACGCCGATTGGTAGGACCTCGACCCGGCCGGTCCACTCGCGGGCTCCGGGGAGTGAGAAGCCGACCTTGGGCGCGACCATGGTGGCGGTCAGCGTCGCTCGAACCGCAGCGCCGAGAGGGACGCCGCGATCGGCGTCAAGTCCCGACGGGACATCGACGGCGAGAATGGGAAGACCGGCCGCATTCATCGCTTCGATCGCGCGCTGATCAGTGGCGCTCAGCGCTCGATCAAGACCGGTGCCGTAGAGCGCATCGACAATCACCGTGCCTTCGAGTGGAGGATCGCCCGGCGCGCCGAAGCCGATGATGGGAATGCCAAGCCTCGCGGCGATCTTCGCCTGCATCTCGGCATCGCTGCCGGCGCGCGGCGGTGCCACCTGGCGCACTCGCGGCGCTGCCCCTTGCACGAGAGCGAGGCGTGCGATCGCGAAGCCATCACCGCCGTTGTTGCCGGGGCCACAGACGATCTCGAGCCGGGCGCCGCGCCATTCAGGAGCGACGAGTTCGCGCAGCAGAGCCACGCAACCGATGGCGGCGTTCTCCATGAGCACCATGCCGGGAACCCCGAGTGTCTCGATCGCATGTTGGTCGAACGCTCTCGCCTGGGCACGGGTGAGCAGTCGCATGGCCACACGGTACCGACCCGCCTCACCGCATGGCGCTCGAGTGCTACGCTTGCCGCCGATGGAGACTCTTCGCATCGCCCTGCTTGTCGGCGCCGGGGTTTGCGCCGCGGGTGGTGTCTACTGGGCGGTGGCGATCTTCCGCATTGCGCGCGAGCTCATCCGGCTGGCACGGGTGGAAGAGGGACTGGCGCTCGGTGAGCCCGAAGGCGGCTGGCCGACGGTCAGCGTGGTCGTGCCCGCCCACAACGAGGAGCAACTCGCCCCGGCCTGTGCGAAGGCCCTTCTCGCCTCGGACTATCCCTCGATCGAGGTGATCTTCGTGCTCGATCGCTGCACCGACTCGACCCTTGAGCGGCTGCGCCCGTTGGCGCAGGCGGACTCCCGGCTGGTGATCATCGAGAATCACTCCTGTCCACCGGAGTGGGCGGGGAAGTGCAATGCCGCGCGAGTCGGCGCCGAGTCGGCTCGTGGCGAGGCGCTCCTCTTCACTGATGCCGACACGGCCTTCGACCCGCGCCTCGTTCGGGCCTCGGTGGCGCTCCTGAGGCATCGAGGGCTCTCCCTTCTGTCACTGCTTCCTACGCTCACCTCGGAGCGCTTCTTCGAGCGCGTCTCGCAGCCCGTCGCCGCGTTGACCCTGCTGCGGATGTATCCGGTCTCCAGCGCCAATCGACCGACGAACCCGCGTGTCTTTGCCAATGGGCAGTTCATGCTCTTCGAGCGCTCGACCTATGAGCGCCTCGGAGGCCACGCCGCCGTGCGCGACGATCTGCTCGAGGACATCGCCTTCGCCCGCGCCGTGCGGGATCGCGCAGGCGGTCGCTGCGGACTCTTCGTTGCTGGACCGCTGCTGGTGGTGCGCATGTACGAATCGCTCACCTCGTTTGTGGAAGGCTGGAAGCGCATCTTCATCGAGGCGTGCCTTCGCTCACCCACGAGACTTCGGCGGAAGGCGATCGAAGTGTTCCTTCTCGGCGTCGCGCAGCCATTCGTCGAGGTGCTGGTTGTCATCATGGCGCTCGTGGCCCTGATGGTGACAGAAGGAAGCAGCGGGACGGGGGCAGCGCTTCCCGAAGCGGGTCACGCCGACTCGTCGATCGCCGGAGTCGCGGTGGCTTCACTCCTCATCGCCTTTGCGGCCAATCTGCTGCGCACGGCGGCGCTCGCGACCTGCTATCGCCACTCCTCGGCGCCGCTCGTCGGCGTACCCTTCTATCCCCTCGGTTCCTGGCATGTGCTGCGCTCGCTCTGGGGCGGCGCCCGCGACCTTCTGCGGCGGCGCCCGGTGCGGTGGGGCGGCCGCGAGTATGTCCTTGAGCCACGGTAGAGCTACCTGAACTATGCGCATTCTCCTGACCAACGACGACGGCATCTTCGCGCCTGGCATCGAGGCGTTACATGACTCCATTCGAGACCTCGGCGAAGTGACGGTGGTCGCTCCGGCCACGGTGCAGAGCGCGGAGAGTCACGGCATTACCTTCCATCGCCCGCTCATGACGCGGCGCATGAAGCTCCCGCGCATCGAGGGGATCGCCGTCGAGGGCACTCCCGCCGACTGTGTGAAGCTGACGCTCAAGAGCCTCTGGCCCTCGTGGCATGGAGCGGGCTCTCGTCCTGATCTCGTGATCAGCGGCATGAACTTCGGGGCGAACGCGGGCATCAATGTCATCTATTCGGGCACGGTCGCGGCGGCCATCGAGGCGGCCTTCCTCGGCGTGCCGGCGATCGCGGTCAGCCTCTACATCGGCCGTCGCCTTGAGACGCACCTGCCGCGAGCGGCGGAGATCGCGCGCACCGCCATCGATCGCGTGCTTCTGCACCCTCTTGATGCTCATCGCGTCGTGAACATCAATGTCCCCATCACCGAGCGAGCCGATGCGCCGATGCCGCCGATGCGCGTCGTGTCGATGAACACCGCGCCGGCTGCCGACGGCTATGAGCGCCGCACCAGCCCCGAGGGTCACGACTACTACTGGCCCACGGGCAATGGCATGGAGTTCATTCACACCGCCGAAGAGAGCGATGTCGAAGCCCTCGCGCAGCGGGCCGTGACGATCACTCCGCTGCACTTCGACCTGACCGACCACTCGCGCCTCGAGTCGTGGCGCGGGAGGCTCGCCGATGCCGCCGCCGCGAGGTGAGCCGGCGCGGTCACGGCTTCACCGCGGGGAGTGTCACCTTCGGCAGCGCGGCAACGATCGAGTCACGACGACTCTCAAGCCATGCTGGAAGCATGAGGTCATGGCCGAGCTGATCGACGGGCTCGTCGATGGCGAAGCCGGGCAGGTCCGTGGCGAACTCGAAGATGACACCGCCCGGCTCCCTGAAGTAGAGGGAGCGGAAGTAGTGTCGATCGACGATTCGGGTGGACTTCACTCCATGTTCCGAGAGGGCGGCATGCCAGCGCACCTGATCCGCTTCATCCGCCATCCGGAAGGCAATGTGGTGCACGCTGCCGGCACCGAGCTTCGATGGCGGAGCATCGGGAGTCGAGAGGAGGTCGATGGCTCGGGCCGGTGTGGTCGGCCCGCTGGTGGCGGTGAGTCGGAGGCGTGATCCCTCTGATTCGCGTTCGACGAAACCCATCGTGTCGCGCAGCAGGGCTGCTGTGGCGTCAACGGCGGCCACGGCCAGCGTGACTGAGTGAAAGCCTCGAATCGCATGCAGGGGAGGCAGTGCACTGCCGTCATCCTGCGGCAGGTCCGAGTGCGAAACAGACGCCACCAGTTCGAGCCGCATTCCGTCGGGGTCCTCGAAGGCGATGAACGGATCAGCAAATCGCTCGCCCGTTTCGATCAAGTCAACTCCGAGCCTCGACAGGCGCTCGCTCCACCAGCCGATCGAGTCAGGCGCAATGGCGAACGCCGTCGCTTGAGTCTCACCCGAGCCACGCTGACCGCGCTTGACATGACGCCATGGAAAGAAGGTGAGCACTGTTCCGGGAGATCCGGTCGAGTCGGCAAAGTAGAAGTGAGCGGCGCTCGGGTCGTCGAAGTTCACCGTCCGCTTGATGAGGCGCAGCCCGAGCACGCCGACATGGAAGTCGAGATTGGCCTGCGCATCGGAGGCGATGGCGGTGACATGATGAAGCCCGAGGATGGGAGCGGGTCGATCTGACATCTCACGAATTCATGCTCAGGAGCGGCAGACCAACCACGGCGGCACCGTCCGAGTCGTTCGATCGCTGGGAGCTTGAATCACGCGCCCGGTCATGAGCCAGCGCGGTTCGCCGCGAACGCCTTTCGCTTGGCGAAACCGCCTTGTCTCGTCCGCGTTGCAAGGCGCCGTTCGCATTGAGCTAGCGCACCAGCATGCGCATCGAGAGCTTCAGGCGCTCGTCGGCACCGAGCGTCGAGAGCTGCTCGCCGCGTGCGCGCCAGCGGTAGAGGGAGTCCACGAGTCGATCGTCGAGCTGCGGCAGGCCCGAACTTTCGATCATGGTGACCTTCCGCACCACTCCCTGGCGATCGAACTGAAGTTCGAAGATGGGATTGCGGCCGGGCGAAACCTGAACGGCGAGATACTCGGGAAGGAGCGCCGGCCGGCGCGTCAGGATCTGGAGACCGCGCGCGGCAAGCGGCCGTCCATTGCGCCACCGTTCGGCAGGGACATCGATCGTCGAAGTTGCATCAGCCTCACGATCACTGAGTTCACCATCCGCGGGCGGGCCGGGCGTGGCAGCGGGCCGTGTCGGAGCGTCTGAAGCGTCGGGAGCTGGCGGCATCGGCGGAGCGCCCTCTGGTCTCGGTGGAGGCGACGGCGGCGCGTTCGGCGCGGGCTCGTGATGCTCGGGAGCGGTCTCAAGATCCTCAGGAACCGGCGGAACCTGCGGCGAGGGCTCGGAGGCGGGCGGTGTCGGCTCCGGCCGCACTGGAGCGACGATGGCGGGCGTTGCCGGGACCGGTTGCGGTGCGGGCGGTTCCGGGGCCACTGGTGGCTCTTGCGTCGGTTCGGCTTCCGGCGAGGGTGGAACTTCGCTTGGCAGAGGCGTCGGTTCGCTGCGGTCATCGACCGGCCGCACGATGTTGTCGGGCGTGGGTGACGCCTGCGCGGGTGGCGCCGGAGCGGGCGCGGTGGGCGATGGCGGTTCGCTTTCGCGCGGTGCCGAAGGTGGTGGTGTCTCGCTCGGCGGCTTCTCCGGCACGGGCGGCGAAGGCAGTGGCGCCGTCACCGGCTCACGGGTTTGCGCCGTGGCGTCGACGGCTCGATCCGGCGAGGGCGCCGCATTCGGTGAGCGATCGGGCTCAAGCGGTGGAGCCGCAGGACGACTTCGGGCGAGTTGTCCGCGCTCATGTGCACGCTCGCTCTCGGTGATGGGACTTGGCGGCGCGTCGTTCGGCGCCGGAGGCGTGAGCGGCGACGCTTGGCTCAGGGCGCCGGGTGGCGCCGGGGGGGGCGGTGCGCCGCCCGACTCCTCCATGCGCATCGCCGCCTGCTCAACCTCGGAGAGTCGCGCGAGATGCTCCTGGTACTGGTCGTACCCGATCCATGTGGTCAGCGGCTCGTCGGAGCCCTGGTCGATGCCGAGCCTGAGGCGCTGCATCTCGATCGGGCGCTTCGGCGGTTCACTCGGATCCTCGGATTCCTCTTCAGGTGTGTCCTCGTCACGCTCCGGTTCCTCGCGATCCGCCGCCGTGAGGTCGAGGTCCGCGAGCATGGCGCCCTCCCCGTCGAGCGCCCGAGCGAGCGCCGGAATGAGCACCGCTGCATGAATGAGCAGCGACGCGGCGATGCAGACCGAGAGGGGAATTGAGTCGCGAGATGCCACGACGGTTCTCATCGTAGGCGGAGGGACTCGTGAAGGGCAGATCAGCGGGGGCGCGGCCTTCCAACCAGCGAGATCGGCACGCCCGAGGCGTGGACGCGGCTCAGGACATCCTGAAGCAGCGGCGCCCGGTCGACCTCGGTGGCGCCCTCGGCGATCGCGAGATAGAAGACCGTTCGAGGTTCGCGATCGCGCTCGCGCTGGAGGCGCGGTGCGATCTCCTCCAACTCGATCGCCTCGCGATTGAAGTAGAGATTGCCGTCGAGATCGATGCTCACCGTCACGGCCGGTGCGGGTGTCGCCTCCCGGCTCGCCACGAGCGTGCGGAGTTCCATGGGCAGGATGTCGACCTGCACGACCAGCACCAGCGAGTAGATGAAGAAGGTCATCAGGAAGACCATGATGTCGATGAGCGGCGTGAGCTCGATTCGAGGCTCCCATCGCGATCGTCGAAGGCGTCTCATGGCACCCTTGGTGTGTCGCGCGGTCGGCGCGGAGCCTCGACCGAGATCAGAGGCTCATCTGCATCGACGCCAGCGCCGCCGTCACATCCTCGTTGAAGTCGAAGACCTTGTCGAGACCGGTCACGAGCAGGACGCTCCAGACCGTGTCCCGCACGCCGCAGAGGCGCAGCCGCTTGCCCAGGGAGAGCACCTTCTTGCGAAGGCGCAGCAGTTGGGCGAGATTGGACGAGTTGAGCGTGATGACATTGCGAAGGTCGAGCACGACATGCCGCGCTTCGCCATGCTCGAGGCGCGAGGCGAGGTTGCCCATCTCCTCGGAGAAGATGGGCTCTTCGGCGAGTTCGACCAGCAGGATCTCGTCGGACCACTCAGTCAGCGGCATGGCGGAAGCATAACGGAGTCTCGTGCCGCGTTGCGCCCGGGTGACATGCCGACGCGAGGGCCTCGACCTCGAATCGCGTCACGCGACGCGAGGCGTTGCTCCCAGTGCCGATGCGTGACTCGACACATCGGGGCATGCGCCATTTCGAGGCGATTACTCCCGTTGCTTGGCGTCGCACTCGACTTCAAGACTCGGGCCTCGGTCCGGCGCTCTCTCACTCGAAGCGAGTGCTCCCGGTGCTACGCGTCGCTCTCGACTTGAGGACTCGAGCCTCGACGCGCCGCTCTCCACTTCGAAGCGTGTGCTCCAAACGCTATGCGTCGCTCTCGGCGACGACCTTCGCGGCGGCGATGAGCGCATCATCGTCGCGCAGCTTGATGACGCGAACGCCCTGCGTGTTCCGGCCGATCTGGCTGATCTCGCCGGCGCTCACTCGAACGATCATGCCGCCGCGGCTGATGAACATGAGATCATCGCTCGGGCGCACGCTGTGAATCGCGACGACGCGCCCGTTGCGCTCGGTGGTCTTGATGTCGATGCGACCCTTGCCGCCGCGACTCTGGGCACGCGTCGAGCCATCTTCGCTGTGCACCAGGTACTCAAGAAGCGGCGTGCGCTTGCCGTAGCCGTGCTGGGTCACGGTAAGCAGATCGCTCGCATCGTCGCAGCGCACGGCGCCGACGACCTCGTCGCCCTCCTCAAGCTCGACGCCCTTCACGCCCGCGGCCGCACGGCCCATCACACGGGCATCATTCTCGTCGAAGCGGATGGCCATGCCGCTCGCGGTCGCCAGAAGCACATGATCGCGGCCGCTCGTAAGCAGGACCTCGACCAGGCGATCGCCGTCGTTGAGGTTCACCGCGATGATGCCCGATCGGTTGACATTCCGGTAGTCGCCGAGCGCCGTGCGCTTCACACGCCCCTGCGCCGTCACGAAGAAGAGGTAGTCCTCGCGTGACTCGAATCCGGCCACCGGAAGGAAGGTGCGGATCGACTCATCGTCGCGCATCTCGAGCACCTGGCGGATGTGGCGGCCCTTGCTGGTCCGGGACATCTCCGGAATCTGCCAGACCTTCGTGCGGAAGACGCGCCCGGTGGTGGTGAAGCAGAGGAGATCATCGTGGCTCGACCCGGTGAAGATCTGCTCGATGAAGTCGCCTTCCTTGGCATCGCTGCCGCGAATGCCAACGCCGCCGCGCCCCTGGGTGCGATAGGTGTCGACCGGCAAGCGCTTCACATAGCCCTCGTGGCTGATCGTGACGACGACATCGTGCTCCGTGATGAGCGCTTCGATGTCGAAGTCCTCGGCCTCGCCCTGCTCGATGCGAGTGCGACGGGCATCGCCGAACTTGTCCTTCAGCTCGATGGTGTCCTCGCGGATGATGTCCAGCACGAGCTTCTCATCCGCGAGAATCGCCTCGTAGCCCTCGATCTCCTCGAGGAGCTTCGTGAACTCGGCGGCAAGCTTCTCCACTTCAAGGCCGACGAGCTGGATCAGCCGCATGGCGCCGATCGCCTCGGCCTGCACTCGGGTCAGGCGGGCCCCCTCGGGCACAAGGTGCGTGCGCTCGATGACCTGCCGCGGAATGAGCGGCGCGTAGCGATGGTCGGCGGCGATCCGGAAGCCGCGGTCCATCAGCGCCGTGATCGCCTCTTCACGCTCGCGGCTCTGCCGGATGATGCGAATCACCTCGTCGATGTCGCAGACGGCGTAGATGAGACCTTCAAGGCGATGCGCCTGCTGCTTCGCCTGGCGGAGCAGGTAGGCGGTGCGACGCCGGACGACCTGGCGCCGATGGTCGATGTAGCCCTGGAGCAGCGCCTTCAAGCCGAGCGTGCGCGGCTGGCTGTTGACCAGCGCAATGTTCGCCACGCTGAAGTTGCTCTGGAGGGGCGTGTACTCGTAGAGCTGCTTCTCGACGACCTCGGGATCGGCGCCCTTGCGCAGCACCACGACGATGCGCGTCTGGGCATCACGCCCGGAGTGGTTCTTCACATCGGCGACATCACTGATGCGCCCCTCGCGGCTCGACTCGACGATCTTCTCGATGAGCGAACTCTGGTTGACCTGGTAGGGGATCTCGTCGATGACGATGGCGTCGCGCGTGCCATCCTTCGTGTGGTGCACCTTGCCGCGCAGCGTGATCCTGCCCCGGCCCGTGGCGTACGCCTCGATGATGCCGCGGCGGCCGATGATGCTGCCTCCGGTGGGGAAATCGGGCCCGGGCACCAGCTTCATGAGTTCTTCGAGTCCGATCTCCGGCTGATCGATGACGGCCACGATCGCATCGCAGATCTCCGAGAGATTGTGCGGCGGCATCGCGCTCGCCATTCCGACGGCGATGCCCGTCGAACCGTTGACCAGCAGATTGGGGAAGCGCCCCGGCAGCACGGTCGGCTCTTCCAGGCGCTCGTCGTAGTTGGGCCTGAAGTCGACGGTCTCCTTGTCGAGATCCTCGAGCATGGCCACCGAGGCAGCGGTCATGCGCGCTTCCGTGTATCGCATGGCCGCGGGCGGATCGCCCTCGATCGAACCGAAGTTGCCCTGCTTGTCGACGAGCAGGTAGCGCGTCTTCCACGCCTGGCCGAGGTTCACGAGCGTCGGGTAGATGACGCTCTCGCCGTGCGGGTGGTAGTTGCCGCTCGTGTCGCCGCAGATCTTGGCGCACTTGATGTGCTTGCGACCGGGCGTCAGGTTGAGATCGTGCATGGCCACCAGCACGCGGCGCTGGCTCGGCTTGAGCCCATCACGGACATCGGGCAGGGCCCGATCCATGATCGTGCTCATCGCATAGGTCAGGTAGCTGTCGTGCAGCTCCTGGTCGATCTCCTGCTCGAGCACCCGATCGATGGGTGCCGTTGACTCCTGGTCCGGGGCGTCTGCCATGAATCGATGATTCTACGCGACGCTGCGGCCTTCCGAATGCGATCGGACCCCTCTGGAGAGGCCCAAAATCGAGGGTCTTCGCAGGCCTCGGCCGAGGGCCGCGGGGATCGGACTTCGCTCCATCGTGAAGGGCCCTTCAGGCGCTCAGGGGGAGGTGCAGTACGAAGTCGCTGCCGACACCCGGATCGGTGAAGAGCGTGACCCGACCACCATGCTCTTCCATGATGCGGCGCGTGGTGGCGAGGCCGAGCCCCGTGCCGCCGGGCCGTGAACTCGAGTATGGAAGAAAGAGCGTCGCGCGCTGCTCTTCGGGAATGCCCGGGCCCGTGTCGATCACATGCACCCGCGCCTCCGGCGCCGGACCCAGGCGATCGCGCTCGACTCGAATGAGCAGTTCGCGCCGCTCCGAGTGCGCCATCGCCTGCACCGCGTTGATCATCAGGTTGAGGAGCGCCTGCTTGAAGAGCCCCGCGTCGACCATGACCTGCACCGGGTCGTCGGGCGTCGCGAGTCGGAGGACGACTCCCGACTGCACCGCTTGAGGACGGAAGAAATCGACCAGCTCATCGACCACTTCGCGAAGATCGCGCGCCTGTCGGTCGAGTTGGATGCGACCCGCGTATCGGAGGAAATCCTCGAGGATCTGCCTCAGCCGCGCCGCCTCGCGCGCGAGGGCATCAACACGGCGCCCGATGCGGCTCCGCGACTCTTCCGGCAGATCGAGGTCGAGCACATCCTCGCGGAGGAGCTGGGCATTCAGGACCAGCGTGGAGAGGGGATTCTTGATCTCGTGGGCCAGTCCGCCGGTCATCGAGCGCAGTTCCGAGATGCGCTCCGCACCTCGGCGTCGCTCATCCAGGCGGACCTTGAGCCGATGGCGCCGCCAGCGCCAATAGGCGAAACTCGCGGTGACCGCCGCACCGACGCAGATCCAGAGCCCTGCCCAAAGGACCGCCTCGCTCCGCACCTGCGCGAGGGCCTGCATCTCAGGAAGAGTGATGGCGGCCTCCTTCGGGAAACCGCTCGGGCGTCAGTGGCCGCTGCTCTGCGGCACTCGCGTCGTCGCCTTCGCGCGGGTCGCCGACCAACCTTTCGGGCCGACGGCCGCTGAGTAGACCACCTTCTCGCCATCCCGAAGGGTTCGGAATCCCTCCACCTGCTCGATCACCGAGAAGTGCACGAAGATGTCCTGCCCCTCCGGACCGACGATGAAGCCGTATCCCTTTCGCGGGTCGAACCACTTGACGGTGCCCTCAACCTGGTGCAACTCGGCGTTCGACATGGCAGTGCTCCAGCCCGCGATGATGAATCCGCACGGCCCAACACTGCTCTGGGACCGCTGAAGACGATGGTGGCATTGTGCGGGAGCAGAGGCGAGAACGCAAGCGCGGATCCCCGGAATGGAGCAACGCCCCGGCTCGGCAGTGACCGAGCGGGGCGTATGTTGCCCTGAGAAACGCCGTCATTCGTCGGCCGTCGAGATCAGCCGCCCTTGACCACCGCGTCCACCAAGAGCGCCTTGCGGGAGAGCTTGATGCGGCCATTCTCGTCGACATTGATGACCTTCACCTTGACCAGGTCGCCGACCTTGACCTCATCAGTCACGCTCTTCACATAGCCCTGCGAGAGCTCGCTGATGTGGCACATGCCGTCGGTGCCGGGGACGAGTTCGATGAACGCACCGAACTCCTTCACGGCGACGACCTTGCCCTCGAAGATGGAGCCCACCTTGATCTCGGCGCCGAGCGCCTCGACCTCGGCCTTCGCCTGAGCGCCCTTGGCGGCGTCGGGCGTGGCGATGAAGACGGTGCCATCCTCCTCGACATCGATCTGGGCGCCGGTGCGCTCCTGGAGGGCGCGGATTGTCTTGCCGCCCGGTCCGATGAGCTTGCCGATCTTCTCGGGATCGATCTTCACGATGATGATGCGCGGCGCGTAGCGGCTGATGTCCGGACGCGGCGCGGCGAGCACGCCTTCCATCTGCTCGATGAGCTGAAGGCGACCCTCGCGGGCCTGTTCGAAGATCTGCGCGATCTCGTTGATCGAGAGGCCGCGCGCCTTCAGGTCGAGCTGAATGCCCGTGATGCCCTGACGCGTGCCGGAGACCTTGAAGTCCATCTCGCCGAAGAAGTCCTCTTCACCGATGATGTCGGTCACATGGGTGACCTTGCCGCCGGCGCTCGTGAAGCGACCGACGCTGATGCCGGCGCAGGTGCCCTTGATGGGAACGCCGGCGTCCATGAGGGCCAGGCAGCCGCCGCAAACCGAGGCCATGCTGGAGGAGCCGTTGCTCTCGGTGATCTCGCTCGTGAGTCGGACGGTGTAGGGGAACTCCTCCGGTGAGGGAAGGATGCCCAGCAGCGATCGCTCGGCGAGCGCGCCATGTCCGATCTCGCGTCGGCCCGGTCCCGTGATGCGACCAGCCTCGCCGGTGCAGAAGGGGGGGAAGTAGTAGTGCAGGTAGAACTTCTTCGCGTACTCGGGCATGAGCCCGTCGACGATCTGCTCATCCTTGATGGTGCCGAGCGTGCAGGTGACGACGCTCTGGGTTTCGCCTCGCTGGAAGAGTGCGGACCCGTGCGTGCGGGGCAGCAGGCTGACTTCCATGTCGAGCGACCGGATCTGGCGCAGCCCGCGTCCATCGGCGCGAATGCCGTGCTCGGCGACGAGCTCGTGAGTGATCTTCTTCTCAAGGAGGCGCAGCGCTTCCTTCGCATCGCGCTGGCGCCGCTCGGCGGCCTGATGCTCCGTGAAGGTGAGACCCGCCGGCACGGCGAAGTGGGTGTCGATGATGAACTTCTTGAGCGCATCGACCGTGTCGTTGCGCTCCTTCTTGCCCTTGATCTGGCGGGCCTTCTTCATCTCCTCGTAGGCCTTCTCCTTGACCAGAGCCACGATCGAGGCCTCGGGAAGCGCCGGCGTTCCCATGTTCGGCCCGGGGGCGCCCGCGGCGCGGCGGAGCTCGTCGACCAGGTCGAGGATGGGCTTGATGCCCTGCTCATAGCCGAAGCGAATCGCTTCCACCATGTCCGCCTCGGAAATCTCCGCGGCGCCGACTTCGATCATGTTGATGCCGTCGCGATGGCCGGAGAGGACGAGATCGAGATCGCTGAACTCAATCTGCGCCTGCGTCGGGTTGATGATGAACTGGGGTCCGCTGTCGGTGACGATGCGACCGATGCGCACCGTCGCGCTCGGGCCCTGGAAGGGAGCATCCGTCAGCGCCAGGGCCGCGGCCGCACCGGTGCAGGCGACGACATCGGCGTCGGTCTGGCCGTCGTGGCTCAGCACAAGCGCCTGGAGCTGGATCTCGTCGATGAAGCCATCGGGGAAGAGCGGGCGGATCGGGCGGTCCATCATCCGCATGGTGAGGATCTCCTTCTCGCTCGGAGCGCCTTCACGCTTTCGGAAGCCGCCCGGGAACTTGCCGGCTGCGGGGGTTCGCTCGCGGTAGTCGCAGGTGAGCGGGAAGAAGTCGATTCCGGCGCGAGGCTGGGCGCGCACCGCGGTGCAGAGCACCACCGTGTCGCCGTAGCTGATGACCACGGCGCCCGAGGCGAGCTTCGCGATGCGGCCGGTTTCCATACGAAGGGTGCGTCCGCCGATCTGCTTTTCGACGATGGCGTGCTTGAGTGATGGCATGAGATCTGATTCCGATGGGGGTGAGTGACTTGATCACCGCGCCGAGATCGGAGGCAGAGGGCCGGATGCAGTGAACGCGCGGTCGCTCGTCGCGACGGAGGTGCTGCTGCACGGGGCCGACTGCCGCCTTGAAGCGGCGCGGTTCCTGAGGCCTACTTGCGCAGGCCGAGCTTCCTGATGAGGTTGGTGTAGGAGGAGCGGTCGGTCTCGGCGAGATACTTCAGAAGCCGATTGCGCCGTCCCACCATGAGCAGCAGACCGCGACGCGACGAGAAGTCCTTGGGGTGGGTGCGAAAGTGCTCCTGGAGTTCGCTGATGCGCTCCGTGAGAATCGCAACTTGCACCTCGGGGGATCCGCTGTCGGTGTCGTGCCGGCGAGTGCCGGTGATGACCTGCTGCTTGCGTGTGGCCGAAATGGTCATGGTCCTTGCGTGGGCCTCCGCGAGGCCCGTCCTTCCTTCTTCAATGTTGAGTCGAGAAGGATAGCGGGAAGGGGCGGGGGGCTGCAAGGGCTTGATCGGTGGGGGCTCTAGAGGCGCGGCGACGCCCCGCTATCCTGCGGAAATGACGAGCAAGACCTCGCCGCCGGCCTCCGCACCAGCCTCAGGGACCGGCCTTCGGGGGGCCACGGCCACCTGGATGGCCGACGCCGCCCGTGCGGAGCAGGGCGGAGGTCCCTCCGGCATTGAACGGCAGCACCGACACGGGCGCCTCACCGCGCGCGAGCGCATTGATCGGCTGGTCGATCCCGGTGCTCCGCGCCTTGAGTGCGGGCTTCTCTCCGCCTGGGGCATGTATCGCGACTACGGCGGAGCGCCAGCCGCGGGCGTGGTCACTCTGCTTTCGGTGGTTGCGGGCAAGCCCGCGATGATCATCGCGAATGATGCGACGGTGAAGGCCGGCGCCTTCTTCCCGATGACCTGCAAGAAGATCATCCGTGCCCAGATGATCGCGGAGCGCGCGCATCTTCCGCTCATCTATCTCGTCGACAGCGCCGGTGTCTTTCTGCCGCTTCAAGAGGATGTCTTCCCCGATGCGGATGACTTCGGCAGGATCTTCCGCAACAACGCCGTCTACAGCGGCATGGGCATTCCGCAGATCGCGGCGATCATGGGGAACTGCGTCGCGGGTGGCGGATATCTCCCCGTGCTCTGCGACACGCTGCTGATGACCGAGGGAAGCGGGCTCTATCTCGCGGGTCCGGCGCTCGTCAAGGCGGCGATCGGCCAGGAAGTCTCGAGCGAAGAACTCGGAGGCGCGGCCATGCACGCGCAGATTTCGGGCACCATCGACTTCCGCGAGAAGGATGATCCCGCGTGCCTCGCGAGGCTGCGGCGCCTGATGGAGGACAACCTCGCGGCCCGGCGCCTTGTGGAGCCGCCATTGAAAGTGGTGGCCCCGCGTCGCGCCGCCACCGAGGTCTTCGACATCTTCAAGAGTGAGCCGGGCCAGCAGTACGACATGGTCGAACTGCTTGCCTCGATCGTCGATGGCGAGGGCTTCGACGAGTATCGCGCGGAGTACGGGCAATCACTCGTCTGCGCCTTCGCTCGGATCGGCGGCGTGCCCTGCGGCATTGTGGCCAACCAGAAGCAGCTCACGCGGCGCTCCATGCCCGGCGGCAAGGCGGGGCCGACCTCGGCCGTGAACATGCCCGCGGTCATCTATGACGACAGCGCCGACAAGGCGGCACGCTTCATCATGGATTGCAATCAGCAGCGGCTGCCGCTCCTCTTCGTGCATGACACCACCGGATTCATGGTGGGGCGCGACAGTGAACAGACGGGCATCATCCGATCCGGCGCGAAGATGGTGAATGCGATGGCGAACTCCGTGGTTCCGAAGATCTCGCTCATTGTGGGCGGAAGTTTCGGGGCGGGCAACTATGCCATGTGCGGCCGTGCGTTCGATCCCTTCCTGACGCTCGCGTGGCCCGGTGCCAAGTGCAGCGTGATGGGCGCTGGTCAGGCTGCCAACACGCTCCTCCAGATTGACCTCGCCGCGCGGGAGCGCAAGGGAGAGAAGATCGATGATGCCATGCGCGCGAGCCTGCTCGCGGCGATCACCGCCAGCTACAACGAGCAGCAGGACATCCGCTACGGCGAGAGCCGAGGGTGGGTGGATCGCATCATCGACCCCGCTCGAACGCGAGACGAACTCATCTTCGCGATGCGGCTTGCGCTGATGGCGCCGAGCGATCGGCCCTATCGCACCGGCGTGCTCCAGACATGACGAGGCCGCGCGACGCCGACGCATCTCGGCCGGGGGTGTCCGCAGTCCCGGCAGCGCCCCGCGCCGAGCGGGAGATCGTCGCGGCGACAGGGAACCCGCACAAGCTCGAGGAGATCCGCGCCGTCCTCGAGCCCCTCGGCGTCAGGGTGCTCTCCCTCGCCGAAGCGGGCGATGCCGGGGGGGAACCCGATGAGACGGGAGCGACCTTCCGCGAGAACGCGGCGATCAAGGCGCGGGATTACGCCGCGCGGCTCGGGCGCGTGGTGCTGGCCGATGACTCGGGGCTCGAAGTTGATGCGCTCGACGGCGAGCCCGGTGTCCACTCGGCGCACTGGGCCGGGCGCGAAGGGTCGCGCGCCGATCGCGATGCACGGAACAACGAGCGCCTGCTTCGCGCGCTCGTCGGTGTTCCATCGGAGCGGCGCACGGCCCGGTTCATCTGTGCGCTGTGCATGGCCGATGCGAACGGGGTGATCCTGCTCGAAGCGATGGGGGCGGTCGAGGGCGTCATTGCGGATGCGCCGCGCGGAGCGCATGGCTTCGGCTATGACCCGCTCTTCGTCGTGCGCGGGCTCGGCCGGACGAGTGCGGAACTTTCAGCCGGGGAGAAGAACGAGATCAGCCATCGAGGCCGCGCCCTGCGCGACTTTGCGCAGCGATGGTCGGAGCGAGTG
This sequence comes from Phycisphaeraceae bacterium, assembly GCA_019636735.1. Classification (NCBI taxonomy): domain Bacteria; kingdom Pseudomonadati; phylum Planctomycetota; class Phycisphaerae; order Phycisphaerales; family Phycisphaeraceae; species Phycisphaeraceae bacterium. The sequence continues at coordinate 133,352 of JAHBWY010000004.1, forward strand.
TCGCTTCCGGGCTGAGCGTCTCGCGCCGCCCATGGGGGCGCAGCTCCCTCCATACACTTCATCGTCATGGGATTGCCTCTCCAGGTCCTGCCGCTGCCCGTTCAGCGCTACTCCTGTCACGGGTGCGGCGACTGCTGCCGGGACTTCACCGTGCAGCTTTCACCGGAGGATCTCGCCCGACTTGAGAGGCAGGGGTGGCGGGAGCGACTGGGTGAGCCGGTGACCGTCGAGTTCCAGGGGCAGGCCTTTCTGCGACAGCGTGACGATGGTGCGTGCATCTTTCTGATGGACAACGGCCTCTGCCGCGTGCACTCGGAGTTCGGCTTCGACGAGAAGCCGCTCGCCTGTCGCGTCTTTCCCTTCTCGCTGGCGCCGGGGCCGCGCGCGGCGATGGCCGGTATCAACTTCGCGTGCCAGTCGGTGCGGCAGAGTCGCGGCGCGGCGCTTCCAAGCCACATGGAGTCCCTTCGCGACTTCCAGGGGGCGCTGCCGGAAGCGCGGCGCGCCTCGGTCATTCGCCTCTCCGGCAAGCTCGTGGCCGATGAGGGCGAAGTTGATGCGCTCATCGCGGCCATTGATGGCTGGCTTACCCGACTCGAAGAGCCCTTCGAAGTCCGTCTTGACGGCCTCGCGTGGATCGCGCAGCAGCTCATGGCGGCGAAACTCGACACCGTGCGGGGCCGGCGCTTCGAGGAACTGCTCGACCTGCTCGTGGGGGCGCTGCCGGATGAGCTTCTGCATCTTCCGATCGAAGCGCCGTCACGACGACAGATGTCCCTGCTGCGGCAGGCGGTCTTCGCGCGTACGGAGGATCCGAAGATCCCCGAGATCTCGCGGCGCGGCCGCCTGCGCACAGTGCTCTCACAGCTCTGGCGCAGTCGGCGCTTCTCGCGGGGCAAGGGCGTCATTCCGCCGATCGGTCTCGCGTGGCCGCGCGGCGGCCGGCTGGAGCGCGTTGCGGCGCTTCCCGGTGCGGCCCGCGGACCCGACGCGGAGGCCATTGAAGAACTCATGACGCGCTGGCTTCGCGCCACCATTCTCGGCGGTCGCGCGTGGGGCTCGGGCTTCTACGGCTGGCCGATGACCGAGGGACTCGGCGCGTTGATCGTGAATCTCGCCTCGCTCGGGTGGCTTGCGCGGGCCCATGCGGTGGCCGAGGGCGCACCCGCCGTGCGACTCGCGGATGTCTCGGCGGCACTCGGGCGCATCGATCGAAGCGCCGGGCGCGCGCGGTGGCTGGGAGGAAGCGCCGAGCGATTGCGGCTCGAGTACTTCGCTCGTCACGATGGCCTGCGGCGTCTTACGCGCGAGCTCTGGTTTGCTTCGCCCGCTTCCAGCGCCCCGCCAACATGATGAGCGCCACGGCGCCGGCCGGCAGCGCCACGGCGAGTTCCGCTGCGCTCTCGATGACCGCGAGCTGACTCGTTCGAGCGACGAGGTCTTCTCCGTCGCCGCCGAGCATTCGCGCAGCGACGAAGGCCACGGTCGCCTCACGGAAGCCAAGTCGACCAAGGGGATTCAGCGTGACCGCCATCGCGGCCATCGCGAGCATGAAGCTCTGGCTGGCGGAGAGCTCCATGCCGAGGATGCGCACCACGATCATCATGCGAAGGGCCCAGAGGCCGAGGTCGATCGAGCGAACCACCAGCGATCCCCAGAGGGCGACGGGATCGGTGACCACCCGTTCGAGCCCGCCCGATCGCTGTTGCACGAAGCGTCGCCCGAGGAGCGCCGGCGCGGCGATGCCTCCGACGAGAATCAGCCCGAGCGTGACCCCGAGCATGCCCAGGCCCAGGGCGCCGAAGAGGAGCGCTGCCGCAATGGCCGCCCCCAGCGGCACCACGACCGTGTACGCGATGCTTGCAAACCACGCGGCGACCTCGCGCAAGCGCATGTGATCGACCCGCAGGTGCCATGCGAGGCGCACAAAGACGCCCAGCCTGACGGGGGCATAGTTGAAGAGCGCCGCGACTGCGTTGACCCACTGCAACTCCATGAACCCCAGTCGGCGAAGGGGCTGCACGGCAATCCAGAAGATGGCACCATTGAGCGCGAGGCTGATCGCGCTGCACGCCAGAAGCACGGCGACCAGCGCCGGATCGGCGGCGCGGAGGCGCTGCCACGCGGCGGGATCCTGCATCGCGCGAACGACGAGCCAGATGATGAGCGCCGCACCAAGGGCGAAGCCGATCGATTGCAGGAGCAGCCGGCGCCACGCGAAGACTTGGCGCTTCGTCTCCTCCAATTCCGCTTCGATCTCCTCGGGAGCCGCCTCCGGAAGTTCCTCGGGATCGGAGCGGGCTTCGCCGTCGTGGTTGCTCATCGATCGCCCTTCGTCACCCGGCCGCCATGGCGAGGACGACCCTTGAAGCGCTCGCGCATCATCACCCAGCAGGCACGGACACCATCGCGCCATCCGATCTTCTTCCCGGCCGCGAAGCCGCGCGGGTTGTAGTGCACGGGCACCTCGGCGATCTCCGCGCCTTCGCGGGCGAGGACCGCGGTGAGTTGTGGTTCGATGCCGAAGCGATCCTCGGTGAGCTGCGGCAGTACGCGCCGAAGAAGGGGAACCGGAAGAAGCTTGTAGCAGCACTCCATGTCGCCGATGCGATAGCCGGTCGCGAAGTTGCTGATGCGAGTGAGGGCGCGGTTCGCGCCTCGATGGAGCCGCCGGACCAGCGTGCCTCCATCCATCGACAGCCAGCGATTGCCGTAGACCGCGCCGTGGCCGCCGGGCGGAAGCGCCTCAAGCAGCGAGGCAAAGTCGCCGGGGTCGTACTCGAGATCGGCGTCCTGGATGATCACGGCGTCGGCATCATCGGCGGAGCGCTCGAGCACGCGCCGAAAGCCCGTTCGCAGCGCCGCACCCTTGCCGCGATTGATGAGATGGGTCAGCACATCGAGGCGTCCGGGCGAGCCGCGATGGGCCTCGCTGAGGCGCTCGGCCGCGCTGCGGGTCGCCACCGCGCTGGCATCATCGACGAGCACGATCGACAGCGACCATGCCGATGGAAGCGAGGTCGCCAGCACGCGCTGCACGCACTGCTCCAGCGTCTCCGGTTCGTTGAAGACGGGAATGACGCAGAAGAGCACCGGCACGCGCGCGGTCCGGGGACTTCGTCAGCCGGCCTGCGGTGGCTGACCGATCGACTGCCTCATCTGGGTGTCCGCCTGCACATTCTGCATGCGGTAGTAGTCCATGACACCGAGCTTGCCTGTTCGGAGGGCATCAGCCAGAGCCTTGGGCACATCGGCCTCGGCCAGGACCACCAGGGCCCGGTTCTTCTGCGCCTCGGCCTGGAACTCCGCCTCGAGCGCCACGGCGGCTGCACGCCGCTGTTCGGCTTGGGCCTGGAAGCGCTTGCTGTCGGCCTCGGCCTGTGCGGTCTGGAGATTCGCGCCGATGTTGTCGCCGACATCGATCTCAGCAATGTCGATCGAGAGGATCTCGAAGGCCGTGCCGGAGTCGAGACCCTGGGCAAGCACGGTCTTCGAGATGCGGTCGGGGTGCTCGAGCACCGCCTTGTGACTCTCGCTCGCACCGATGGTCGCCACAATGCCCTGACCGACGCGGGCCACGATCGTCTCCTCGGTGGCACCACCGACGAGCCGCGCGATCGCCGTGCGCACTGTGACTCGCGCTCGCACGCGAAGCTGAATGCCGTCTTGGGCCACGCCGTCGAGGGTGGCCTTGCCGCTGGCGGGATTGGGGCAATCGATGACCTTCGGGTCGACACTCGTGCGCACCGCTTCGAGAATGTCTCGACCGGCGAGATCGATGGCCGTGGCACGATCCCATCCGAGGTCGATCTTCGCCTTGTCGGCCGCAATCATGGCCCGGATGACACGATCCACCCGGCCGCCAGCCAGATAGTGCGCTTCGAGGAGGTTCGTCGGCACATCGAGCCCCGCCTTCCGCGCGGAGATTCGATTGAGGACGATGACCCCGGGGGGAACCTTGCGAAGTCGCATCATCACGAGGTCGATGAGTCGGACCTTGGCGCCGGAGAGCCACGCCTGCACCCAGAGCTGGATGTACTGGGCGATGATGATGAAGAAGATGAGGCCGACAACACCGGCCACGATGAGCGTGACCAGCAGCCAGGTCGGCATGGCCGACTTCCCGGCGGCAGCCTGAGCAAGCAGGAATGGATGAATCGTCATGACCGCTTCAGCCTAGCAAAGCAGGAAGCGGGGGGTTCGCCCCCGGAGTCAGCCGACGGCCCGGACCTTGATCTGGTCATCGAGCACATCAACCACGACCACTCGTTGGCCCGCGTCAATAAACCCCGACTCGGCCAGCGCATCGACGCGCTGACCGGCAATGCGCACAAAGCCGACGGGACGCAAGGGCGTCACGACATCGCCCTCGGCGCCGATCAACTTGCGCAGTTGTTCCAGTCGAAGGGCATTCGGTCGCAACGACGGAGGCCGATCGGCTTCCGCGTCGACGGCGTCTTCGAGAATCATCTTGCGCGCCAGCGGCGACGCGGACCAGACCTTCAACCCGAAGACGATGACCGCCGGCGCACCGGCTGCGTAGATTGACGCGGCGGCGATGCCCCAGCGCCAGTCGTGCATGAAGAAGCAGGCGACCGAGGCGACGAGCGACAGGCCGCAGAGTGTCGCCAGAAGTCCGCCGCTGGGAATGAACAGCTCGGCGGCGAAGAGCACGATGCCGACCGCCAGCAGGATGAAGCCAAGGATGAGCCATCGCTCCTCGGATGCACCATCACTTGCGGCGCCGACGGCGAGAAGCAGCAGTGGATTCATGCGGTGTCGCTCTCGACATCGAGTTCGGCGGGGCCCGTCCGCACCACGCGGATCGGCTGGCCTCGCTCAAGGTAGCCCTCGGTCGAGCGCACATCGTAGAGCGTGCCGTCGAAGTCGCCCTTGCCCGCCGGTCGAAGGTCGGTGAAGGCGACTCCGCGGCTTCCCGGCGGCAACGGCGGACGCCGAGAGGGGATCGCAGCGGACCCGTCAGGCGCCGTGCTTGCGCCGGCCCCGGCAAACACCGCTCCACCCGAGGCGACCTCGGCATCGAGCACGGCACCCGCGAGCGCTCGAGGACCTCCCAGCCTTCGCAGAATGGCGGCGCCGATCGCCCCCGCGACCACGGCCGTGCCCAGCGTGCCGGCAATGGCCAGAAGCAATTCGCGCTGGCCCGCGGCTGAGTTGAGCTCGCTCTGGACGAAGACCCCGGCCACGCCGAGCAGAACGAGCATCGCGCCACCAAGCCCGAGAACGAGCGTGCCCGGGAAGAGCGCGACTTCGGCGAGCACGAGCGCGACACCGAGAACGACAATGGCCAGTTGCCACCACTGGGCCAATCCAAGGAGCAGCGGTGCGCCGAGCAGCACCACCAGACATGCGAACGACGCAATGCCGAAGACACCGAAACCCGGCACGGCAAGTTCAACCAGGAAGCAGATCACCATCACCGCCACCAGAATCAATCGCACCGGCGTGCTGATGAGGAAGCGCACGAGCCCCTCGGACCAACTCTCCTGATAGCGCCGCACTTCGGTGGCGCCGAAGAATGCGACCAAGGCGTTGTCATCGGGAATGATGGCCGTTGCCAGACCGAAGGCCACGGCCTCCGGCGTGCGCACCGTGAGCAGACGATCGTCGGAGTCGACCTGCGTGACCAAGCGCCATCGATCGCGTTCGCTTGAGTCCAGTCGAGGTCGCGCGCTGGGGAGTGTCTGCTCAAACTCGATCTGCGCCGCGATCTCCTCGGCGGAGAGTTCCGCAGCGCGCGGACGCCCGCGCGGCGGCGGTGGGCCGAAGAGATCACTGAAGAAGGGGCGCACCGGGCGCCGGTCGAGCCCCGAGACCGCCGGGCTTCCGGCCGCCGTCAGTTGATCCGGGGGCTCCTTGCCGAAGACTTCGCGGTACTCGGCTCGATCAACGAAGACGCGCTCACCCGTTCGGACATCTTCGAGCATCCAGAGCTCGACGCCGACGGCGATGAATGCCTGGACCAGTCGCTCATCCCAGTGATTGCGTCGCGCGCTGTCAATGACCTCGGAGAGAAGCGGGCTCTCGAGCTTGGCTCGCTCCGCCTGCGGCAACTCCATGAGGCCCATGCCCGGGATGAAGGCGATGGGAGCGCTCGCACCGAAGACTGCATCGGGTGTCACGACGATCTCGCGCGCCGCGAGCGCGATCAGTGTTCCCGCGGAGTACGCCGTCGGACGAATCCACGCGACCGTGTTCGGCGGCATCTCCTTCTTGATGAGCCGACAGATGTCGAGCGCCGCGCCGACCTCGCCACCCGGAGTATCGATTTCGATGACGGCGGCATCGAAGCCGTCATTGCGGGCGCGCTCCAGTCGCCGTTCCAGACTGCGAAGCGTGACCGTGTCGATTGGACCGCTGATGGTGAAGATGGCGACGCGCTCGGCCCGGCGCGCCGCAGGCACCGAAGCGGGGGCCGTCATCTCCTGCATGGCATGAGAAAGCACGGCGAGAGCCGCCGCGCCGATGAAGACCCAGAGTCGAATCAGGGACACGCGGCAAGTATAGGTGGCGCCCCACTGACGAAAAGAACACCGCCGGTCGGCTGAGCCGACCGGCGGTGCTGAATTTCCCCTGATGCCTGGCCCAGAGGGTCAGGCGTACCCGGGAGCTCCCGGAGTCAGTCGAACTGCAGCTGATGCGTGGTGCTGCTCTGACTGCCGGTGACGGTGCGAACCACCGTCAGGAAGACATCTCCGCGATTCCGGAACTGAGAGTTCTCAGTCTCCGAGAGGAAGATGTTGTCGAGACCGGTGCCCGGAGGGCAGTTGGCGTCGTTGGGAGGAGAGACCGTCGAACCCTCGGCGCAGCTGATGCCCGTGGGGAAGAAGGTCGTCTCGAAGGCGACATGGTTGTCGTTGTAGCAGATGTTGCCTTCCCAAGAGGTCTTCGGGCCGTGGATCTGGAGGGTGATCGAGTTCGTGTACGCGTTGGTGGTCGTCTGACCATCCTCCACGCCACGGTTTCCGAGCACCGCGAATCCGGAGTCCGAAGTGTTCCGCCAGTGACGATCACGGCGGCTCTCCTTGCGAGCCGAAGCATCACGAGCCATGAGCGGCATGGTCGCGTAGCTCGTGTGGCAGACACCATCGGTCAACTGCGTGCGGAAGTTGTTGCCGAGGCTTCCCGAGCCTGCGCCGCCGTTGGCCGGATCCGGCACATCGCCGTCCCAGTAGGTGTCGTTGGCCGGCTGGTAGGAGGAGTAGTTGTAGTTCGAGCAGACCGCGACGCGGCCGCTGACTTCGGACGGGCTCACCAGGATCTGCGGCGTGAAGAGCTCGCGAGCAATGCACGCCGAGTAGAGGTGAGCGTGGCTGTTCTTCAGCTCATTCGGCAGACCACGGCCGGGGATGATGCCCTGGCGGTTGATCACGCCGGGAAGCGGAAACTCACCACCGCCTTCAGACGCGGCGTGCGTCAGGAAGCCGGTGTGGATCTGCTTGAGCTGCGTGCTGCACTTGGTCTGCCGGGCCGCCGCGCGGGCCTTGCCGAGCGCCGGGAGCAGGATGCCCAAGAGCAGTGCGATGATGGCCATGACCACCAGCAGCTCGATGAGCGTGAATCCTTGGTTGCGATGGGTACGAGTCATCGTGATGTGACCTTTCTTGAAAGTGCTGACCGGGGTCAGTTGGAGGACGGATCAACCACCGGAACGCCAATGGTGCAGCCGGTGATCGTGCCCGGGAAGATGCCCATCCAGGTGTCGCCGGCGCTGTTGGCCACGGGGTTCGTGTTGGCGCTCTGCGACTGGCAGTTGGCCACGCACCCGCGCTTCAGGCAGCCGACCTGCGTGAAGGGCTGGTTGGTGAAGATGTGGTCTCGAGTGCTGCCGAGCGTTCCGCACTCGAAGGTCACGCCTTCCGGCCAGAATGACTTGGTCAGCTCGACATGGTTGTCGGCGAAGACCAGGTTGCCCCACCACTCACGCTTCGGGCCGATGAGCTGGGTGGCGTAGTTGTTGATGGAGCCGTTGACGGGATCGGGATCCCATGCACCGTTGGCGAGCAGCTTGGGAGCGCGGGTGCCCAGCAGGGGGCGGGTCGCGTCCTGGGTGTTGCGCCACTGGGCATCCTTGCGGAGGCCGAAGAGGGCCAGGTGGGCGTAGCTGGTGTTCGAGGTGCCCTGTCCGACGGTGCTGTTGACATTCGCCGTGAAGGTGTTGTCCCAGAAGACATTGTTGCCGGGGTTGAACAGGTTGTAGTTGTACGGCGTGGTTCCGCCCTTGCCCTTCTCAACGACCACGGGGTTGACCTCGGTCGGCCCGATGCAGAGTTCAGGCTTGAAGTATTCCTGGGCAATCATGCATGAGTACAGGTTCTGCGTGTTGTTGGCCGTGGGATCTTCAGTGGTCGGGATCGGGGGATTGACGGTGTTGTCCAGGCAGCGGCGGATGTAGCCGGGCAGCGGAAGGCGGCCGGCCTTGTCCTTGGCTGCGTACGAAAGCATGCCGGTGTGGATCTGCTTGATCTGGGTGGCGTCCTTGGTCTCGCGGGCAGCCTGCTGGGCCTTGGCGAGAGCCGGGAGGAGCAACCCAACCAGCAGAGCGATGATCGCAATGACCACCAGCAGCTCAACGAGCGTGAAGCCTCTGTTGTGGTTCCTCATAAGACTCTTCTCCTGCGTGATGGACCGCACGCACACGGGCGGCTGGACCAAGCCGCGGGTCGAAGCGTCCACACGGCGCTGGCCTGGCGCCGAGGGTCCTTCCGGTCGAACGGAGTCCATGCCACCACATGGCTGCGCTCGAGCGGGTCGAGACGAAGGAATGAATGGGCGACCGTGAGGCGAAGGGCGGGAAACGAACTTGGCTTCCAGCCGATCTCGGAAGGGCCACGCGAACCATGGTCGCTCCGTAATCGGGGCGATGGGAAGCAACTTCTGGGAGTGCTTCAACGCGTGGCACCGAGCCACTTCGCGTCCGGGCAGGAGGCTGTGCCTCGAGCCGTGGTCGCAGGTCAGATTGTCGGCTGCCGCAGACGAATCAGGGTCGGGAATGCCGACGAATCAGAGCGAGATTCCTTCCGGGCGGGATCAATGTCCCGAGCGGACGGTTGGATATTGCTCTGCAGCGAGCCCTTGGCGTTCTCACGCCACGAGTACTCTACGGATCAAGGTTGCGTTTGCAACTCGGCAACTGTGGATTTTTCGTACTTCCTTCGCCCGGCCTTTGGAGTGACAGTCACTTCTATCGGCACCAAGCCCACTTCCGACCATGCCGACCCATTCCGATATCCTCGCCCGCCTATCCGAGCTGGGGCTCGAACTTCCGGCGCCCCCGAAGCCAGTCGCTGCGTACATCCCCTTTGTGCGAGTCGGCCCCCTCATTTTCGTCAGTGGCCAGATCCCCCTGCGGGAGGGTCAGGTGATCTGCCGTGGTCCGGTTCCGGGGACCGCCTCGATCGAGGCGGCCCAGTCGGCAGCGCGGCAGTGCGTCCTGAATGGACTTGCCGTGGTCGCCGATGCGCTCGGTGGAGACCTCGGTCGAGTGCGACGCATGGTGAGACTCGGAGTCTTTGTTCAGTCTGATGATGGCTTCGCCGAGCAGCCGAAGGTTGCCAACGGAGCCAGCGAGTTGCTGCGAGCACTCTTTGGAGATGCGGGAACCCATGCGCGTGCGGCGGTCGGCGTGAACGCGCTGCCGCTGGGAGCATCGGTCGAAGTTGAAATGCTTGTGGAGGCCGACTCATGAGCCAAGGTGGATTGAAGCGACCTCGCTGGAGAGTCCTGATCGCGATTGTGGTCGGGACACCGGTGCTCGCCTTCGGCGCGTGGACGGCGCTCGAGTGGTGGGATCATCGGAGCAGGCATGTTGAACTCCCGCCGCCGCCCCCGACCCATCCACCCCGCCTCGTCCTCGAGCCGGCATCGGTCGATCTCGGGCGCATCTCCCAGTGCGACGGGCTCGTTCGTATCAAGGGGACGATTCGCAACGACTCCGATCAGCCCACGCTGCTCGATGACTGGATTCCAAGCTGCGGATGCACCGGACCGCGTGGTCTGGTTCGGGGCACCACCATCGCGCCCGGCGAGTCGCTCGACTTCGAACTCCTGAGCGACTCATGGGCCACCCCGGGTGAGAAGCGCTACACGCTCGACTTCCGCGAGCGCCACGCTGACGGACTGGTGCGCTTTGAGATCCGGTACATCGTCGAGAGCCCGCTTCACACCGATTCGAACTTCCTCACGCGCATCATCGATGAGGTCTCGCCCCTGGTGGTCAAGTCGCGTGACAATCGGCCCTTCAGGATTCTCTCTTTGGAGCCGCCGCTGGCCGAGATCGACTCCTCTGAGGTGGCCAGCGCGCACACGCTTCGACTCGTTTGGCGTCGGGTTGATCTGGAACTTGGCGACGGTTGGACGGAGCAGGAGCTCAAGATCCACACCGACCGCGAGGATTGCCCGACGCTGTCGGTCAGGCTCGAGTCAGGTCTGCCTGACGGCGTCGCTGAGATCATTCCCTATCAGCCGGTGCCTGTCCCGCAGTGATCGCGGATCAGCCGCTCGGCCGCAGCAGAAGCGCCACGATGACCACGACTGCAAGCACCAGCAGAGTGCTGAGGGTGATGACCAGCGCGGACGATGGCCCGCCGCTATGCCGCACTCGCGTCGGTTCGAGAGCGGCAGGTACCGCCGCGGGAATGGCGCCGAGGTCGAGCGCCGGCTTGGCATGCAGTGGCGGCATCCCCTTCGTGACTGCATCGAGGTCTTCGAGAAGCTCCGCGGCGCTGTGGTAGCGATCACGCGGGTTCTTCGCGAGCATCATTTCGATAATCTGCGCGGTGCCGCCAGTGAGCTGCGGGTTCACATGGTCCGGCGGGACGAGTTCCGCCTTCAGGTGCTTGTGCATCACCTCGGAGGGGTTCTTTCCTTCAAAGGGAAGGCGACCCGTGACCATGTGATAGAAGGTCGCGCCGAGGCCGTAGATGTCCGCGGGCGGTCCGATGTCCACCTGTCCCCGGACCTGCTCCGGTGAGATGTAGTAGGGCGTGCCATAAGCCTTGCCCGCCTCGGCTTCAGCGGCTTCCTTGTCGCTGACCGCCCGCGCGAGGCCGAGGTCGGCCAGTTTCACCACGCCGGAACGGCTCAGCATGATGTTCTTCGGCTTGATGTCGCGGTGGATGAAGCCCTGCGCATGGGCGTGCTTCAGAGCCATCGCGACCTGCCGGACGATTTCGATCGCGTCGGACTCCTTGAAGCGCTTGTGCCGGACGAGGCGGTCGTAGACCGTCTCGCCGTCGACATACTCCATCACGAAGAAGTGGCTGTCGCCCGCCTGGCCGACATCGTACGCCTGCACCACATGCTGGTCGTTCAGCCTCGCCGCCGCCCGGCCCTCCTTGTAGAAGCGCTCGATGAACTTGGGATCATTCGAGAACTTCTTGGGAAGGAGCTTGATCGCCACCAGGCGATCGAGGCTCAACTGCTTGGCGAGGTACACGGTGGCCATTGCACCAGCGCCGAGCTTGCGAATGACTTTGTAGCCGGGCAAGCGCTGCTGGCTGCGCTCCGCTTCGAGTTCGCCGCGAAGTCGATCGAGCTGGCTGCGCGTCACGAAGGCGCGGTCGATCAGGAGATCGGAGAGAGCGCTGCCGGGGTTCTGCTTCTGAAGATCGCGGCACGCTTCGACTTCTTCGGAAGCGGCGAGTCCGCGATCGACCACGATCTTGCCGAGGAGCGTCTCGAAGCCGCTCGAGCGGGAGCCTTCACCGGAACCTGTCCCTCCCATGCTGCCTGACATGCTTCCCGCTGCAGGTGGCGTGGACGCGGGCGCATCACCGGACTCTGCTCGGCTCCCGGCGGCACCGGAGTCGGGACGCCGTTCCGACGAAGAAGTGCTTCGCTCCCCCGGAGCGCGCGTGCGCGGCTGCGGATCGTCGGATGTGTTGGGTGGACTCACGGCAACTCTTCAGGCAACGGGGACTGCGGAGAGATTCAACTATACTTTCCTTCGCTGCCAAGATGCGAACGGAGCCGCGACGGATCCTTCTCCTCCGCCCGAGCGCTCTCGGCGATGTCTGCCGAACGGCGCCGGTCCTCGCCTCGCTGCGAGCCCACTGGCCTCGGGCGCATATTGACTGGCTGGTTCAGGATTCGTTCGCCGACGCGGTGCGGTCTCATCCTTCCCTGAATGAAGTTGTCCTCTTTCGCAGGCAGGGGTTTCGCGGACCTTGGCGGCCCCGGGTGGCATGGAACCTCACGCGCTGGCTTTTCGACCTGCGGAAGCGCAAGTATGACCTTGTCTTCGACCTCCAGGGGCTCGGGCGAAGCGGACTCTTTGCGCTCTTCACTCTGGCGCCGTGGCGCGTCGGGTTCAGGGACGCGCGGGAGTTGGGATGGCTTGGTGTCAATGTGCATGTGGAGCGAGGCGAGCGAAGGCACACGGTCGACCAGATGCTGCACCTCGTCGAGTCGCAGGGTGTGCGCCGGGTCGCCGACCTTCGCCTGCATCCGCCGCCGGAGCGGGTGGAATCGTGGCACGCCCTGCGTCGGGATCTTTCGCTTCAAGGTCCATTCGCAGTCCTTGCACCGACGAGTCGATGGCGCTGCAAGCAGTGGCCCGCGGAGCGGTGGGCGGAGTTGGCGAGTCGGGTGTTGGCCCGCGGAGGCGTGGAGCGTGTCGTCGTAGTGGGTGCTCCTGGTGAGGAAGCGCAGACGCGCTGGGCTCGCGATGTGGAACAGTGCGTCGATCTCTGCGGTCGGCTGCGCGTGGGCGAGACCATGGCGGTCATTCAGGATGCGGCGGTGCTCGTCGCGAATGACTCCGCGCCGCTGCACATGGCGGTCGGTCTAGGCACGCCCTATGTCGGTCTCTTCGGTCCCACTGACCCGGAGCGCGTCGGACCCTACCGCGGCGAGCGATGGGTGGTGCGGGCGTCGCTTGATGCGGATGAGCGCCGACGCAGCTACCGCGCGCTCGGTGATGATGATTCGATCATGCGGCGGATCGAGGCGGCCGAGGTCTTCGAGCGGCTTGCGCAGGCCATGGAATCGAGAGCGTGGTTCTTGCGCGTGGCGGAGGGAGTCGAGTGAGTCGTCCGAAGGTCATCCTCGCGAGCGCGAGCCCGAGGCGCAAGCTGCTTCTTGAATCGATCGGCGCGGAGGTTCGCGTCATGCCGCCCGCGATCGACGATGCGATGGCGCCGATTTCAGAGCGAGCGGTCTCGCGCCTGGTTGAGGCGTTGGCCTGGTTCAAGGCAGCGCAGGTGCTCGGCGAGGGCGCGATGGGTGAAGCAGAGCAGGGGGCGCAGTGGCTCGTGGCCGCGGACACGATCTGCGTGGTGGATGGTCGACGCCTCGGGAAGCCTGCATCCGCCGACGAAGCGGCCGCCATGATCAAGGCGATGGCCGGGCGCCGACACGAGGTGATCACCGGCGTCGCGCTCGTGGCGCTCCCCGGGCACTCGCGTCGCATCTTTCACGATCGATCCGAGGTCATCATCGGCGAGATCAGTGACGCGCACCTTCGTGAACATCTTGAACAGGATGGGTGGCGCGGGCGAGCGGGTGGTTACAACTTCGCCGAGGTGCGTGATCGGGGCTGGCCGATCTCCTGCCAGGGTGATCCTTCGACGGTCATGGGACTGCCGCTTCGGTTGCTTGAACCGATGCTGAGTGCGGCGCCTCGCCGGAACTTCGACGCGGGACGGAGCGCGTGACTCACGGAGCGTCCGCTCGGCCGTGGCTTGCGCCGCTCGGGTGGGCCTATGGCGCAGCGGTCGAAGTCGCGCGGCGATGGCGGCAGTCCATCGGCGGTGTCACGCGATTGGACATTCCCGTGGTGAGCGTGGGCAATCTCACCGTCGGGGGGACTGGCAAGGGGCCCGTGGTGCGTTGGGTGGTTGAGCGCCTCATGGCGCGCGGGGCGCATCCCGCGATCGCGCTGCGCGGCTATCGCGCCGGGCCGCAGGGAAGTGACGAAGCGCTTGAACACGCCGAGCTTCTCCCGGGTGTGCCGCTGTCGGTCGGCGCCGATCGGATCCGCGCGATCGGCGAAGTGCGCAGCGCGCATCGGGAGATTGACTGCGTGGTCCTCGATGATGGCTTTCAACATTGGCGCCTGGCGCGGGACCTTGACCTTGTGCTCATTGATGCGACGAGGCCGGGACTCGACGAAGCGATGCTTCCCGCTGGCTCCCGCCGCGAGTGGCGCTCCGCCCTTCGCCGTGCCGACGGGGTGATCGTCACCCGCGCGGAGCGCGTCGATGAGGAACTCGCCCTGCGGATCCTGAAGCGGCACGGGCGGGAGCCGCTTGCGTGGTGTCATCACGCCTGGAGCGTGGTGCGCGTGTTCGACCGTGGCGTGGAGAGCCGCGAAGGCTCGGAGTGGTTCGCAGGCCGTCGCGTGGGGCTTGTGGCTGGCATCGGGAATCCTGAGGCGTTCATGGGGCAAGTGACTTCGGCGGGTGCGAAAGCGCAGTGGCTTCTTCGCGGCCGCGATCATGCGGCGTTCGACGAGGCTTCCGTGAAGGTCATCCTCCGCGCCGCGGATGAGGCGAAGGTCGACGCGATCGTCACCACGCTCAAGGATTGGGTGAAGCTTGGACCGCTTCTCCTGCGCCGCGCAGGGGAAGCGGGCGCCGGCCTGCGTCCTCTTGCAGTCCCCATCGCCGAGGTGAAGTTCATCTCCGGGGAGTCAACGGTCATCGATCGGATCCACGCGGTCCTCCGAGGACGCGGGAGCGCCGGCCGCGGCGAGTAGACTGCGTTGGTGAGCGATCTTCACACCTCGCTGCTTGAGCACCTCGAGCGCTTCACGACCTTCCGCGCGCTGGTGGTGGGGGACTTCATGCTCGACCAGGTGCTGGCCGGCGCCGCGGAGCGCCTGAGCCCCGACGCGCCGGTGCCCGTGATTGCGGCGAGCGAAGAGGAGATGCGCTCTCAGCCCGGTGGCGCCGCAGGCGTCGCCGCCTGTCTCAAGGCGATGGGCGGCGAAGTGCGCTGCGCCGGTGTGCGCGGGCGCGACGCAGCGGGCGAGCGTCTCGTCGATCTTCTTCGTGCGGCGGGGTGCGACGCCTCGTTGATCCTGCCCGATCCGTCGCGACCGACGACGGTGAAGCGCAGCATCGTCGGCCTTGCCCAGCATCGTCACCCGCAGAAGATGTTCAGACTCGACTTCGAGTCGCGGGCGCCGCTCTCGGCCGACTTGAGTGAGGCGCTGCTCCATGGCATTGAGAAGGTGCTGCACGAGGTCGACATCGTCTGTCTTGAGGACTACGACAAGGGTGTCTGCACGGAGCCCTTTTGCCGGCGACTCGTGGCGCTCTGCCGAGCCGCCGGTCGGCCGATCCTGGTCGACCCCGCCGCGATCCGCGACTACGGTCGCTATCGCGGCGCGACTGCCATCACGCCGAATCGCACCGAGGCGGAGCTGGCGACCGGTTCTGTCGTGCCGCGAGACTTCGACGCCGCAACCACGGGTGCCCTCGCCGGAACGCTGCTTGAGCGCCATGACTTCGATGCCGTGGTGCTGACACTCGACCGTCACGGAGCGCTGCTGCTTGAGCGTGGTGGTGCGCCGATTCATGTGCCGACTGTGGCGCGGACCATTTACGATGTGACCGGCGCGGGTGACATGGTGCTCGCGGCGCTCGCCTGCGCGGTCGCCCAGCAGGTGCCGTGGCCCGAAGCGGTGGCCTTCGCGAACGCGGCGGCGGGGCTTGAGGTGGAAGTCTTCGGAGCCCAGCCGATTCCGCTGCCGCGCGTGCGCCGCAGCGTCTTTGAACTGGCTCGCGGCTATTCAGGCAAGGTGCGCACCCTCGATGACGCGGCGGCGGAGTGCGAACTCTGGCGCGCGGATGGTCGCCGCGTGGTGCTGACCAACGGGTGCTTCGATCTGCTTCATGCGGGGCATGTCGCCTCGCTTCGCGGGGCGAAGGCGATGGGCGATGTGCTCGTGGTCGGTGTGAATGTCGATGCGCAGGTCCTTCGCATGAAGGGTGAAGGGCGCCCTGTGGCGCCGCTCGCCGAGCGCATGGAGATGCTCGAAGCGCTGAGTTGTGTCGACCTCGTGGTGCCTTTCGTGGAGCCGACGGCGGAGGTGCTCCTGCGCCGACTGCGTCCGGACACCTACGCCAAGGGCGGTGACTATCGACCGGAGACGCTCAACGAGTGGCCGGTGCTGCGCGAGCTGGGCATCGAGGTGCGCCTCGTGCCATCGCGACCTGGAGTCAGCACGACGACGATCATCGATCGCATTCTCCAGGGTCATGTGGCGGCGTCCGAGAAGGCGGCACGGGGCTGATGCCCGCGCTCGATTCTTGGTCGCCGCATCAGGTCATTCGGTGTGGATGGATTGCGCCGAGCGAAACTTGAAGAAGTGGTGGACGGGGCTTCAGGCCGGGGTATGACTCTGGTGGACCAGCGGTGTTCCATCGTCGCTGGCCATGAGGTTGCCATGAAGTCAAAGATCCGTCTCGAAGCTGGTGCACTTCCGCATGGTCCACATGGTCGCTGCGTCTCCGAAGACACTCCGTCGCGCGCCAAGCGTCCTGGAGCCTGCGTGGTCGGCGCCATCGCGATGACGGTGGTCGCAGGGTGCTCCGCGCCGACTTCGCAACCCGTGGGCGCCTTTGTAGGGGCCGGAGCAGGTCCACTCGTCCTTCCGGCCGCGAGCGATCCTGCGCAGGCGGAGGAGATGGAGCTCGCGCTGGCACGCTATGACGGTCGACTCGACTGGACGCTCGGCGCACCCGCGCCGATGCTCGGCGACAGCGATGTCACCTTCACAACGATCCTCGATCAGCAATTCACATGGAATGGTCGCGTCTACGACAGCTACACGAACACGCGTCGCACCTGGCGTCGAAGCGGAAGCTGACGCTTGCAGCGCGTGCTGGGCTTCAGTGTCCTCACGGCGGCTCGTGGTGACGGTGACGAGACGATTCGCGCATCACGCCCACTACAGTCCGGCGGATGAATGTCAAGAGCCCTCTTGAAGAAAGCGGGCATGCTGATCTTCTGTGAGCAAGTTGAGGTTCGGCGCGGAAAGTGATCTTCACTCTTGACGCGCCCCCACGAGCGCTCTCATACTGGCGAGCCGGGCCGCGGTGCCTCTTCCGCAGTCGATTCCTGAGGACCTCTCGAGGATCGCCGATGTCCACCACCACCACCACGAAGCGCGAAGTCACCGAGCGGGTCGCGCGAAAGACGGGCGTGCACCGAGATGAGGTGAGGAAGGTCGTTCAGGCCTTCCTTGATGAGCTCATCGAGGAGTTGGCCCATGGCCATCGTCTGGAGTTCCGCGACTTCGGAGTCTTCGATGTCCGCACGCGCGCGTCGCGCGTCGCGCAGAATCCGAAGACGCTGGTACAGGTCGCGGTGCCCTCGCGACGGGTGGTGCGTTTCAAGGCCGGTCGGCTGATGCGGGATCGCGTGGAGACACCGCCTGCGGCGGTCGGGCGACGCTGATCTGAGCGAGCCGTGGATGCGTGGAGGGCTCGGCGGTGACGCCGGGCGGTTGGGTCGTCGAAATCTTCGAGGAGCATGGATGCCATGGAGCAGGTGACCACCCGGCGTTCCCGCGGGCGCGATCAACGGCTGGTGATTGATGAGCAGGCGCTTGGACGCCTGTACGGGGCTCTTCCGCCACAGGCGAGCGAAGCGGAGGCGAGTCTTCTCGGGGCCATCTTCATCTCGCCCTCCGTCATGGGCGATGTTCTTCAGGTGCTGCGAAGCGGCGCCGACTTCTCGCGCCCGGTCCATGCCGCCATCTTCGACGCGATGGTGGAGATCTACGAGCGCACGGCGACCATGGACATTGTCCTTCTCGCCGAGAAGCTGCGGACCCTGGGCACGCTCGACCATGTCGGCGGCATCGACTATCTCAAGGAGCTCGCCGAGTGCTCGCCCACCGCATCGCATGCGATGGAGCACGCGCGGTTGGTGCGCGACAAGGCCATTGTCCGCGAGCTCATCTCCGCTTCGGTGGAAACGCTTCACTCGGCGCATCAAGGGGACCTTCCCGCCGACGAGGTCCTGCAGTCGGCGGAGGCGCGCATCTTTCAGATTGCGCAGCGGCGCGAAACGCGCCTCGCCGCCTCGCTTCACGAGCTTCTCCAGGAGACGCTCGAGGTCATCGATCGCTCGGCGGGCCTTGCGCTCACGGGAGTGGGAAGCGGCTTCGCCCAGCTCGATGAGATGACGAGCGGCTTTCAGCCGGGAGAATTGATCATCCTTGCGGCTCGGCCCTCGATGGGCAAGACCGCGCTCGCCCTGAACCTCATCGAGGCGATCGCTTCGCAGGGGCGGCCGGTGGTCCTCTTCAGCCTGGAAATGGGGCGCCAGCAACTTGTGCAGCGACTGCTCTGCGCCAAGGGCGGCATTGACAGCCAGCGGTTGCGCCGCAGCCGGCTCAATGGCGATGATCGTCATGCCCTTCACATCGCCTGCGATCAGTTGAGCACGCTGCCGATTCACCTTGACGACACGCCGGCGCTCACGCTGCTCCAGCTTCGCTCCAAGGCGCGGCGCCTGAAGGAAAAGTCGAAGATCGAGGCGATTGCCATCGACTATCTCCAGCTCATGAGTTCCGGAACGCGCAACGAGAGCCGGCAGCTCGAGATCAGCGAAATCAGCCGAGGGGTGAAGGCGATGGCGCGTGAACTCAATGTGCCGGTCATCTGCCTGAGCCAGCTCAACCGCGCGAGCGAGACGCGGACCGGACATCGCCCGTTGATGAGCGATCTCCGCGAATCAGGATCGATCGAGCAGGACGCCGATGTGGTGATGATGCTCCACCGTGAGGCCTACTACCACGGCAGCGACGAGAAGTGGCTCGCCGAGAACGAGGACAAGAAGAACCTTGCCGAGCTCATTCTCGCCAAGCAGCGCAATGGCCCTACGGGCACTGTGCAACTCGTCTGGGAGTCGCGCTTCCAGCGCTTCAGGGATTTCATCGATGCCTCGGCGCCGGGTGGCTACGACGACGGCGGCGATCGCAGCCTCGACGACTACGGCATTCCCGGCGGGTGATTGCCTCGGGCCGTGGGCGGCGAGCCGTGTCGATCGCGCCCGTGTTGTTCGTTCGAGTCGCATCCGGGCGACTGGGAGGCGTTTCGGCCGTGACAGGCGCCATGCGCGGGTGAAGTGCTGGTGCAGCCTGAGGGCCCGTTTCCTAGACTCGCCCTCCGCGGATGGACGAAGGCGGCTCCGATCGATCGATGGCCGAGATCCTCGTCCGCGCCGCGGCCGGCGACGAGATCGCGTGGCGCCGGGTGGTCGACGCGTATGCGCCGCGCCTCTTCGCGCTCCTGCGCGCCCAGTGCCACGACGACGATCTCGCCGAGGAGATCACGCAGAGCACCTTCTGCACGGTGGTGTCGAAGCTGGCGGAGTACACGGAGCGCGGGCGCTTCGAGTCGTGGCTCTTCCGAATCGCGGTGAATCGACTGCGCGATGAGATGCGGCGACGCAAGCGTCAGGCGGCACCGACCGAGGAGCCGGCGCTCTCCGCGCTCGCTTCTGATGTCCACGAGGAGCGATCGAGGCCCGAGCCGCCGGAGCTCCGCGCGCTCGACGAAGCATTGGCGAAACTGGCCCCGGCGGATCGGCTCATCATCGATCTCCGGCATGTCGGCGGGATGAGCTTCAAGCAGATCGCGGAGTACCTCGGTGAGCCCCTGGGCACCCTGCTTGCCCGGCACCATCGAGCACTGCTCAAGCTTCGAGGCTCCATTGAGGCTTCGCGGCGGGGGGCCAGCGAATGAGCATTCCCGAACCCGATCCGCGGCCGGTCATATCGTCCGATAGCAAGGCCCGAGTGACGGAGCGCCTTGGCGGGATGCGGGTTCTGGAAGGGGACTTGGCCCGTGCGGCCCTTCGTGAAGGGGGGCGGAGGGTCTCTGGGACGCCCCTGTTCACCCAAGCCATCCGGAGCGACCCGAATTGCCGAGTCCAATGCGGGGTGGCGCTGCAATGGGCGGGGGCGTTGATTCGTTGTGACATTCGATCGGGACCCCTCCATGAGCGCTCGTGATCCATTCAACCTTTCCACTCTCGAAGTCGAAGCGCTGCTCGCGCGCCGAACGGAAGGACTTCGTCATCGGCCCGGACTCTGCGATCGCGTGCAGGCCGCAGTCGAGCGCGAAGTGATGGCGATGCAGAGCGCCGACGGTGCGCAGGTGCTCGCGGTCATTGGTGCGCCACGATGGCGCCGCTCGCTCGCGTTCGCCGCGGGTGTGATGCTCGCCTGTGGCACGCTCGCGACGCTTGTCCTTCATGGAGGCCACGCCGCATCGATGCGTCATCGAACGGTCGATGGTCTCTCGGTGACCATGGCGATGGCCTCAAGCTCGCGCGCCGAGCAGATGCTGCTCGCGCTCTCAGGCGCGAAAGTTGCTCCCGGAGGTGTCGAGGCGTCTTCAATCATCGAGGAGATTCTTCCCGCCGGCGCCATGCGTCTTGGCGACCTCGATGCCGAGATGCGTGCGCTCCTCGCCGAAGCGCCCCGAAGCAGCGAGGCTTCCCGGTGACTCACGGACGAGCGTTGCTCTTCGCAGGCCTCGCGCTCGGCACCATGATGTGGAGTGCCGGTCGAGGCGCTGTCGCCGACCTGGCGATTGAAGTGCACGACGCTTCCGAGGTGCAGGTGGGCACTCCGCCGACACCAGTCGCCGAGCCATCGACGCCGGGAACCGTGCCGACCTCGGTGCCAGCGACGCCGCCATCGACGCCCGGAACCGCGCCGAGCTCAGCGCCAGCGACACCCACGCATTCACCCACCACTCGGGAGCGAGGCGCGCCCGCCACCCGAGGCACCGCCGCCCAGCGCCGTGACAGCGATCCGGGGCGACAGCTTGGCTCGTCACCTTCGATGCGAAGAGTGGTCGATGAGCTCTCCCCGGAGGATCTCGAGCGCGTTGTCGCAGTGGCGAGGGACATCTCGAAGGAGTGGGGCGACGCGCTCGCCACCCGCCTCGAGCGTGATCCCGCGGGTCTGCGAGCGGCCATCGCCGCATCGGGACCTCGGCTTCTCGCCCTCGCATCGCTCAAGCTGACGCATCCCGAGCTTTACTCGATTCGCGTCGAGGACCTTCGTATTCAGGGCGACCTGAAGCGGCTCTCCGCGGAGTACCGTTCGGCGCTCGCACGCGATCCGAAGCGAGCCGAGGAGATCGCGAAGACCCTCCGCGAGAAGGTCGAGCGCCAGGTCGATCTCGATCTGCTCGCGAGCGCCAAGGAGTTGCAGGCCCTCGATGAGCAGTTGAAGCGCCTGGTGGAGCAACTCCGGATCGAGTCGCAGCAGCGCTCGCAGCGCATCGAAGAAGTCCTCGAAGAGATCAAGCAGGGGGGCGAGCCTCGCCCGATGGTGCGCCCGTGGTCGAGCGGCGATCGCACGGATCGCCCCGCCGCGGAGGAGCGCACGCCGCCCGCAACGGCGCCGCGGCCAGCGTCCGGCCCTGCTGAGCGGACTTCGACGCCGCCGTCGTCGCCCGCATCGCCGTCGTCGCCTTGATGGCCAGGTCTTCAAGACCCTCTCGCCTCGGCAGGTCGGGCTCGCACTTCACTGACTTCCTGCGCTTCCGTGGCGTTGTGCCCGGCG
This sequence comes from Phycisphaeraceae bacterium, assembly GCA_019636735.1. Taxonomy (NCBI): domain Bacteria; kingdom Pseudomonadati; phylum Planctomycetota; class Phycisphaerae; order Phycisphaerales; family Phycisphaeraceae; species Phycisphaeraceae bacterium. Next base: position 154,911 of record JAHBWY010000004.1, read on the forward strand.
CCATCGCGCGCGGGTGCTGACACAGTCTCTATGCTCGCCTCGTCGTGGCCGCGGCAGCGCTTCCATCTCCAGTTGCGAGCGAGCGTGACTCTGGCGGTTCGCCGCGCGCGGCGCTCAACCGGCGCCGCGCGTGGACCTGGTCGATCGTCGGTGCTCTTCTGACCGCAACGCTCGTGGGTGCGGTGGCGTGGGCCTTCTGGCGAGTGCCGCTCGAAGGCAACTTGACCGTCCGGCGCTACGAAGCGTCGAAGCTCGAGGCGAGCCTTCTGCCCCCATGGTGGTGGAGTCACACGGCCGAAGAGCGTCAACGCGTGGAGGCTCTTGCGAGCGTGTCTGGCTTTGTTCCTGGCACATTCTTCGGCACGGATCGGCTGGGGCGCGATGTGCTCGCCCGCACCGTGGCCGGCGGCGCGATCAGCCTCCTGATCGGCCTTGCCGCGGCGGCGCTGACGGTGCTGATCGGGACCGTGTGGGGCGTGGTCGCCGGCGTCACCGGTGGACGCACCGATGCGCTCCTGATGCGCACGGTGGACATTCTCTACGGCCTGCCGACGATCCTTCTGGTGGTGCTGCTCGCGATCGGCGCCGACGGACTCTGGCAGCATCTCGACCTCGATCTCTCTCCGGGCGCAAGGCAGCGGACCAATCTTGTGGTCCTGATGATTGCGATCGGCGGTGTGAGCTGGCTGACACTCGCGCGCGTGATCCGAGGCGAAGTGCTCTCTCTTCGCGAGCGTCCTTTCATGGAAGCGTGTCGAGCTGCGGCGATCCCATGGTGGAGACAGCTTGTTCGGCATCTTCTGCCGAACCTGATGGGACCCATCGTCGTCTATGCGGCGCTGGCGGTCCCGGCGGCGATTCTCTCGGAGAGCTTCCTGAGCTTCCTCGGCATCGGGGTCCAGCCTCCGGTACCCAGTTGGGGCAATCTCGCCGCCGATGGACTCTCGGAGCTGAATCTTGTCAGGAGCCGCTGGTGGCTTCTCTTGTGGCCGAGCCTCTTCATCGCCCTCACGCTTGTGGCGCTGAACATCGCGGGTGACCGCCTGCGACGATCGCTCGATCCCATGAGGCGCGCGCCTCGACGGGCCCGACACTGATGCGCCCGTGGTGCGCGACGGCCCCGCGGATCGTGCTACTCTGCCCAGCCCTGAGCCGGGTCCATCGCCCGATTCGGGGGAGGAAGGTTGTCATCCCATGCAGAATCGATTCACCTTCAAGGACTTCGTGGTCATCGGGCTGCTCATCGTGGCGGTCCTGCTCGTGCTCGGCGCCATTCGGCAATCCGATCGCACCTTCAGGAAGCTGCAGGAACTCAGCCAGCGTGTGAGTGAGTTGGACGGGCGGCTCCAGGATCTGACCAAGGTTGCGGCCTCCGGCGAGGGCAGCTTCGTGCCGATCCCGCGATCGAGCGGGGGCGACCGAGCCGCGGCGGTGACCGCGCCTCTCGAAGTCGCGCGGGATGAGTCATGGGCGAGGCCGGGCGTGCCCGTCGAGTGGCAGCCGACACCTGGATTTCCCACCGATCCGCGCAGTGTGCCGGGCTTCCGCGAGGGCGGGGAGTTCATCGAGGTCTTCGAAGCGCAGCCGCGCAAGATCGTTCCATACCTCTATGCAGATGTCTATGGACTCCGGGTGCTGGACCGCGTCTGCGAGTCGCTGGCCACCTATGACCCGTTCACCATGAAGCTGACCGGCGTCCTCGCGCAGGCTTGGCAAAGGGATCCCGACGGCCTCTGGCTTCGCGTGCGACTTCACCCGACGGCGCGGTTCAGTGATGGCACCCCGCTGACCGCCGAGGATGTGCGCTGGACCTTCCAGGACTTCATTCTCAACACCAGCATCGATGCGGATCGGGCGCGGTCGACCATGACGGACGCGATCGATGATGTGAAGGTCCTCGACGATCACACCGTCGAGTTCACCTTCAAGCAAGCGCTCTTCACGAACGCCCAGATGGCGATGGGCAATCCGATTCTTCCCAAGCACTACTTCAGCCAGTTCGAGCCGGGGCAGATCAATCAGGCGACCGGCCTGATCATGGGCTCGGGTCCTTTCAGGCTGGATCGCGTGCCCTCGGGTCCGGCGGATCTCGGCAATCAATGGGCGCCGCCCGCGGACATCGTGCTGGTGCGCAACGACCGCTGGTGGCAGGGCCGCGCACCGCTCGCCCAGTATCGCTTCAAGGTCATCACCAACGAGCTGGCGCGGCTGGTCGACTTCCGCAACGGCCTCTCGTCGATGATCCTTCCCTCCGCGCCGCAGTTCAACGAGGTGCTCCGTACCGACCCGGCCTTCGAGGAAAGCAACTACGCCCTCAAGTGGGTGAACATGCGGAGCGGCTACTCCTTCATCGCATGGCAGGCGGGGCCGCGCGGCGAGACGGGTCGAACGCCGCCCTTCCACGACAAGCGCGTGCGCCAGGCGATGACACTGCTTCTCGACCGCGAGAAGATGATTCGTGACATCTGGGATGGCATCGGCATGGTGGCGAAGGGGCCCTTCAATCCGGAGAGCCCCGCGTCGAATCCCGCGGTTGAGCCGATGCCCTTTGACCCGGTGCGGGCGATGGAACTGCTCAAGGAAGCGGGCTGGGAGGATCGCGACGGTGATGGCATTCTCGAGGATGCGCGCGGGGAGCGCTTCCGCTTCGAGTTCACCTATGCCACCGGCGGCGAGATCTCGGAGCGCATCGCCCGCTTCATCAAGGACACCTACACGAAGGCGGGCATGATCTGCGACACGCGTCCGGTCGACTGGAGCGCGTACCAGGCCATCTTGAAGGCCCGTGACTTCGATGCCTTCACGATGGCGTGGTCGGCGAGCGCACCGGAGAGCGACCTTCGACAGATGTTCCATTCGGACTCGACGCAGAAGGGCATGGACAACTGGATCCAGTGGCGCAGCCCCGAGGCCGATCGGCTCATCGACAAGGGTCGTACCACGATCGATGACGAAACCCGCATGCTCATCTGGCGGGAACTCGAAGCGGTCATCGCCGATGAGCAGCCCTACACCTTCGTGCGATTGCCCCCATGGCTCCGCTTCATCCGTCGCGACATCGGCAATGTGAATGCGTATCGCACCGGGCTCGTGCCGGATGAGTTCTTCAAGGCGCAGAGCGTGATGGCCCCGGCGAACTGAGACGCAGGCGGATCCGACTCGATGCTGGGCTACATCGTCCGACGACTGCTCTTCATGATCCCGACGCTCATCGGGGTCACCTTTCTCGTCTTCGCGCTCGTGGCGCTCTCGCCCGGCGGATTGACGGCGAGCGCACTCGCGGCGGCGGGAGGCGGCGCTCCTCCGGGCATCGATCCGCGCGTTGCCGAAGCGGAGTTCATGGATCGCTTCGGGCTCGACCGCCCCTTCTTTGCGCAGTACTTCGCGTGGCTTGGGCGCATGAGCCCGGTCAAGTTCGGTTCGCGCGCCCAGATCGACTCGACCGGCGATCGGATCTACATGCCGCGTCCGCTCCCCGAGCCGTTTGCCGCGGGCTGGCCGGGATCGGAGCAATCCTCCGCGGAAGTGAGATCGGCCGCACGACAGATCGCTCAGAAGGCCGAGTCTGAACTGGTCATCGAGGCCGACGGAGAGGCGAAGCAACAGCAGTATCGACGGCTCCGTGCTCGATATGACCAGGCGAGGCGCGCCTATGTGCTCGCCCGTGCGCAGGTGCGAGTCGCTCTGAGCGAAGTGGCCTCGGCCGCAGGCCAGCCGGAATTCGTGGGGCGTGACGGCTTCCTGCGCGAGGGCACGGCGTGGCGACTGCCCACCAAGGGCGATGAGTCCTTCGATCGGCGCTTCGATGCGGCCCGCGAGGCGGCGGCGGCGCAGCAGGTGGCGTGGGACGCGGCGATTGCCGCCGAAGCGCAGCTCATCGCGAGCTTTCGCTCCGCGCCATTCCCGCGAGCGGGGTACGCGATCATCCCCGGTGCGCTCTCGGTGGGGGCGCCGGATCTTGGCTGGAGCCGGAGCCGCAGCCGACCGGTCGCGCGTCTGATCGCCGAGGCACTGCCCATCACGATCATGCTCAACCTGATCGCGGTGCCGATCATCTACATCATCGCGATCCCTTCCGGCATGCTCGCGGCAGCGCGGCGCGGCTCATGGTTCGATCGCCTCTCCGGCGGTTTCTTCGTGGCGCTCTGGTCGATCCCCGTGGTCTGGGCGGGCACGCTCATGATCGGCTTCCTGGCGAACAAGGACTACCTCGGCTGGTTCCCGCCATCGGGGCTGCACAGTCGCGCGGCCGCGGACATGCCCTTCCTTCCCACCTGGGGCGTGGATGGTTTCATGCGCGGGTACCTGCTCGACGGACTCTGGCATATCGCGATGCCGGTCGCGTGTCTCGTCTACGCCGGATTCGCCGTGCTCTCGCGGCAGACTCGCGCGGCCATGCTCGACAACTTCAACGCCGACTATGTCCGCACGGCCAAGGCCAAGGGCGTGCCGCGGCGCGATGTGGTCTTCCGCCATGTCTTCCGCAACAGCCTGCTGCCGCTCATCACGATGTTCGTGACGATCTTTCCCGCGATGCTCTCCGGAGCGGTGGTGGTGGAGAAGATCTTCTCCATTCCCGGCATGGGCTCGCTCATGCTCGACGCGATTTCGCTGCGCGATGCGGAGATCATGCTCGCCAACAGCGTGATGGTCGGGTGCGTGATGCTGCTCGCGCTGCTGCTGGCGGACATCCTCTACGCGATCGCCGATCCACGGGTGACCTATGGCTGAGCGCGCGGCATCGAGCGGAACCTCGGCCGCGCAGGCGCCGCAGGCGATCTCCGGCATCGAGGCGATGCGGGGCGTGGGTGCCCAGCGAGCGCGGGGGTTCTGGGCCGACGCATGGGATCGCGTGCTTCGAACGCGCACGGCCGTGGCGGCGCTCGTCTGGATCGGCGCCGTGGCCCTGCTCGCGGTGATTGCGCCGCTGATCGCCAACGCGCAGCCGCTCTGGCTCGAGCACCTTCAACCGGTCACGCGCGGAGATCAGGCGTATTCGCCGCTCTGGCGCAGCTTGACCGCGACCGATCTCCTGCTCCTCTTCGGTTCGCCGATTGCCATCCTGGTGATGTGGCTGCCGCTCAAGACGCCTCGCTCCATTCGACTTGGTTCGCTGATCGTCCTCTCGGTCCTTTCGATTCTCGCCGCCGCGTCATTCCAGCTTGTCCTCGGCTGGATCGATACGCCGGGTCGCAGCGATGAAGTGCTCGAGTTCCGCCGCTGGCTTCGCGCGCCCGAGTCGTGGTGGCGACCGATCCTGCTGGCGTATGGCGTCATGCTCCCGCTCGGGGCCGTGGCATCGCTCCTGCCCTTCACCCGGCGGTGGTGGAGCCGCGCCGCGTGCATCGTGCTCGCGCTGGCGGGTGTTGCCATCGCCTGTGGGCTCAGGACGACAACGGCTCCGACGGACTACGACGCGCTCGTCATGGCCGAGGCGCGGGGCGAGATCCGCACGATCAGCACGCTGATTCCATGGTCACCCGATCGAACTCGAAGCGAACTCATCACGGTGGCACCGGGACGGACGGTGGCGGATGCCTTCCGTGAGCGGCTCGAGCGACTCGATGACTCGATCGATCGAGCGCGGCAGGCCGCCGCACGGGCCGAGGCCGCGAACCGGCGCCTCGACCTCATGCGAGCCGAGGATCATCAGAAGCAATTGGCGCGGCAGCGCTCGCAACTGGAGCGCGAATGGGAGCGCATCGCCGAGACCAGTTTCGCGCAGCGCCGGTTCATTCTCGGGACCGACTCCAACGGCGTCGATGTCCTCTGTCAGCTCATCTGGGCGTGTCGGCTCAGCCTGAGCGTCGGCTTCGTCTCGACGGGCATTGCGCTTCTTATCGGCATCACGCTCGGTGCCCTCATGGGCTACTTCGGCGGCTGGATCGATCTGCTCCTCTTCCGAGTGGTCGAGATCTTCATGGCCATGCCGGTGCTCTTCCTGCTGATCGTGGCCGCCGGCGTCCTGCCGCGGAACACCTATGTAATGATGGCGATCATCGGCTGCGTGAGCTGGACCGGAGCCGCTCGATTCACGCGCGCGGAGTTCCTGAAGCTGCGCGGTCAGGACTTCGTGCAGAGTTGCCGCGCCGTCGGTCTGCCGTTGCCGTCGATCCTCTTCAAGCACATGCTCCCGAACGGCGTGACGCCGGTGCTGGTCGACGCGAGCTTCGCCATTGCTGCGGCGATTCTCGCGGAGGCGACGCTTTCGTTCCTGGGGCTCGGGCCCGACGATCAGGCAAGCTGGGGGAAACTGCTCGCGAGTGCGACCGGCTCGACCGGGACCTTCCTCTGGTGGCTGGCGATCTTCCCCGGGCTCGTGATCTTCCTCTCGGTGCTGAGCTACAACGTGATGGGCGGCGCCCTGCGTGATGCGATCGACCCCAAGCTTCGAAAGGCGGCGCATTGACATGAGCCAGGATGCCGAACAGCCGCTGCTCGATGTGGCCGATCTCGCGGTCAGCTTCGACAACTCGAGTGCGCCCGATGCGCCGCGCGTGCAGGCGGTGGCGGGCGTGAACCTCAATGTCTATCCGCGCCAGACGCTGGCGGTGGTGGGCGAGTCAGGGTGCGGCAAGAGCGTGACCGCGATGAGCACCATGCAGCTCATCCCCACGCCGCCCGGGCGCTACGACCGTGGCACGATCCTCTTCGAGGGGCGCGACATCCTGAGCCTCTCCGAGCGCGACATGCTCCAGATCCGCGGCGGCAAGATCGCCATGATCTTCCAGGAGCCGATGACCAGCCTGAACCCCGTCTACACGATCGGCGATCAGATCATGGAGGCGGTCCTGCTGCATCAGAAGGTCTCGCCGCATGAGGCATGGGAGATCTCCACCAAGGCGCTCGCCGATGTCGGCATTCCGCGCCCCGCGGAGCGCATGGAGGCATATCCGCACCAGTTCTCAGGCGGCATGCGTCAGCGCGTCATGATCGCCATGGCGCTCGCGTGCCAGCCGACGCTGCTCCTCGCCGATGAGCCGACGACGGCGCTCGATGTCACCATTCAGGCGCAGATCCTCGAGTTGCTGCTTGAGCTTCAGAACACGCGGAACATGGGCATCATGCTCATCACGCACAACCTCGGAGTGGTGGCGGAGAATGCCGATGTCGTCTGCGTGATGTACGCGGGGCGCGTGGTCGAGTACGCGCAGGTCTTCGAGCTCTTCGATCGGCCGCTGCATCCCTACACGCGGGCGCTCTTTGCGTCGATTCCGGGTCTGCGCGATGCGAAACACCGGCTGACAACAGTGGACGAGGTGGTCAACAATCCCGCCGAGTTCCGCCGTCTGCCCGGCAACGACAAGGGCGTGGTGGCATGGTGGCCCTTCATGCCGGCAGCGGAGCGGCCTCGTACCGTGCCCGGACGCGATGCCTATGCACTGCACCAGATCGAGCCGGGGCGCTGGGTGGCCTGCTGGCGCACCGAGGAGGTCGAAGCGATTTCATCGCCGCGCCCGCGCCTGACCTATCGCCGACATGATCAGCGTGGAAGTCGTGCAGTCGAGGGCGCGGTGAGCTCCGCGCCAGCGAAGGGGCCGTCATGAACCCCGCCGTCAGTCTCCATGGTGCGAGCGAGGCGACGACGGGTGACTCTCTCTCGACCCCGCTCGAAACGCGCGTGAGCGAGAGCGTGGTCTCGATCGGATGGCAGCGCCTTCACCCCGGTGCCATCATGCCGGCGCCGATGAGCGAGCTCGCCGCGGGCATGGATCTCTGCGCCGCGCTTGAAGCGCCGCGCGTGCTCGAGCCCGGCGACATCGCACTCATTCCATGTGGCTTTGCGATGGCGCTTCCGCCGGGCTACGAAGCGCAGGTGCGACCGCGCAGCGGGTTGGCGGTCAAGCATGGCATCGGCATGCCCAATGCGCCTGGAACGATCGATGCGGACTATCGCGGTGAAGTGAAGGTTCCGCTCATCAATCTCGGCCGCGCCGCATTCACGGTGGAGCCGGGCATGCGAATCGCGCAAATGGTCATTGCCCGGGTTGAGCGGGCCCGGTTTGTCGCTTTGGAGAGCCTCGACGCCACGGCTCGGGGTGCCGGGGGCTTCGGCAGCACGGGTCACTGAGCCCGTCGCCGGTTGACGACCGAGTGGGGGAGCGCTTCGCATAGACTCGCCCCAATGGCCACCACCACCGCCTCGTCGTCGACCGATGCTCCCGTCGGAGTCGCTGTTCCGCTGCTCGATCTCAAGGCGCAGTACGCCACGCTGAGGAGTGAAATCGAGCCGGTCGTCCGCGAGGTGATCGAGAGCCAGTACTTCATTGGTGGACCCGCGATCGAGCGCTTGGAACGGGAGATCGCCGCCTATGTCCACACGAAGCATGCGATCGGCTGCGCGAATGGAAGCGACGCCATCGTTCTTGCGCTTCAGGCGCTGGGTGTGGGGCAGGGCGATGAGGTCATCGTGCCGACCTTCACTTTCTTCGCCACCGCCGGCAGCGTGGTCCGGCTTGGCGCTCGGCCCGTCTTCGTCGACTGCGATCCGGTCACCTACAACATCTGCCCCCGCAGCATCGAGGCGGCGCTGCCGTGCTGCCGGAAGTTGAAGGCGATCATGCCGGTGCACCTCTTCGGGCAGGCGGCCGACCTCGACGCGGTCCTGGCGATCGGCAAGGATCGCGGCGTGCCGGTGGTCGAGGATGCGGCTCAGGCGATCGGCACCGAAGACTCACGCGGCGTGCGCGTCGGCAGTCGCGGCGCGATCGGCACCTTCAGCTTCTTCCCGAGCAAGAATCTCGGCGGCTTCGGCGATGGCGGCATCATCTCGACGAACGACGATGCGCTTGCGGCGTCGATGCGACGCCTGCGCAATCACGGCATGGAACCGAAGTATGTGCATCATGAGGTCGGCATGAACTCCCGCCTCGATGCACTCCAGGCGGCGGTGCTCTCGGTGAAGCTGAAGCACCTCGACCAGTGGAGCGCGGCGCGGCAGGCCAACGCCGCGTGGTATGACCGCGCGCTGGCCCAAGCTGGTGCTCGTGACAATCGCGAACCGGTCGATTCCGGCGGACTCGCGATCCGCACGCCGCTTCCGGCGCCGAAGGGAGCGAGGCACATCTACAACCAGTATGTCGTGCGCGTGCCTGCGGCCATCCGCGATGCGGTTCGCGACGATCTCGCCGCGAGGCGCATCGGAACCGAGGTCTACTACCCGATTCCGCTCCATCTCCAGACTTGCTTCGCCTCCCTCGGCGGTCGCCCGGGCATCCATCCCCACGCGGAGCGCGCGGCGGGCGAGGTGCTGGCACTGCCGATCTACGGCGAGCTCACCGAAGTCCAGCGTCGAGCCGTCGTCGATGCGCTCGTTGACTCCGTGAAGCGGCGCTCGTGAGCACGGAACGCCCCTTTCGACGCAAGCGTCTTCGCGCTCCCGAGGCAACGCGGGGAGGCCGCGCCGCTCGGCGCTCCGAGGCGGAGCGCGTGGGGCCCGTGGCACCCGGGCCCATGCGGGTGCTGGTGATTGCGCCGCACCCCGATGATGCCGAGCTTGCCATGGGCGGCACCATGGCGAAGTTGGCGGCGCGCGGCCACCGGGTGCATGTGCTTGACCTGACCGATGGCGAGCCGACCCCGTTCGGCACGCCGGCGAAGCGCGCTCGTGAAGCGGCGCATGCGGCGAGGATCCTCGGCATTTCGCGCGAATGCCTCGGACTCGTGAACCGCGAGGTCACGCACACCGTGGCAGCGCGACATGCGGTCGCGGCCGTCATCCGGCGCGAAAGGCCTGATCTTCTGGTGGCGCCCTATCCCGAGGATGCGCACCCTGATCACATCGCCTCGACGCGGATTGTGGAGGATGCGCGCTTCGATGCGAAGCTCACGCGCTCAGCGATTCCCGGTGAGCCCCACTGGACGCCGAGCCTCCTCTACTACTACGCCACGCACCTGCGCATCGTGCCGCAGCCGAGCTTTGTCGTCGATACGAGCGGCTACGACGGTCGTCGTCGACGCGCGATCCTCGCCTATCGCAGCCAGTTCATCGAGCATCGGGGCAATCGCCGCGTCATCGATCAGAGGGATGCCTCGGCGAGTTACTTCGGTGGTCTGATCGGTGCCGAGAGCGGGGAGCCCTTCTTCAGCCGCGAAGTGATCGGGCTCGATCTGCCTGCGCCGCTTGCCGCGCGGCCGAGGTGAGCCCGTCGCGGGCTTGAGCCGGAGGCTCGATGCACGCGCAAGTCTGAGTCTGACCATCGGCACCGAGACATCGTGCAGCGCGATCGTGTCGAGCTCCCGAGCGTTGCAAACGGTCACCGTGATCGTGTTGAGGACCCAAGCTCGGCAAAGGCCACCGCGATCGTGCTGCGCCGCCGCACACGGCCACCGTGCGGCGCCGCTCCAGCGCAGGCGCAGCTCGCTCAAGGATCGAGCGATCGCCGCAACTGGAGTGTCATCTCGCGCATGAATGCATCGAGCGCATCCACCTGCTCCGTGTCACGCTGCCGTTCGGCGGTCAGGCGCTCCCTCGCCGCCCGCGCCAGCGATGCGAGCTCAATGGAGCGGTCGCCCATGAAGGCGCCCGGAGCCGGCACGCCACCGACGCGACCGAGGGCCCCAGAGAGTCCATCGGGAAGTTCCACGAGCGCCGGCGCCAATCGTCGAAGAAGCGCCGCGCGGAGCCGCCACGCGGGCGACTCTGCATCGATCACGCGAAGGGCATCGGCGAGAGCGCGATCATTCTTGCGGGCCAGGGCCTCGATTGCGACGGCGATGCGCCCGCTCATGGCGTCGGTTGATCCGGGAATCCCGCCGATGTCATCCCATCCCCCCCAGCGCCCGATGAGTCTCGGGTTCGCCTCGGTTCGGGCGAGCGCCGCGACATCGTCCATCAAGTCGAGCAGTCGAAGCAAATCCTGGACATGACTCCACGCTTGTTCAGGTGCGCCATCGCTCCATCCCGCGGCCCACGCCTTCCTGCGCCGATCGATCTCACCGAGCAGTTCATTCATTCGCCCGGCGGTGAGGGCCATGGTGGAGGCATCGCCGCGCCGAAGCAGTCGCTCCACCTCGTGCTCGCGCACCCCGCGCCACTGGTCAAGAAACACCGTGAGTTGTCGTCGCGCTGACTCGGAGCGCGTGGGATCGCCGAGCTGGCCGAACCAGCCGCGCAGACGCGTCGAGAGACCGGGACCGTGGGAGATCGATCTCGCTTCAATCTCTGAGATCGCAGCGTCGGTGTCATCAAGTAGCGCGATCGAACGGAGCCGCCGGCGCTGGCTCTCGAGCAGGGTGATGATGGCGGGGTCCGTCGTTGAAGTCGCGGCATTCGCCAAGGACTCCACCTGCCGCATGACCGGGTCCTCACCCAAGAGAGCTTCGCGCGCAAGTTGCCGCCGCATCACACGCACCTGGCGGCTCACTTCACGCTCTTCAAGTCTTCGGGCCTCGACCATGGTGGCCAGCAGATCGCCGACCATCCGAAGGCGTTCCGAAGCGTCGGCCACCCTCTCGGAGTTGGGATCGGCGAGCGCCTGAAGCGCCTTCAGCAGTCGAGTGGGATCGACCGGCCCGCGCCCGGCATTCGAGCCGCGCGGTCGGATGAGCGCGTCGGCCGTTGAGATCGCTCGTTCGAAGGCCCTGGCATGGGCGAGCGCCGCAAGGGCCGACTCGCGGCTCTCCGCGATGGCGCTCGCGCGGATGGCGCTGACCATTCGGCGCGAGAAGGCCTGGCGCAGCGTGGGAGGAAGCCAGGGGACCCCTTCGATCCGCTGCGCGATCTCGGGGACGGCGACGAGTGCGGCTCCGAGAGGCGCGATCCTCGACGCAAGGTCGGGCCACTGCTCGACGAGCGAGAGCGATGTCGCCACTTCCCCAAGCGCCTCGGCGATCTCGGCGGAAGGCGGATGGGCGGCCAAGGCGTCGGTGAGCTTCGATGACCAGGATGAACTCACCGCATCATCGACCGACGCGGGGCGCGCTTCGCGCTCACCCGCACCGACCTCGGTGAGCATTGGCCAGTGATCGTGGAGCGGGGGAAGCGACGCCGCCTTGAGCGCCGGTGCCAGTCCGAGGAGCAAGGCCTGCGTCGTCAATGGAAGTTCGCTGACCGCGCTTGCACGAAGCGACCCGAGCGCGGAGTCGCGAAAGCGCTCGAGCGCCTGGTGGGTGTCGTCATCCGGACCGAGGGTGGGAAGCGAGCGGAGAAAGGTGTCGAAGTCGCCTCGAGCCTCGGCGAGTCGAAAGCCCGCCACCACCACCCGATCATCGGGCGAAGTGTGGCCATCGCCACGGACGAGGAGTTCGCTCGCCGCCATCCGCAGGGCGATGCCACACTCGAGGACGAGAAGAGCCTGGCCGTCGCTCGTGGCCGAGGTGCGCCGGAGCGACTCGATTTCGCGCGCGAGTTGATCGGCGAGCAGTGACGCGGCGCCGGGAACGGGCCACCGTGGCCTGGAAGGCGCGCTTGAGAGATCGAGGTCCTGAAGCGCCGCCCCTCCCACGGTCGTGCCGCTGAGCACGGCGCTGAGCGCGGCGCCGAGCACGGAGCTCGACAGCCGCGTTCGACGGTCGGCGAGCGCAGTGACTGGAGCCCTTCGGTGCTCGCGTGCGCCTCTCATGATTCGAGGGTCCACCAAGGCGCGAGATGAATCCACTCGAGGCGCAGACCATGGGGCGGCAGCGTGGGTCCGGCGCGTGATCGATCACGCGACTCGAGGATCTCGCGAATCGAGGATGGCGCGAGGCGTCCGCGCCCGACCTCGACGAGCGTGCCCGCGATGATTCGCACCATGTTGTAAAGAAACCCCGGACCTGCGACATCGATCTCGAGGTCATGGTCGCCGCGCACCCGAACTCGGCAGAGGTGAACTCGACGCACGGTGTGGGCACGCCCGTGATCGACTCGTGTCATGGCAAGAAAGTCATGCTCGCCTTCAAAGAGGGGCGCCGCATGACGCATGGCGTCGACATCGAGTCGATGCCAAGTGTGCCAGATCATGCGCCGATCGAAGAGCGGGGGAGGCTCGCCTGAGTCGAGGCCGTGCCGAATGCGATAGCGATATCCCTTGCTTGCACAATGCACCGAAGGATCGAAATCTTCCGGCACGCGGAAGGCCGTCCGGACTTGGACATCGTCCGGCAGCCGAGAGGTAATCGCCTGAGCCAGTCGCTCGACCGGGATGCGGGTTTCGGCAGTAAATGCAGCAATCTGGTCCAAGGCATGCACCCCCGCATCCGTCCGGCTTGCGCCCTTGAGCGGGACCATCACCCCCAGGGCCTCGGCCAGGGCCGCTTCCACCACAGCCTGGACCGTCCGCGGAGCCTCCCCGGACGCTGGATCCTGCCTCTGCCAACCATGAAAGTCCGTGCCCTCATAGGCAATGTGGAGACGAAAGCGGGGCACACATTCATTATCGTCGCTCGTGGGCGATCTTGACGCGAGAACTCACCATTCGCCTCTTGTACCGGACTCGGGTGGGGTTACGATTTCGAAACCGGTCCCCACGACAGGGCGAAGCCTCGCCCCGGTGCGTCCGGTCTTCAGACCTTCATTTCTCCAGGAGAGACAGATGCGAAAGTGGTTCGTAGGTTCAGCCCTCGTCGCGGCCAGCGCAGGCATGGCCATGGCCGACTCCTTCATCGTGATCGATGGGACCGCAGATTCGAAGTACGGCCCCCCCGTGGCGATTCAGAACACCCTCACCGGCTTCGGCAACGCCGACCTCGGCTTGACCGGCTGGTGCAACGGCTCAGAACTCGATTCGGCCTACGCCTTCCTTGATGTGGATGGCGGATACCTCTACCTCCTTTTCGCGGGCAACCTCGAGAGCAACTTCAACAAGCTTGAAGTCTTCATCGACGCAGGCGTCGGTGGTCAGAATCAACTCCGCGGTGACAATCCCGATGTCGACTTCGATGGCCTGAACCGAATGGGCTTTCTCAACGACGACCAGCCCGGTCTGAAGTTCGACGAGGGCTTTGAGGCGTCGTTCTGGTTCAGCGCCACCTGCGGCAATGTGGATGATCAATTCGCGCTCTTCGCCAATGCGGCGCAGGTCCTTCCCGAGGGGGGCGGCCAGGGCGCGTACCTCGGCACCTGCGGCGACGGTGAGACGATCTTCTCGGCGCTTGGCATCGATGTCTCAATCAACAACTCCAACACGCGTGGCGTCGAGGGCGGCAATGGCGGCGCTGGTGTCGGCGGCAGCGTGACGACCGGGCTCGAGGTTCGCATCCCGCTGGCCCTCCTCGGTTGGACCGATGGCCCCATCAAGGTCTGCGCGTTCATCAACGGCCAGGGCCATGACTATGTGTCGAACCAGTTCCTCGGCGGAGTGGGCGGTCTTCCGAACCTCTCCTGCGGGCCAGAAGATTGCAACTACATCGATCCGCGGAACATCGATCTCTCGCAGATCGCCGGCAACCAGTACTTCGTGATCAATGGCGGCGAGGAGCCCAATCCCTGCCCCGCCGATCTCAGTGGCGACGGCTCGGTCAGCGGCGCTGACATTGCCATCGTGCTGGGTTCCTGGGGGCCGTGTGACGGCTGCGCTGCGGACCTGAACAATGACGGCGTCGTGAACGGCGCGGACATCGCCATCATCCTCGGCGCGTGGGGACCCTGCCCCGAGTGATGCGGGACCGCGCTCCGCGGTCTTCGACAGCCTGATCTAGATTCGATCGCCCTCGGCGTCGGTGCGGAAGAAGTGAACCGCATCGGCGTCGAGGGCGATGTCCATCTCAGCGCCTTCGCGCGGCGCTCGGTCCGCATCGACGCGGAGCGTCCATCGGCCGAAGGGGCCTTCGACACGGACCTCGGCGCGATCACCAAGCACTTCAACGGAATCGACGCGCGCCGCGACTCCCCCGGCTCGAGGGCCAAGGCGAAGGTGTTCCGGGCGCACGCCGAGTAGAGCGGGAACCGCCGCTCCGCCGTCGATTTGTCTCACGCGCGACAGTGGCACCGCGACATCGCGGCCGCCCTTCTCGAAGTGGAGCTGGTCGCCGCGGCGCGACAGCGTTCCCTCGGTGAAGTTCATCGAGGGCGCTCCGACGAACGATGCGACGAATCGATTCACCGGGTGGCGATAGACCTCAATCGGCGCACCCACCTGTTGAATGCGTCCATCACGCATGACCACGATGCGATCGCCGAGGCTCATCGCTTCCTCCTGGTCATGGGTGACATAGAGCATGGTGGCGCGGAGTCTCCGGTGAAGCAGTCGAAGCTCGCTGCGCATCTCGTGGCGCAGTTTCGCGTCGAGGTTGGAAAGCGGCTCGTCGAAGAGGAAGACCTTCGGCTCGCGGACCAGCGCACGGCCGAGGGCCACGCGCTGACGCTGGCCGCCGGAGAGCTGGCCGGGCTTGCGATCGAGGAGGGCCTCGAGGCCGAGCATTTCCGCGGAGTGCAGGACGCGGCGGTCGATCTCATCGAGTTCGCTGCGTCGCGCCCGACGACCCTCGGCGGAGAGCAGCGGGCGCACACCCCGGTGCCGACGCCGATGCATCAGTCCGAACCCCAAGTTACGCCGCACATCCATGAAGGGATAGAGCGCGTAACTCTGAAAGACCATCGCGACATCACGGTCGCGCGCCGGCAGTTGGGTGACGCGACGGCCGTCGATCGAGAGCTCGCCGTCACTGATCTCCTCAAGACCGGCAACCATGCGCAGCAGCGTGCTCTTGCCGCAGCCGCTCGGACCGACAAGAACCACGAACTCGCCATCGGCGATCTCGAGGGACGCTGCGTCCACGGCACGAACAGGGCCGGGGTAGATCTTGGTCAGGCGCTCGAGTGACAGCGTGCTCATCCCTTGACGGCTCCTGCGCCGAGACCCTTGATGAACTGTCGTTGCGCGGCGATGAAGAGAAGGATGCAGGGCAGCATGGTCGCGAGGCTCGCCGCCATGAGCAGGTTGAGGCGATTCACTCCGCCATACTGGTTTCGGAAGCTGTTCAGCGCCACGCTCAGGGTCATCTCCTCGGGGCGGTGAAGGTACACGAGCGGACCGAGGAAGTCGTTCCAGGTGTAGATGAAGGTGAAGACGATGCAGATGGCCGTCACCGGTCGGCAGAGCGGCAGCACGACCTTCCACCAGAGCCCGATCCAGCCGAGGCCGTCGAGACGAGCCGCTTCAAAGAGCGCCTCGGGAATCTGCACGATGAATTGGCGATAGAGGAAGATGAAGAAGGCGCTGCCGAAGAAGGCGGGAACGACGAGCGGCAGCAGCGTGTCCACCCAGCCGAGCCATCGGAAGAGAAGAAAGAGCGGAATGATCGTCACCTGCGCCGGCAGCATCAGCGTGGCCAGCATCAGCAGAAAGAGCCCTTCGCGACCACGGAAGCGCACGCGGGCCATCGCAAAGGCGACGAGGCTCGAACTGAGGACTGTGCCCGCGGTGACGAGCGCCGTCACGACGACCGTGTTGGCGAGTGGATCGAGAAAGCCCGTCCAAGAGCCCATGCCGAGTCGTCGCAGCCCATCGGGATAGTTCTCAAAGCGAGGTCGCTCGGGGATGAGGGCCGACAGCTCGCTGGTGGCCGTGGCGCGCATGGCACCCGCTTCATCATGCAGTGAGATGAGCACCATCCAGAGCAGCGGCGCTGCCATGAGCAGGGTGCCCGCCGCCAGCAGCGCATAGAGCACCAAGACCGATGCCGGTGAGGACCTTCGTCCGGCTACTGCGCGACGAGTGACTTCGGCGGCAGGTGCGCTCATGTCCGCACCTCGGTGTGAACGAAGCTTCGACTGGTGCGCAGCAGAACCGCGGTGATGATCAGCACCACGACGAGCAACACCCACGCCAGCGCCGAGGCGTACCCCATCTCGAAGTACTCAAACCCCTGGTTGTAGAGGTAGAGCACATAGAAGCGCGTGAGATCGCGGGGCTCGCCGCCAGTCATCACGAACGCCTGTGTGAAGACCTGGAAGGACCCGATGAGCGACATCAGCGTGTTGAAGAGGATCACTGGACCCAGCATCGGCAAGGTCACCGTCAGGGTCCGGCGCAGCGGCGGAACGCCGTCAATCTCCGCAGCCTCGTGCAGCTCTTCAGGGACATTCTGAATGCCCGCGACATAGATCATCATGCTCGCGCCGAGCATCCAGAAGCTCATGAGGGCAAATGCCGGCGCCCCCAGCCAGCCGGCATCCTGTCCGAACCAGTCCGGCGCCCGAACTCCAATCAGGCCGAGCAGCGGTTCAAGACCGCGATTGAGGAGTCCATGCTCCGTGTCGAAGATCCAACGCCAGAGGACGGCCACGCCGACACCCGCAAGCACACTCGGCAAGTACCACGCGGCACGAAAGAAGGGAACACCGCGCAGCGAACGGCTCATCAGGAAGGCGGCCGCCAGCGCCAGCACCTGTCCGACCGGCACGGCCAGAAGCACATAGATCAGTGTGACGCGCACGCTCGTTGCCAGCCGCTCATCCTGGAGCAGTTGCGCATAGTTGCCCAGCGCCACCCAGCGCGCCTCGTCGATCGTTGAAATCCCGCTCCATCGAGTGAGTGAAAGGAGCAGCGACATCACCACCGGCCCGAGCATGAAGACGACGAATCCGACAATCCATGGTGCCGCAAGCAGGAAGCCCGCGCGCTCCTCGCGCCGAGCTCCTGCGGTGAGCGAACCACCGCGCAGGAGGAACACCGCAGCCGTCACCACCAGCGCCACGCCGAGAAGCGCCACCACCATGAGCGCCCGCCACGGCATCTTCGGCGCCTCGAGCGTCGCCAGGGCGGAGACCGGAGAGGCAAGCTCCATGGCCCAGAGGCGCTCGAAGTCCGCCGCGGCGGCGGCCACCGGCATGGTTCCATCCTTGAGCGCCGCGTCGAAGCGATTGCCAAGCAGCGAGTCGAACTTTGGATCCGCAGGCCAGTCGAGCGGCTCGGCGAAACGCGCCGCGCTCACGAACGCGCGATCATTGGCGGGCGCCGCCGTCGGATCAATGAAGGCGTCACTCTCCGCGACCGACATGATGGCTGGAATGGCGAGGCCGAGCTTCGATTGCTCCGCTTGAATGCGCGGGCTGGTGAGCCAGCGCACCAGCGCCCACGCCTTCTCAGTGTGACGCGTCTGCGAGGAGATGCCCCACGCGACGGTGAGCACGATGTTCGAAGGAGGCTTGCCGACTCCACGGGGCAGTGGTGCAAAGTCCCATTCAAAGTCGCGGATGCGCCGGTACTCAGGCACCACCCAGCGACCGAAGGGCCCCGTCATGCCGAGACGACCATCGACGAACCCTGCGGCGCCAGCAGTCAGGCGGCTCGTTCCGCTCGTGAGGGTGCGCTCCTCATCGTGACGCCAACTCCGCAGTCGATCGAGGACAGCCTGCACCTGCGGGTCGCTGGTGCGGAGATCGTCGAAGCTCTCGCCGCGGACATCAAGGCCCTCGCTGCGAAGGTACGCGCGCACCATGGCAGGCCATGTGACGAACTCGCTTCCGATACAGGGGCGGCCCCGGGCGTCCTCGATCTGACCGATGCGCCTCGCCGCGTCGATGAAGTCCTCCCAGGTCCACTCATCGTGTGGAAGGGGAACGCCAGCGCGTCGGAAGAGATCCTTGTTGTAGTAGAAGCCGACGGTGGTGAAGTCCTTGGGGACTCCGTAGAGCGCACCTCGCCCCGCTCGTTCGCCGTCGAAGCGGAAGGCATCAACCACCGCGGGAAAGAAGGCATCGAGCGTGACGGCGCCGTCGACTCCTGAAGCCTCATCACCCGCCACGAGCGCATCAAGAGGTTTCAGCAGTCCGATCGAACTCCAGTGCGGCACCTTCTCGAAGGGCACATAGAAGACATCGGGCGGATCGCCCGACGCGAGCATCGTCTGAAGCTTGGTCGCGAAGCTGCCGGCGTCTCCCGGATTGATCCGTCGCACGCGTACCCCCGGGTGCGCCGCTTCGAAGTCGCGCAGCGAACGCTCGACGATGGCGTTCTCCTCGGGGCCTCCCTCTCCCGACCAGTGAAGCACGACCAGTTCCACTCGGGCGCCGGATGCATCGAGCCAACGCGACTCGATCAGCCTCCAACCCTTCCATGCAAAGGCGCCCACCACGGCCAGCGCCGCAACGCCCACGAGAAAGGCACGGCCGATGCGAAGGGCGCTCATGACCAACGCGGTGACTCCACGCCCCGACGAACTCCGCAGCCCGGTACCATTCGCCACTCTGCCTGCCCGCGACTGTGTTCGCGCATGAGTGCGGAGAGTGTAGTGCTCGTGTCCCTGTGAGAGGAGGTGAACCTTGGTGTCGACGATGCGGAACTGGATGAACCTTCCGGCCCTGCGCGGCGGCGCGCTGGCTTGCCTCGGCTTGGTGATCACGGCCTTCCTTGCACCCGCCGTTCATGCTCAAGGAAACGACTTCCCCCCCGATCTGCCGGTCGCGGAGATCTCTGCCGATGTCGCGGAGCGTCCCGGTCGCCTGCCGCCTTCGGTGACCGCGGTGCGTTCCAAGGATGATCCTTCGAAGTGGGCCGTCACTTTCACGGTGGAATCGCGAGAGCCGGTCGAGACGATGACGATCGCCGGGAGTTTCAACGCTTGGAACGCCGGAAGGACTCCGATGCGCCGCATGTGGAACGCGGGCGCTCGTCCAAGTGTCTGGAGCGTCACGCTGGATCTTCCCGACGGTGACCACTGGTACAAGTTCGTTGCCAACGGCTCGCGGTGGATGCACGATCCGCGCAATCCCGATCACGATCACGATGGCCATGGCGGGCGGAACTCCCGGCTTCGGCTCGGTGCCACCGCGAATGTCGATCCATCAACGGCGCGGCGCGGTGATGGCCGCATCGAGGCGGCGGCGCTCGGGCACGACCCGCGCGTTCGCCGCGACCGCGATCTTCGCGCCGATGGCGGGGCACGGCTTCGAGTGCGCACGCTCGCCGGCGATGTCGAGTCCGTGGAACTGGTGGTCAAGGGCGCCGAGCCGATCTCAATGACGCCATTCGTGCGGACCGGGGCCTTTGAATGGTGGGAGGCCGATGTTCCCGCCGCGCTCGCCAGCCAGCCCTACACCTTCGTCTTTGCCGATGGCGGACAGCGTGTGCGCCATCCTCGAATCCATGAGCCCGACGCACGACCTTCCTCAATGTTCACCACTCCCGACTGGGCGCGTGACGCCATCTGGTATCAGGTCATGGTCGATCGCTTTCGTAATGGCGATCCCTCGAATGATCCCGATCCCGTTCGTCCCTGGCGCAGCGACTGGTACTCGACAAGCCCCTGGGAGGGTCGAGATGGCCAGACCTTCTGGCAGTACTTCGTCTTCGACCGGCTGTACGGAGGCGACATCGCGGGTTTGAAGGAGAAGTTGCCCTACCTGCGCGACCTTGGCGTCAACGCCCTCTACCTGATGCCGATGTTCCAAGCGCCGGGCCCGCACAAGTACAACGCCACGAACTTCCTCCACATCGACGAGCACTTCGGCACGCGCGGGGATTACAAGGCGGCCGAGGCGGCCGAGGATCTGCTTGATCCTTCGACTTGGACATGGACGGAGAGCGACCGGAAGTTCCTCGACTTCATCCGTGTGGCGAAGTCAATGGGATTCAAGGTCATCATCGACGGGGTCTTCAATCACACCGGCACCGAGCATCCCGCCTTCCGTGATGTGCGTGCGAAGGGAAAGGAGAGCCGCTTCGCCGACTGGTACGAGATCACCAGTTGGGAGCCCTTCGACTATGAGGGATGGTGGGGCTTCAAGTCACTCCCCGTCTTCCGCAAGGATGAGACCAATGGCATTGCCTCCGATTCACTGCGCGAGCACATCTTCGCGGTGACGCGTCGGTGGATGGACCCCAACGGTGATGGTGATCCATCCGACGGCATCGATGGCTGGCGGCTTGATGTTCCCAATGAAGTTCCGATCGTCTTCTGGACGCAGTGGCGCGAACTGGTCAAGAGCATCAATCCCAATGCCTATGTTTCCGGCGAGATCTGGACTCGTGCCGAGGAGTACCTCGGTTCGCAGGCCTTCGACGCCGTCATGAACTACGAGTTTGCGAAGCCCGCGATCGCATGGGTCGCCAATCGCGAGCAGAAGCTGACGGCGAGCGAAGTTGACAGGCGCTTCGCCGAGCTGCGACTGGTCTATCCGGCGGCTTCGATCCCGGTCATGCAGAACCTGCTCGACAGCCACGACACCGATCGCATTGCAAGCATGATCAAGAACCCGGACCGCCCCTACAACGAGCGAAACCGGGAGCAGGAGGGGCATCCCTACGACTCGGGGCGCCCCGATCCCGAGCATTACCGTCGGCAGCGGCTGCTCGCCCTCATGCAGATGACCCACGAAGGAGCGCCGATGATCTACTACGGCGCCGAGGTGGGCATGTGGGGGGCAAGCGATCCGGTGAACCGCAAGCCGATGCTCTGGAAGGATCTCGAGCCCTACGAGGAGCCCGAGGAGAACTTCGTCGACAAGGAGATGCTCGCCTTCTACCGCGCCGCCACGCGGCTTCGCCACGATCACTCGGCGCTGCGACGCGGCTCGTTCCGCACGATTCTGACCGACGACGCGCAGGATGTCTGGGTCTTCCTCCGCGAGGATGAGCGCGAGCAGGTGCTGGTGGCGTTCAATGCGGGCGAACGCGCGGCGGTGATCACGCTGCCGTCGGAGTTCGGCGAGCGGTGGAAGCCGGTCTTCGGTGAGGCCGAGGGTCCGGAGGGTGATCCCGATTGGCCACGCACCGAGATTCCCCCGGTGGCCGGTCGTGTCTGGGCGCGGCCCAAGTGAGCGCATGGCTCGACGACGCACGCTCCAGCGTTCCGCGCGTCCAAGCGCACCACGGCGCAGCCGTGCGTTGAGTTCGACACGGCCTCACACCGCGCCGGTGTCGCCGCTGCTTCTCGCCGAGCGCTCCGCTGGAGTGCTGCTGCACCCGTCGTCCCTTGATGGACCCGATGGAATCGGTGATCTCGGCGATGCGGCGCACCGGGCTCTTCGCCTGATTCACGCCGCGGGGTTTCGAGCGTGGCAGATGCTGCCGATCGGTCCGGTGGGTCCCGGTGAATCGCCCTACAGCGCGAGGTCGAGCTTCGCCGGTGAGCCGCTGCTGGTCAATCTCGATGGGCTGGTTTCGGAAGGCTGGCTCTCCCGCGCCGAGCTCGCTCGAGCCCGAGGCGCAGCGCACCTTGATGCAGCGCCGCGGCGCTCGGCGCGTGATCGGAAGCGATCGACGGTCGAGCACCTCTCCGCTCGCGTGGCATGGGCGAAGGTGCGGCGCTTCAAGCGCAGCATGTTCGCGATCGCGTATGAGCGCTTCCTGTCGGGTGGCGGCGCGAGAAGCCGCGACTACCGGAGCTTCATGGAGCGCTCGCCATGGCTTGTCGAGTGGTGTGCCTTCATCGAGGCGGGTGCTGAGTCGCCGGGCGAGGCGGCATTCATCCAGTTTTGCTTCGAGCGACAGTGGCGCTCGTTGCAGCGCGAGGCGCGTGCCCTCGGAGTGCGATTGATCGGTGACCTGCCGATTTTCGTCGCGCCCGACAGCGCCGATGTGGCGGCACGACCCGATCTCTTCCGCCTCGACTCCCGCGGTGCGCCAACGGTGGTCACCGGCGTTCCGCCCGATGGCTTCGCACCAACGGGCCAACGCTGGGGTCACCCGCACTATCGTTGGTCCGCTCACGCGCGCGATGACTTTGCGTGGTGGCGCTCCAGGGTCCGGGCCACGATGGAGCGCTTCGACCTGGTGCGGATCGATCACTTCATCGGTTTCGTCCGCGCCTATGAGGTCCCCTCGCGGAATCGCACTGCGGAGCATGGGCACTGGCGCCCCGCGCCGGGGACGGCGCTCCTCGCCGCGATCCAGCGTGACCTCGGCGCGCTCCCGTTCATCGCCGAGGATCTCGGCTCGGTGACGCCGGCGGTGCACGCCTTGAGGGATGGATTCTCACTTCCCGGCATGCGAATTCTTCAGCATGCGTTTGGTGACGGGCCGTCGCCCGACCGACCTCACCGTCATCCGGAGAACTCCGTCGTCTACCCGGGCACTCACGACAATGACACGACGGCGGGGTGGTGGCGGAGCGCGCCACAATCCACGAAGGAGCGCTGCGCTGCCTACGCGGGTTTCTCGCCTGACGCCTCGCCGTCCGATGCGGCGGCGGCGCTCGTTCGGCTGGCGCTGGGTTCACCAGCGCGCCTGGCGGTCATCCCGATGCAGGACCTGCTTGGGCTCGGCTCGTTCGCGAGAATGAACCTTCCCGGCAGGGCGAAGGGACAGTGGTGCTGGCGCCTCTCGTCGGAGTGGATCTCGAATTTCGACACGACGGCATGGCGCCGCGTGAATGAAGTGATGGAGCGAGTGAAGAAGGAGAAGAAGTCATGAAGGGCGAGGGTTCGGCGGAACATCCAGTGGCGGGGGGGGCGAAGCCTGCGGGGGCGAACGATGCTCCGGTCAAGAGCGCCGAGACCGCCGTGGCCGAACCTCGACCGGCTTCGTCGCGAGGCATTCGCCGCGCTTCTGCGGAGTTGCGGCGCCTGGCGCGCGATGTCCGCTGGGCGTGGAGTCCCGCGATGCGGAGACCCTTCCAGATGCTCGACCCCTTCGCCTGGTCGAGTCACCACCAGAATCCGCTGGGCGTTCTCGACTCGCTTGATCCCACCATGCTTGCGGAGCGCCTGGCCGAGCCCGAGTTCGCCCGCGCCTTGGACGAAGCGCGCTCCGATCGACGCCAGGGTCGACAGGAGTCGACCTGGTTCAGGGCCAGCCACCCCGAGTCGTCCCGCCTGCGAGTGGCGTACTTCTGTTCAGAGTTCGGATTGCACGAGTCGATGCCGCAGTACGCGGGCGGTCTCGGCATTCTCGCGGGCGATCACCTCCGCAGTGCGGCGGATCTCGGCGTGCCGGTGATCGGCGTCGGACTACTCTACGCCGAGGGCTACTACCGGCAGGAGCTGCGCGACGATGGTTCGACGCGTGTGCTCTACCCTCGCGTTGATTGCTCGCTTCTTCCGTTGCGCTCGACGGGCATCACCATCGAGTGCCCCGTCGGGCGACGCCAAGTCAGGGTCCGTGTCTGGTGGTTGCGCCTTGGACGCACGAAGCTCTACCTGCTCGATACCGATCTTCGCGGCAATGCGAAGGAGGATCGCCACCTCACGCGCGGTCTCTATCGCGGCGAACCTGAGCTTCGACTGCGCCAGCAGGTTCTTCTCGGTGTCGGTGGCGTGCTGGCGCTTGACGCGCTGCGCGAGCCGGTCAGTGTGCTGCATCTGAATGAAGGTCACGCGGCGTTCGCGACGATCGCGCGCGCGGCGCAGCTCGTCGCCACCGGAGTGAAGCTCGAAGAAGCGCTCCTCCAGGTGCGGCGCACCAGCGTCTTCACCACCCACACTCCGGTGCCTGCGGGCCATGATCGCTATGACGCTCGATCCGTCATCCGTGCCCTTCGAGGAACGCTGCGAGCGTCGGGCATGTCGCCGAAGGTGCTGCTCACGCTGGGTCGCGAGCGCCCCGGAGCCGATGAGCCCTTCTGCATGACGGCGCTGGCGCTGCGGCTCGCTGAGCATTGCAATGGCGTGGCCGCACTGCATGGCCGCGTGTCGCGCGCTATGTGGAAGCACCTGTACGAGCGAAGCGATCCGGCCCAGGTGCCCATTGGTCACATCACGAACGGCGTGCATCTGGCGACATGGACCGATCCGCTGGTGCGCGACTTCTGGCGAGAGGAGGCGGGCATCGAGCTTGATCGCCCGAACCTTGACCGCGATCCATGGGCGAGTGCCAATCGAGCTGATCCGGCTCGACTCTGGGCGCTGCGACATCACCTCCGGCAGCGGCTGGTGCGCGAAGTGCGGAGCCGCCTCGCTCGCCGTGCCGTGCGCCAGGGGGCCTCGCCGCTCGAGATCCTTCAAGCGAGCGAAGTCCTGCGCGAGGACGCCTTGACCATCTGCTTTGCCCGCCGTTTCGCGACCTACAAGCGGGCGCCGCTCATCTTCAGCGATCCCGATCGGCTCGCACGCATCCTCGGCGATGCCTCGCGTCCCGTGCAGATCATCTTCGCGGGCAAGGCGCACCCGCAGGATCGCGATGGCCAGCTCTTCGCGCGGCGCATTCATGCGATGAGCGTTGACCCGCGCTTCCGCGGCCGGGTCGCGCTGGTCGAGGAGTACGACATGGGCCTCGCCCGCGTGCTCGTGAGCGGCGCTGATGTCTGGCTCAACACCCCGCGCCGCCCTCATGAGGCGAGCGGCACCAGCGGCATGAAGGTGGCAGCCCATGGCGGCATCAATCTCTCGATCGCCGATGGTTGGTGGCCCGAGGCCGCCGATGGCCGGAATGGATGGACCATCGGCAACGATCAGGAGGCGGCCGCCGATCCGGAGTCAATGCAACGCCAGGATGAGGCGGACGCGCGATCGCTCTATGAGCTTCTCGAGCATCAAGTGGTCCCCGAGTTCTTCGATCGCTCCGCGGGAGGAGTCCCTGAGAAGTGGATGGACCGTGCGCTCCACTCGGCCGCCTCGATCTGTGGTCGCTTCAACACGCACCGCATGGTTGCGGAGTATCTGGAGAAGGCCTACCTGCCCGCGTTCCTCGCAGCGCCGTCGTCGTGACGGCAAGGCTGGTTGACCCGGCTCGGTCGACCGAACCAGTCGATGAACGCTTATCGGTTCGGTCCGATGAACTCTCGGACCTGCCGAGCCCGCGAGGACCCACTGGAGTGTTCAGATTCGTGTGTTCCGCCGACGATGGCGTTCGCGTTCGCGAGTGAGTCGTGTAGGTTGCTTGGTCATTCCTCCGGGGATGGTGGCTCCTGTCGGTGCTTTCAGTTCGGGTCCTGTGTTCGGTCCCGCCGTCTGAGCCACGCATGACAAGGCAAACAAGGCCTTGATTCAACGGGAGAAGATGCAATGAGCGTTCGTGTTTCTGGAATCGTGGCCGCCGTGTTCGGGGCTGGTCTGTTGAGCAGCTCCGCCATGGCCAGTGTGAGCTGGAGCTACTTCGGCGGGGGTGATGCCGGGTTCAATGCGCTGACCAACAACGGTTCGCTTGAGCGCGCCGTCGCCGAAGGTCGAATCGGCAACAACGCCCTGTCGGGCACATGGGAGCGCGCCATCTGGCAGCAGGGTGGTGTGGGCGGAACGAAGGCCGAAGGTCAGTTTGTCTGGGGCAATGGGTCTGCGTACGCCTGGAGCTTCAACTGGGATGGCGTCAACACGGTGACCTTCAATCTTGCCGACACCTCGATCTCCTGGAACCAGGTGGCCGGAGACTTCACCGACATCTTCATCCGAACCCGTTCGGGCAACGACTCTTCGCTGCTGCTGAGTGAACTCGCCTTCAGCGGAGTCGATGGCAACCTGAACCCCGGGAATCTCTTCTCAACGGGTAACGGTGATGTGAACTACCTCCAGATCACCAACGGTGGGTCGCCTCTCGGCGCCTTCTCCCTCGGAGGATTGGTGCAGTTCGACTGGACGGGCAATCCCCCCACCAACTCGGCCCTGGCCTTCCAGGTCAAGTTCACCAATGTCATTCCCGCTCCGGCGTCCATGGCTCTTCTCGGCCTCGCTGGCGTGCTCCGCCGTCGTCGTCGCGGTTGAGTTCAGTCGCGCGGACTGCGGACCAACTCATCCAATGCGGATGAGGCCTCGACTCGCAAGCGTGCATCCAAGCAGCTTGTAGAGGACACGAGCGCCGACATTCGCGTTCCATTCGCCGTCGCCGCGTGCTGGCGCGACCTCACAGAGGTCGAATCCCAGCACGCGGCGTCCGCTTGTGGCGAGCATGAAGAGCAGGGTGCTTACCTCGGCGAACGAAAGTCCGCCGGGAACGGGCGTGCCGGTCCCGGGACAGAGGTCGGGCGTGAGGCCATCGATGTCGAAGGAGATGTAGACCTCTTGCGGGAGCATGTCGATCATCTCGCGACAGAGTGAGCGCCATGTTCCGCGAGGTCCGCCAGCGAACTGCCGATCGCGCAGCTCCTGATCGCGAAAGCAGCAAATTCGCCCTCGCGAGCGGTTCACGCTCTCCATCTCGCGAACTCCAAAATCGCGGATGCCCACCTGCACCAGTTTGGCCACCTGCGGCAGGCGGCTCATGACATTGTGGAAGATGCTCGCATGGGACCATGTGAACCCTTCGAAGGACTCGCGCAGATCGGCATGAGCATCGATCTGGAGGATGCCGAGACCGGGCTGGCGATGCGCGAGTTCCTCGATGAGTCCGAACGGTGTCGAGTGATCACCTCCGAGAAGCGCAGGGATGGCTCCTCGTTCGAGAATGCGCTTCGCGTGTGAACGCACGAAGGTGTTGACGCGTGCGCTTGCACGATTCACCGCATCGAGCGCCTTCGCGTGATGGCGATTCCGCGGGTCGGCACCGCCGGCACGGATGATCGGCTCAGCTCGTCGGCGCGTCTCCTTGGAGAGCGCGGCAATCTCGCTCGGGAAGGGCAGCAACGCCGGGCCACCTCGCCAGATCGCGCCGTACTGGCCATCCTGGAGATCAACCTGGCGACTGGCTTCCAGCACGGCGCGAGGACCCGATGCAGTGCCCGGTCGGTAGCTGGTGGTGGCGTCGAAGGGCACGGGAATCACGACAACCGCAGCATCCTGATGGTGGAACGGCAGACCGAAGAGGCCGTCGCCCGTGGCCGCAGCGTCGGGATCGAAGGAGGGCGGAAGATGCGGCGCGACAGGTGTCCCGGGTGCAGCGGCGCGGCGTGAGCGCCGCGGAGCGGCGGGGGAGCGACGGGTTGTCGTGCGGGGCATGCACTCAATGTAGACGCTGGCTCCGATCGACGCAGCACTCGGTCGGACACTCGGCGCCGACTCGGTGCATTCGCACGCCGCCGTTGATGACCCGGCAACAAGCCGCGTGGCGCGGCGACTTCGTTCAATCCTCACAGTCGATGCACGACGGCGCGGGCATCTCTCAGACGATGGCGCTGGTCATGCTTCTGGCGGCCGTCGTGGGGATGGCGGCGACGGTGCTTCGGCAGCCGCTCATCGTCGCCTTGATTGCGGTGGGGATCTTGGTCGGACCGTCGGGGCTCGAACTCGTGCACTCCGAGGGCGAGGTCGAGTGGCTCGCCTCGATCGGCGTTGCCGTCCTCCTCTTTCTCGTGGGGCTGAAGCTCGATGTCGAGGTGATTCGAAGCATGGGGCCGGTGGCGCTCGCGACCGGGCTCGGGCAGGTCGCCTTCACCTCCATCGTCGGTTCCGCGATCTGCGACGCGCTCGGCCTGAGTGTCGTCACCAGCATCTATGTCGCGGTGGCGCTGTCGTTCTCCAGCACGATCATCATCGTGAAGCTCCTCTCCGACAAGCGGGAGATTGATGCGCTCCACGGTCGGATCGCCGTCGGCTACCTGATCGTGCAGGACCTGGTGGTCATTCTCGCGATGATTGCGCTCTCGGTGATCGGTCCGGTGCGCGAGGCTGGCGATGAACCGCTGGCCAGCACGCTCTGGTGGAGTGCCGTGATCATCGTCGGCAAGGGACTCGATCTCCTGCTCGGCGTGGCGGTGCTGATGAAGTGGGTCCTGCCGCGGCTGGTGCGCCTTGTTGCACGCTCGCAGGAATTGCTTCTCATCTTCGCGATCGCGTGGGCCGTCGGCATGGCCGCCGTCGGCGAGTGGCTCGGTTTCCGCCGCGAAGTGGGAGCGTTCCTCGCCGGCATCTCGCTCGCGTCGACTCACTATCGGGACGCGATCGGCGTGCGTCTCACGAGTCTGCGCGACTTCCTGCTGCTCTTCTTCTTCCTCGGTCTCGGCGCGTCGTTGGACCTGAGCCAACTCGGGGCGCAGGTGATCGCCGCGCTCATTCTCTCGCTCTTCGTCCTCATCGGGAATCCCCTGATCGTGATGGTCATCATGGGCGTGATGGGCTATCGGCGACGAACGGGCTATCTCGCCGGACTCACCGTCGCCCAGATCAGCGACTTCTCACTGATCCTCTGTGCGCTGGGGGTGTCGCTCGGGCATCTCTTCGGAGACCATGGGATTGGTCACGCTCGTCGGTCTTATCACCATCGGCCTGTCGACCTATCTCATTCTCTACTCCCATCCGCTCCATGACCGCCTCGCGCCGTGGCTTGGCCTCTTCGAAAGAGCCGTTCCGCATCGTGAAGGCGATGAACCGGAAGCGGGTGTCTTCGATGCGATCGTGATCGGCATGGGTCGATTCGGAACTCACATCTCCGCGGGGCTTCGTGCGCTGGGATTTCGCGTAGCCGTGGTTGACTTCGACCCGCAGGTCATTTGCGCGGCGCGGAAGCGCGGGATCGAAGCCCACTATGGCGACGCGGAAGATCCGGAGTTGCCCCTTCGCCTGCCCCTGCGAGGTGTGCAATGGGTCATCGGCACCATGCCCGATCTTCAGGCCAATCGGATGTTCGTGAAGCACCTGCGCGAGCATGGATATCGCGGCGATATCGCGGTGACGGCGCACTCTCGTACGGATGCCGAGACCTTGTCGGCTCTTGGCGCCGGGATGATCCTCCTGCCCTACAAGGATGCGGCGGATCAGGCCGTGGAGCGCCTCGCCTCGGTCATGCATGGCCTCACGAAGGTGTCATCGACGGTGCAGGCGCCATCAGCGCCGCCGTGACCCGGTGATCCGGAGCGATCGTGCCTCGCTCGAAGTCCGTGGCGTTCCTGAGCGTGATCTCGGCGATGGCGGTACAGGCCTCGCGCGTGAAGAACCCCTGGTGGGCGGTGATGAGCACATTCGGGAAGGTCATCAACCGGACAAAGACATCGTCCTGAATGACCGCCTGCGAGAGGTCCTTGAAGAAGAGATCGCCTTCTTCCTCGTAGACATCGAGACCGACGGAACCGATGCGACCCTCCTTGAGCGCGGTGATGAGCGCTCGCGTGTCGATGATGGCCCCGCGACTGGTGTTGATCAGCGTGACGCCGCGCCTCATCCCGGCGAGGGCGCGCTCATTGACCAGATGGTGCGTCGCTGGCGTGAGCGGGCAGTGGATGGTCACGATGTCACTCTGTGCGTAGAGCACTTCGAGCGGGACGAAGTCGACCCCCATGGCGCGGCAGGTCTCGTTCACTTGCACATCGAAGGCGATCACCTTGCAGCCGAAGCCGCGAAGGATCCGGCAGACCACTTCGCCGATGCGACCCGTGCCGATGACACCGACGGTCCGGCCATGCATGTCGTAGCCCATCAGGCCGTCGATTTCGAAGTTCTGCTCACGGACCCGGTTGAAGGCGCGGTGGAACTTGCGATTCAGAGTCAGCATCAGGCCGACCGTGTGCTCCGCCACCGAGTGCGGTGAATAGGCGGGCACGCGAAGAACGGTAAGACCGAGGCGCCCCGCCTCCGTGAGGTCAACATGATTGAAGCCCGCGGAGCGCAGCAGAATGAGTTTCGTGCCGCCAGCATGCAGGCGTTCCAGCACCGGGGCGGAGGCGTCGTCGCCGACGAAGATCGAGACCGCTTCACAGCCCGAGGCGAGCGCCGCGGTGCGAGCCACCAGGCGCTCGGGATGAAGATGCAGGCGATGCCTCGCCTGCTCGTTGGCGGCCTGCAGGAATGGCTCCTCATAGCGACGACATGAGAAGAGCGCGATGTTCATGGAGTCGACAGACTACGCTCATCGCGCCGTGAGTATGCGCGAGAACCGCTCCCTGCCGGTGGCCGTCGTGATCTGCCCCATGGAGATCGAGCGCTCCGCGGTGTCGCGGTCCCTGCGACGGGTCCATGTCGAGGGGGTGGAGGTGATTCGATGCGGCATCGGTCGCGAGGCCATTACCGGCGCCGTCGAACGGGTGGCCCGCGCCAGCCGGGCCGAGCACCCGACCACGGCACACGCGCACCAACGAGAAGGCGCTGACGAGGCGATCGACGCGCGGCTTCAACTGTCGACTCATCACCCGCTCATCATTCTTGCTGGCGCCTGCGGTGCGCTCCGCGAAGTGGACGATGTGCCTCCCATCGCCCGCGTCATCGATGAGCACGGTGGCTGCTGGGACGATGGCATGGGGATGGATCCGTCGGGCGTCACGCTGATCGCGGTCGATCGCGTGATCAGCACACCGGAGGCCAAGGCGCATCTGGCTCGTGCCAGCGGTGCCGCCGTGGTGGACATGGAGTCACACGCCTTCGCCGCGACCTGTCGGCGCCACGCGCTTCCCTGGGCGGTGGTGCGGGGGGTGAGCGACGCTCCCCACGAGGTACTTCCCGAGGAAGTCCTTCGGTGGATCGCCCCCGACGGTCGCACACGGACCTGGCGGGCGCTCGCCGATCTCGCGCGGCGGCCCTCTCTCATTCCCCACATGCGCGGGGTTCTCGCTCGCTCGCGCCGCGTGCTCCCGCGTGTGGGCGAGCGCACGGTGGAAGTCGCCCTCGCTTGGCGACGAGAGACCGCCAGCGCGTCGTTCAGCCTTCTGGCCAGGAGTCAGGCATCCACCGAGGCAGATCGCTGATCGAGCGACGGGCCGCATCGGAAGTCGGCACTCCCCACGCTTCGAAGAACGGCCCGAGGTTGACACTGCTCGCTCGGCTGAAGCGGACCATCCACTGGTCACGCTTCTCATCGTCGCTCCGAGGACGCTCCGAAGCCGGTAGCGCTCGATACTCGGCAAAGACCCTCTTGAAGGTCTCCCACCCGAAGGCCTCCTGAAGTTGCAGGTACATCTGGAGCGCGAGGAAGGGATCGTTCTTCCATTCTTCGAAGGGGGCGCCCTTGGCAAGATGCTCCTTCACCGAAGGCGGCCGATCGACCGCGGGGTGTCCACGGCTTCCAGGCTCGGGCGAGCAGATCGAGTCGATCGCGTAGAGCGTGAAGAGATTGACCGTGACCTCCACGGTGCCGTCGAAGGTCCAGGCACCTTCCTGGTGGTTGTGTCCGAGTTCATGAAGAAGGCCCCATGAGCCTCTCTGCAAGCGATCGAGCGACACCATGTCGATGGCGGCGTCGAGATGCGTCATGATCGGATAGCCGCTGTGCATGTAGCCCGCGCTGATCTGGAGGTCGGCAACGAATCGGTGGGGGAAGGGAGGATCGAGCGGAATCGTGGCTAGTGTCGCGTGGGCGTCGCTGATCCTGTTCCAGAACTCCATGACCCCGGTGGGATCGTCGAGCTCTCGAAGGACCGCACTTGGCACCGAGACGATCACCTTCGATGACTCGAGTTCCCCCCAGGGCGCAGGCGCGTGTCTGGCGCTCGCCCACTCATCGGGCGTTGTCGAACCGAGGATGAAGCGGGGGGCCTCAATGGCGCCGCTCACCAGGAGCGCGAGCGAACCCGGTCGACGCGAAGTGACCTCGAGATAGATGAGACCACCGAAGGCGCTCGCGGCATGAATGCCGTCGGCTGCACCGGGAACGATGGTGACGATCTCCGGAACGCGCTGCCAGCGCTCAAGGTGCCAGAGCTGATCGGTGTGACAGCCGATGCGAAGAAGGAGCCCCTCAGCCGAGTGATCCTCTTCCTCGGGCACGACCGTGATGACTTCGCCGGGTGGCGCATAGAGCCCTGTGCTCTGCCAGCCGCCTTTCGCGAGATCGATTTCGACGCGGCGCTCGACCCTCGGGGCGCTCTCCGGCACCTCGCCGGGAAACGCGGATGCGGCAGGATGGACCGTGACTTCTTCCGGCGTCCGGTGTCGGTCCCTCTCAAGTCGAAGCGCGAGCAGCGTGCGCTCAAGGGCCTGCCGCGCGCGAAGCGGCTTCTCCTGAGATGGTCCCTGCGCGGCGATCGCCACCGCAGCGGGTGATTCGAGAATCTCCATCGCTTGCCGCATGAGCGGATGGTCCCTGGGCAGCACGCGAAGTGCGGCGAGGAGAGTGCTTCCCACCTGCGGATCCAAGGCGGGTGGTGCGCTCGCGCCTGGGTGAGAGGAGATCGCGCCTTCGAGTGCGTCGAGCGCCTGTTCCGCGTGGGTTGAGTTTGGCAGCATCGTCACGGTGAAGGCGCCGGGCTCGGTGGGTTCAAGCGTTCCATCGCACCAGGCGAGACCTGCGTCGAGCAGCAGCCGATTGCCCGGGTGTTCATGAATCGTGCGACCGGGATTGAGCTGGAGCCAGCCCCATCCGAGGCCTGCGGTCAAAAGGCCTCCACCATCTCGGATGAATCGCGCCACGGCCTCGCGCTCGCCATCACCGATGGAGTGAGCGTCGATGACCACGGCGTCGAAGTCGCGGAGAGCGTCGGGCCATCGGCCGCGCAGCGCTTCGGCCTTGAAGCCCGCGCCGCGAAGGAGCGTGAGCATGGCGTCATTGCGAAGAACACCGATGCGAGTGGCTTCGCCTCCGCCAAGCCAGGTCACGGCGTTGATGACGAAGCGCGAGGTGCCGGTGTGTCTGAGCGCCTCACCACCGATCATGCCCCCGTGCCCCAACGCAATCACGCGGCCCTTGTCCCACCGGGCAGCGGCAGCCACGGGCAGGACACTGCGGGCGTCGTGCCGACCCGCCACCAGCACTCGGGCATCAGCTCCGAGCACGGCGAGGGGGCCTGGGACACCAGCCGTTGCGAGTGCCGGCACGCCATCGAGAACTTCAGAGGCGATGAGCACCTGCACCGGTGGAGGTTCCGCGCGGGCCGGCTTGGAAAGTCCTCCCGCTGCAGTCATCAGGGCGGCGAGCAGGGTCGCGCCCAAGGCCAGTGGGTGTGGTCCAGTCATCATCTACGGAAACGGTAGCACGCCCCGCACAGGTGTCAGGGTCACTGCGGCCTCACTGGCCGACAACTTCTCGAAGCGGGGCAAAGCGGAGGGGCAATCGGATCGAAGATCAATAGGCACACTTCTCTACGGCAAGGTGCGCCCTCACGCCATGGCTCTCCGCCCGTCCATTATCGTCTCCGCCCGAGGCTTGCATGCTCGGAGGCGGCCATTGCAGCCCGCTCGATCTCGCGGTCGCGCGTTCACGATCATCGAGATCCTGATTGTCGTCTTCATCATCTCGGTGCTGGCGGCGCTGGTCATTCCTCGCGTGCTCTCGGCCATGACTGAGTCGAAGGAGGAAGCAGCGAAGGCCCGGGGAAGTCAGCTCTACACGCTGATGGTGCGCTACAACCAGTTCCATCCCGACAGTGCCATTCCCCTTTCGGACGGACCTGTCGCTGCGGCGGATCTGGCCAAGCTCGTGAGCGTGAACTACTGCACCGACGATGACCTGGTGAATCAGGTTGACTCGTCCAAGGGGTGGAGCATCGTCTCAGGTCGGCTTGTCCCGAGTCCATAACCAGTGGGGGCTGCGGTCCCTTATGGGGCTGGTCGCGGCCCGCAGCTTCGGAACCCGGTGCCGATTGCGACGCCGGTCAAACGAGGGGTGCGGACGCCGCGTCACGAGTCACTTCTCAAGAACTTTCGAATTGGCCCGATCTTCGTTCTTGGCGAGG
Source organism: Phycisphaeraceae bacterium (assembly GCA_019636735.1). Lineage (NCBI taxonomy): Bacteria > Pseudomonadati > Planctomycetota > Phycisphaerae > Phycisphaerales > Phycisphaeraceae > Phycisphaeraceae bacterium. The sequence continues at coordinate 189,174 of JAHBWY010000004.1, forward strand.
TCCGGAAGCGCAGTTAGTCTGTCCAGTGGCGTGGGAGGTGCGCGGTCGGCTCGGTGGCAATCTTCGATTGCGGTCGTCGCGTCATTCGAAGTCGGAGGATCCTGATGCACCACCGCCGTCATCGCCCAGCGCGCTCGCGCCTGCTGATCGCATGTCTTCTGCCGCTGGGCAGTTCGTGGGCTCTCTCGGCCGCCGCCGCAGGCGACATCGTGCCGCAGCCCAAGGCGGGAGCGCCAATTGCGGGACTGACCCCCGATGAACTCGATCGCTTCTTCAAGGGCCGTCAGCGATACCAGCACAACTTCACCGTGGCCGAGGGGCTCGGCCCGATCTTCAACAAGGTCGGCTGCGCCGAGTGCCACACGAATCCGATCGGCGGCTGGGGGCAGATCACCGTCACCCGGTTTGCGCTCGAGGAGAAGAAGTCCTTTGACGATCTGGCCTGGCTCGGCGGCCCCGTTCATCAGGTGGGATCGATCGATCCCGACTGCGAGGAGATCATCCCCCCGATCGCCAATGTGATCGCCAAGCGAGTGACCAACTCCTCGCTTGCGTTCGGCTTGATTGAAGCGATTCCAGATGCGGACATTCTGGCCAATGCCGATCCCTTCGATTCCAACGCCGACGGCATTTCCGGGCGCGTCCACTGGGTCGAGCCGGTCGAGGCGCGGGGCACACTGCGAGCCGGTCGTTTCGGATGGAAGGCGCAGGTGGCGACGGTCCTGACCTTCTCCGCCGATGCGGCGCTGAATGAGATCGGCATCACGAACCGCTTCTTTCCCCACGAGAACGCGCCGAATGGCGACCTCGATCGTCTGGCCAACTGCGACCAGATCCCGGATATCGAGGACATCGCTGATGCGGAAGGCTTCGAGTTCATCGACCGCGTGACTGACTTCCAGCGCTTCCTCGGTCCGCCGCCGCAGACGCCGAAGTCAGGCATGGCCGGGGAAGCAATCTTCCACGCCATCGGCTGCGCGAAGTGCCACATCGCCGAATGGACGACCGCCAACGATCCTGCGATTGAAGCGGCGCTGCGTGGCAAGACGATCCGACCCTACTCCGACTTCCTGCTCCACAACATGGGGCTCCTCGGCGACGGCATGATCGACGGCGAAGCGCAGGAGCTCGAGATGCGAACGCCGACCCTGTGGAATCTCCGAACGCGCGATCCCATGCTCCACGACGGGCGCGCGGCGGGCGGCACCTTCGAGGAGCGCATCGCCGGACCGCAAGGTGCCATCTGGTGGCACAATGTCATTGCGAGCGAAGCCCGTCCGAGCGCTCAGGCGTTCTTCGCCCTTTCTGTCGTCGATCGCGCCAAGGTGGTGGCGTTCCTCGACTCGCTCGGCCGGCTCGAGTTCGATGCCGATGGCGATGGTTCGATCCGCTACGCCGACTTCCTGAGTTTCCAAGCGTGCTTCGGCCAGAGCGGTGTCACACCGGACGATGCCTGCGCGATCCATGACATCGACCAGGATGGATCGATCACACTCGCCGACTTCGCACTGCTGCTGGCGGTCTACGAGGACCCCAATGGCGATTGCAATGGCGACGGGATCAGCGACTTGGAGGCGATTCTTCTTGGAGCGCCCGATCTTGACGGCGACGGCATTCCCGATGGTTGCGGCCGGGTGTGCGTTGGTGATCTCGACGGCAACGGCGCCGTGAATGGCGCCGATCTCGCAATCGTGCTCGGCGCATGGGGAACCCCTGCGGCCGATCTCAATGGAGACGGAACGACCAACGGCGCGGATATTGCCGTGGTCCTGGGCCACTGGGGCGCGTGCCCCTGATGGCCAACTGATGGGTCCGACGGCAAGCGTCCGCGTGGACGACTTCACATACACCGGCCCATGGCCGGACAGGCAAGGAGATTCGAATGCAGATGATGAGATGGATTGCAGTGGCAAGCGTGGCGACGGCCTTCACCGCGCTGGCCACCGCGGACTGGGCGACCTTTGTGAACGAGACCTCCACGCGGCTGGTCGCGGCGCCGGGGCTCGGGGTCAGTGATCCCGAGGAGAAGGACTTCGCCTACGCCGACTTCAACAAGAATGGCTTCATCGATCTGGTGGTGGTGCGCAAGCAGCCCTTCACCAACCCCAACGGCAAGCGGAATGTCCTTTTCATGAACGAGGGTGGGGTGCTGGTCGACCGCACCGTCGAGTATGCAACCAATGCTGATGATGGCGGCCAGGGCTTCCTCGATATCACCAATGATCGTGATGTCGCGATCGCCGACTTCGATGGCGACGGCTGGCTCGACATCGTCACCTGCCCAGCGCTCAACCAGAACCTCCCGAAGACCATCTCGCACCCGCGCATCTACCGCAATCTCGGTAATGACGCGCAGGGCAACTGGCTCGGATTCAGATACGAGCAGGCCCGAATTCCCACCATGCCCGAGGCACCCAATGGCTGCGGCGTGGCCGTGGGTGATGTCACGGGTAACGGCCGGCCGGACATCTACATCGTCAACTATCTGAGCGCTCAGGGCGATCGCCTGCTCATCAACGACGGCAACGGCTTCTTCACCGACGAGACGCTCGTTCGCATGACGAACCAGATGATCAATTCGGGCTTCGGCACGCAGGGCGCGATCGTCGATCTCAACGGCAACGGCGTGAACGATGTCGTCAAGTCGGAGAACGGCCCGTTCAAGGTGAACTACAACAATCCCGCCAACCAGGGCTTCTTCAACAAGCATGAAGTCCCGAGTTCAGGTGCCCACTACGGCATGGCGGCGGGCGATCTGAACAATGACGGCAAGATCGACATCGTCATTGGCGACGATGGCTCGGACCGCTACCTGCTCAACCTTGGGAACAACGCGAGCGGCTCGGCGACCTTCCAGAGCAAGACCTTCTCATTCCTCTCAGGTGGCGACGATGGCTTCGGCAACAATGTGCGAATCGTCGATCTGAACAACGACGGCTTCAACGATGTGCTGATTGCCGATGTCGATGTCGACATCGGAGGGTGCTCGCGCCGGCTTCACTTCTATCGCAATCTCGGCAATGTCCCGAGCGTGACGCTTCAGGATCAGGGCACCTGCGGCATTCCCGCCGCGTCGCTGACCGGAACGCACGATGTCGCGACTTTTGACATCAACAACGATGGTTGGATCGATCTCGTCATCGGTCGATGCTCGGGCATCAGTGTCTGGATGAATGTGCCGCCGGCCGGCATCATCACCAGCTATCCGAGCGGACTGCCCGGCTTTATCACGCCGAACGCCGCGACGGTCTTCCCCGTGCGATTCACGGCGACCGGAGGCGGCACATTGGTGGCCAACTCGCCGAAGCTGAACTACTCGGTGAGTGGCGGCGCGGTGCAGGTTTCCTCGCTCGTCCTTCTTCCGAACGGCGATTACGAGGCGACGCTTCCCGCGGTCGAGTGCACTCAGACGATCAAGTGGTGGGTGAGTTCGACGCTTTCGCCCGGCAATGTCACCTTCCTCGATCCGTCCAGTGCCCCGGCGATCGGCTACACCTCGATTTCGGCCGTGGGTACGGAGATCACCTATCGCGACGAGTTCGAGCAGGGCAATGTGGGCTGGACCGTGTGGAATCATCCGTCGCTGACGGGCGGCGCATGGGAACTCGCGAATCCCAACGGCACCATCTCCGGCGGCCAGGTTGCCGCTCCCGATGAGGACGCAACGGCGGGTGATGGCGTCATGGCATGGGTCACCGAGAATGGCCCCCCCGGTGCCTCCGCCGGTGCGCACGATGTCGATGGCGGTCCCACGGTGCTGACTTCGCCGTTGATCAATCTCGCGGGCGAGGATGCCCTCATTTCCTACTCCGCATGGTTCTTCTGCAGCAATGCAGGATCCGCTGGCGCCGATCGCCTCGAAGTCGGATTGAGCAATGATGACGGCGCGACCTGGGTCAATGTCAACGCCATCCTCACCACCGGAAGTGCGTGGAAGAACTACACCTTCCGCGTCAGTGACTGGATGACGCCGACCGCCACGATGCGAGTGCGTTTCTCGGTGCAGGATGTGCCCAACAACTCGACCACGGAAGCGGGCATTGACAACTTCCAGATCGAGAAGATCCTCTGCAGCACACCGTGCCCCGCGGACTTCAATGGCGATGGCACCGTGAATGGCGCCGACATTGCCATCGTCCTCGGCGCATGGGGACAGAAGGGCCCCCCCGGATTCCCGGGTGATGCTGATGGCAACGGCGTGGTCAATGGCGCCGATGTGGCCGTTGTGCTCGGGGCCTGGGGCGCGTGCCCGTGACGCGTCTGTAACTGAGTGCATCGCGGCGCGTGGCGCCGTCGAAGATCATGGAGGCCGCGGGACCGAGAGGTTCCGCGGCCTCCTTGCTTTCTGCGTCCACAGGAGCCCCGATTCGGCCGTACAGTGCAGCCGCGCGGGGCCAACTCCCTTCAAGGGATCAGGGGAACTCTACCGTACACCGACATGACCGTCCGATCCGGTACCACCCTCATGCTGCTGCTCGCCACGCTGGCTGCCTGCAAGGACTCTGCGCCCGTCCGACGCGAGCCCCCGCCGGTCCCCGTGAGGACCGCGCTCGCGGAGCGGCTCGATGTCCCCCATCGCATCCGGGCGATCGGCGCCGTCGAGAGCGTGGCTTCCGTCACGATCCGCCCGCAGGTGTCCGGACAGATCCAGACCATCGTGGCGGGCGAGGGGACGACCGTGGAGTCGGGCGACCTGCTCGTCACCATTGATCCTCGGCCTCTTCAAGCGGCGCTGCGCGAGGCCGAGGCGAATCTCAATCGTCTTCGGGTCATGGCCGAGGATGCTGAGCGAAACGCGGCGCTGGTCCGCGACGCGCTGGGCAAGGGGGCCGCCACGCAGCGGGAACTCGATGCAGCCTCGGCGCGCGCCGAGGCTTCACGCGCGGAAGCGGCGGCAGCGGAGGCGATGGTTGAGACCGCGACGCTGAACCTCTCCTACAGCGAGATCAGAGCCCCGATCCCCGGCCGCCTCGGCGCTGTTCGGGTTCGGCAGGGCACCATCGTCCGCGCGAATGAGACCGACCTGATGGACCTGGTGCAGATCGTCCCGATTGATGTCGCATTCTCGATCCCGGAGCAGCATCTCTCCCAGGTGAAACGAGGGATCCAGGTGGCCGAGCACCCGGTCTTCGCCGTCCTTCCTGGCTCGGCCGAGCCGCTCGAAGGGACGCTCTGGTTCGTCGACAATCGGGTCGATGACCGGACGGGGCAGGTCCGGCTCAAGGCGCGCTTCGACAACAGTGAAGGTCGTCTCTGGCCCGGCCAGTTCGCCCATGTGCAGTTGCAGGTCGGCATTGATCAGGGAGCCGTGGTAGTGCCATCCCGCGCCGTCCAGCGCTCGCAGCAGGGGACCTTCGTCTTCGTGGTCGAGGACGAATCCCGCGCCACCATGAAGCCCGTCACGATCGAGCGCACCGCCGACGGCGTGGCCGTCATCACCGAAGGCCTGGTGGGTGGCGAGACGGTCATCACCGATGGCCAGTTGCGAGTGGTTCCCGGCGCCATCGTCGCCGTCCGGAGCGAGTCATGAGCATCTCCGCTCCGTTCATTCGCAGGCCGGTGGCGACGACGCTCCTAATGCTGTCGATCATTGTCGCCGGTTGGATGGCGTATCGCGCGCTCCCGGTGAGCGACCTTCCCAATGTCGACTTCCCGACGATCACAGTGTCGGCAAACCTCCCGGGGGCGAGCCCCGAGACGGTCGCGGCCGCCATCGCGGTTCCACTGGAGCGGGAGTTCTCGACGATCGCCGGAATCGATTCGATGACCTCGGCGAGCATTCAGGGCTCGACGACCATCACGATCACCTTTGCGCTGAGTCGCAACATCGATGACGCGGCGCAGGATGTCGCCGCCGCCATCGCGCGAACGCAGGGACGGCTGCCGACGGACATGCCGCAGCCGCCCTCCTATCGGAAGGCGAATCCTGCGGATCAGCCGATCATGTTCCTGGCGGTGACGAGCCCCACGCTGCCGCTCTATCAGTTGAATGAGTACGCCGACACGGTGCTGGCGCCGCGGATCGGCACCATGAATGGCGTGGCGCAGGTGGTCATCTTCGGGCCGCAGAAGTACGCGGTGCGCATTCAGTTCGATCCACTGTCCCTCGCGGCCAAGGGCGTCGGCCTCGATCAACTGGCTCGCGCGATTCGCGAGAGGAATGTGAAGCTTCCCACGGGGGTGATCTCCGGACCGGAGACGGCCCCGACCGTCGAGTCGACGGGGCAGCTCGTGAACGCCGAGGCCTATCGCGAGGCCGTTGTCGCCTGGCGGAACGGCAATGCAGTCCGACTCAAGGAGATTGCCACCGTCGTCGACGGGGTGGAGAACGATCGCACCGCGGCATGGTTTCTGGGACCAGGTGTCGATCGCCAGCGCTCGATCGTGCTGGCGATCCAGCGGCAGCCAGGCGCGAACACGGTCGCCGTGGCGCAGTCCATTCGGCGGCTCCTGAGCGAGTTGGAGCCACCGGGCAGCATTCGCGTCAACATCATGGCCGATCGATCGCTGCCCATTCTCGCCAGTGTCGAGGAGGTCAAGTTCACCCTCTGGCTCACGCTCGGTCTGGTCACTGGCACCATCTTCATCTTCCTGCGGGCGATTCGTGCGCTCCTGATCCCCGTGCTGGCGATGCCACTCTCGATCATCGGGACCTTCGGCGTCATGTGGCTGCTGGGCTTCAGCCTTGACAACCTGTCGCTGATGGCGCTCGTCCTCTGCGTTGGATTCGTGGTCGACGATGCGATCGTGGTGCTCGAGAACATCGTGCGCCATATGGAGATGGGCAAGTCGCCGCTCCAGGCGGCCTTCGACGGCAGTGCGGAGATCGGCTTCACCGTGGTGTCCATGACGATCTCGCTGGTCGCGGTCTTCATTCCCGTGCTCTTCATGGGTGGCCTGGTGGGACGGCTGCTGAGCGAGTTCAGCGTGACGATCGCCACGGCGATTCTGATCTCGGGCGTGGTGTCGCTCACGCTGACACCCATGCTGTGCAGCCGGTGGCTCCGGCGCGACACCGTGCTTCACGGCACCAATCATGCCGTCTCGAGGATGCTGGAGGGGGGGATCGGCTTCAGTCATCGCGCCTACCTCTGGCTGCTGGACCTCGCCCTGCGCTCACGAGCGGCGGTGGTCCTGGGCAGTGTTGGCGTGCTCGCGGTCACCGCGTGGATGGCGGTGATCGTCCCCAAGGGCTTCATGCCCAATGAGGATCAGGGACGGATCCTTGTGCAGACTGAAGCCGCCGAGGGCATCAGCCATGTGGCGATGGCGCCGCTCCACCTCCAGGTCATGGACGCCGTGGCGAAGCACCCGGAGGTCGAAGCGATCTCCGCATCGATCGGCGCGCGCGGAGGAACCTCGACGAGCAATGTCGGCTTCATGATGGTGCGATTGCGCGATCGTCCGCCTCGGACGAAGACCGCCGACGAGGTGCTGCAGGAGCTCCGAGGTCCACTGGGCGATGTGCCCGGCATGCGCGCCACGGCGCAGGTGCCGCCAACCATCCGAATCGGCGGCCGGTTCACGCGAGCGCTTTACCAGTTCACACTCCAGTCGACGGATACGGAGGCGCTCTTCGAGGCGTCGACGCGGCTGTACGAAGCGCTGGTCAAGGAGCCCGACCTGCGCGATGTCGTCACGGACCTTCAGCTCTCGAATCCGCAGATCCGAGTGGACATCGATCGAGATCGTGCGGCGGCGCTCGGCGTGACGCCTGAACAGATCGAGCTGGCACTCGCCACCGCCTTTTCCACGCGGCAGATCAGCACCATCTATGCGCCCAACGACACCTATCAGGTGATTGCCGAGGTGTCCCCGGACTTCCAGACCGACGCCTCCTGGCTCAGCCTGCTCCATGTGTCAAGCGCCACCGGCGACCTTGTTCCGCTCGATGCGGTGGTCGACATCTCCGAGGCGCTTGGACCGTTGAGCGTAAATCACTCGGCGCAGCTTCCCAGCGTGACCATTTCGTTCAACCTCGCTCCGGGTGTGTCGCTCGGTGAGGCGGTTCGACTCATTGAGGCGAGGGCCCTCGAGGTGGTGCCAGCCGAGGTCTCGACCGAGTTCCAGGGCACGGCCCAGGCCTTCCAGGAGTCATTCGCTGGCCTTGGATGGCTTCTGCTTCTGGCGATCCTCGTGACCTATGTGGTGCTGGGCATTCTCTATGAGTCATTCTTCCACCCCCTCACGATTCTCACGGCGCTGCCCTTTGCAGGATGCGGTGCGCTCGCCGCATTGCTGCTGACGGGAACCGAGCTGAATCTCTACTCCTTTGTGGGAATCATTCTGCTCGTGGGCCTGGTCAAGAAGAACGGCATCATGATGGTCGACTTCGCCATCGAGCGGCGACGACATGGAGCAAGCGCCGTCGAAGCGATCCGCGAGGCGTGCGCCGTGCGCTATCGCCCGATCATGATGACCACACTCTCGGCGCTGCTGGGCGTGCTTCCGCTCGCGCTATGGACCGGTGCCGGAGCCGAGGTGCGGCGACCACTCGGCATCGCCGTCGTTGGCGGACTGCTCTTCTCCCAGACGGTCACGCTGCTGGCCACGCCGGTTCTCTACCTCTATGTCGAGCGCCTCGCCAACTGGTTCGGCCGTCGTGTTCGCGATCCGGAGGGGAGTGCCGAGGCGACACCACCCGAGACGAGGCCGGGCCTCATGGCCGTGATGTCGCGCGAGGCTTCGACCGGTACCCTTGTTCCCCGTCAACCGCACTCCTGAGTTCACCCCATGACCACCCGAGCCTTCGCCGCTGCGGCCGCCGATGTCGCACTCGCACCCTTTTCACTCACGCGACGCGATCTTCTGCCGAGCGATGTCGACATCGAAATCCTCTACTGCGGCGTCTGTCACTCCGACCTTCACCAGGCGCGCGATGAGTGGCACAACACCGTCTACCCATGCGTGCCGGGCCATGAGATCGTTGGCCGGGTCACACGCGTTGGAAGCGCCGTCACTCGGTTCAAGGCGGGCGATCTCGCCGCAGTGGGCTGCATGGTGGACTCTTGCCGCGTGTGTCCGCAATGTCGCAAGGGGTTTGAACAGTACTGCGACAAGTTCCCCGTGTTCACTTACAACGGGCCCGATCGGCACACCGGCGGAATCACCTTCGGCGGGTACTCCGAGCGCATCGTGGTCGATGAAGCCTTCACGCTGCGAGTCGGCCAAGGCGTCAACCTTGCGGCGACGGCACCGCTGCTCTGCGCCGGTATCACGACATGGTCGCCGTTGCGCCACTGGAAGGTCGGCCCCGGCATGAAGGTGGGCGTCGTGGGGCTCGGCGGCCTCGGCCACATGGGTGTCAAATTCGCACGCGCCTTTGGCGCCCATGTCGTCCTGATCACTACTTCGGCCTCGAAGGTTGACGATGGCCTCCGCCTCGGTGCTCACGAAGTCGTGATCTCGAAGAAGCCCCTCGACATGGCGAAGCATGCCAAGAGCTTCGACTTCATCCTCGATACGGTCTCCGCCCAGCACGACCTGAATGCGCTGCTGGCACTCCTCAAGCTCGATGGCACGCTCTGCCTGGTCGGCGCCCCGGAGCAGCCGCTGCCGGTCGCCGCATTCAGCGTGCTCCTGCCGCGGCGCAACTTCGCCGGGAGCGCGATCGGCGGAATCGCGGAGACGCAGGAGATGCTCGACTACTGCGCCGCGAACGGCATCGTCTCGGAGATTGAGATGATTCCCATCCAGTCGATCAACGAGGCGTACGAGCGACTGCTCAAGTCCGATGTTCGCTACCGGTTCGTGATCGACATGGCGTCGCTGAAGGCAGGTTGAGGAGCCGCAGGGGTCTGATATCCAAGGGCCACTTCGCGCTGCATATCCCGCCATGGCTTGATTGAGCGCCGATCGGTCACTCCCGCTTGCATGCAGCCTCGGTGCGAGTATTGTGCCGAGAGGCCAAACGAAGAGCTGCGGGCCGGCGGAGGCCCCGTCGAGGAGTTGTTGCGTGCATCAACCGAGCATTGAACGAGAACGCAAGGAGCGCCTGCTCCGCATGCTCGAAGTGGCGCAGGCCTATCGGGGCTGTTCGAAGGCGCAACTCGCCCACTACCTCGACCGCGACCCCGCGAAGATCGCGCCGGACAGTGGCAACCCGAAACTCGATCTCATCTTCAACTTGGCGGATCTGGTGGAGTGGCCCGTCGGCGACCTCGCCGAGGCGCTGTGGGGCCGTCATGATTCGCGCACGGGGGACGGGGAACGCAAGGCCGTGCCCGACGGTGATTTCAGGCAGATTGACGCACTCGTGCGCGAGGCGCATCGCCGTGGCGACTACGCGGAGATGCGACGACTCGGCGAGCGCATGCTGGATCTCGCCGCCACGCCGCTCGAGCGGGCCGGTGCCAGAATGCGCGTCGGCAACGCATGGCTCGACGAGGGTCGCTTCACACGGGCGCTTGAGTGGCTTCAGGCTGCGGCCGATGAACACGAGGCGCCGGGCCATGTGCTTGAGATGGTCCGCGTCAATCTTGCCACGGCGCACCTTGCGCTCTGGAACCTCTCCGAGGCGGAGGGGCTCGCGCGACTTGTCCTCCTCGGGACAGCGTCGCTCGATCGCGCCTCGCGGCGCATCCGCGTGACCGAGGCCCATGCCCACTATGTGATCGGCTCGGCCTTGCAGCGAAAGGTGCAGTCGATGTCGCTCGAGGCGGCGCCTGCGGCCGCGATCAAAGCGATCGACTCCCTTCGGCGGGCGCAAGCCGATCACGAAGCGTTGCACCGGGAGTTCGACGACCCCACCTATCAGGGCATCGCGAACACCTGCCGCGCCGCCATCCTCGAAATGGAAGTCGAAGCTGGCATTCTCGACCTCGATGTGGCACTGGCCTCGCTCATGCTCGGGCTCGATGAAGTCATCGATCCTTCGAGCGTGCGTGGCGATCTGCTTGAGAGTTGGGGGTGGTGGTGTGTCAGCGGCCTGATGCTCGCGTTGCGCCGCCTCGATGGCGACGAGCAGCAGCGGGCTGCTGCCGTCTTCTCGAACAAGGCCTTTGAACTGGCTGACGCCACGGGAAGCTGGGCGCTCCGTGAGCGTGCATTCTGCCTGGGTCACCTTTCGTCACAGGCGTGTGGATCAGTCGATCCCGCCGAGGTCATGCTCGACACCGAGGATCTTCGATCGCTCGTCGGCACCATGGGGCGCTTCCCGCGCTTCCGACCGACGGGCTGGCAGATCCTTCGCCGCTTCATGGGGGTGACGACATGAGTCGCCGCACTCCCATGCCGCGTGTCATCCGAGCGCTGGTCTCCCATCCGGGTCGTTGCGTCGCCTTGAGCGGAGCGCTCTTGGTCGCCGTGATGGTGCTCGTTCCACAGGCCAGTGCGATGACCGATCGCCTCGGCGTGACGATTCGACCTTTGGAGCGTCCGCCGGCAGATCCGCCGCCACCTCCACCTCCACCTCCGCCTGATCAACCTCCGACGGATCGTCGGCCGCCCACCCCGCCGCCTCCGCCGCCGGTTCGGCCCGTTTCACCGCCGCTCGTCACCCACACGGTGAACGAGGAGCTCTTCTCGATCTTCATGGAGCGGAAGTTCGGGCCTCAGTGGGAACGACGCCTCTCCGACACGATGATCGAACTCTGGTGGCGCCGCTTCCAGATGATGCGCTTGATGGGACTGATCTGAGCGCGTTGGAACGCACGCGTGGAGCTGTCAAACCGCGGGGACCGAGGAGTCAACTCGAGCTTCATCTCACCCGCGCGCACGCGACACCAGCGTGTCCGCTTTGAGAGCGATGCCGCGGACCCGCGCTTTGAGCGCCTCGACATTGGGGGCGAAGCGCTCGGCGACTCGGAGATCGACCCATCCCTTCTCCACCAGACCCGAAAGACTGGTCGTGAAGTCATGCATGCCCTCGGAGACACAGCCCGCCATGACGGCGGGAAGGTCCGCATCCTCGCCCTCGCGGATCTTCTCAGCGACCGTTGAGTTTCTCAGCAGGACTTCAGTCGCAGGCACGCGCGAGACTCCGGGCTTGGTCGATGGGAGGAGCCGCTGCGCCAACACCGCCTGAAGTCCGGCCGCAAGGCTCGAGCGGATGAAGGCGTGATCCCTCACATCGAAGAACTCAAGAATGCGCGAGAAGGACTGCATGGTGTCGGCGGTGTGGAGCGTGGCGAAGACGAGATGGCCCGTCTCCGCCGCCTGGATGCCGGCGAGAATCGTCTCGCGATCGCGCATCTCGCCGATCATGATGACATCGGGGTCCTGTCGCACTGCCGCGCGGAGCGCGCTCGCGAAGTCCGGCACATCGATGCCGATCTCGCGCTGCGAGAGATAGCTCTGCGCGGGTCGGAAGAGATACTCGACAGGATCCTCGATGGTGATGATGTTGCACGCGGAGGTGCGGTTGATGTAGTCAAGCATCGCCGCGAGGGTCGAGCTCTTGCCGCTTCCGGTGACGCCGCAGACCACGATCAGTCCTTCATTCGTCTGCGATATGAGGCGCTCATAGACCGGTGGAAGGTGAAGTTCCTCGAACGAGGGAATCTTCGGGTTGATGCGGCGGATCGCCGCATGCAACGCGTGTCCTGCATGGAAGACGCTGCATCGGAAGCGATGCTCTGCCGTCTCATGGTGGGAGAAGTCGATGCCACCACGGCTGTCGAGCTGCGATTGCAGGTGCTTCGGGATGATCGGGGCGAGGAGCTGCGCCATGTCCTTGTCATCGAGAGCCGGGCACTCGATGTGACGCAACTCGCCACCGACCCGGAGCACGGGGGGAGATCCAACCTTGAGGTGCAGATCGGAAGCCTCCACCTCACGCATCTTGGCGAGCAGGCGGGAAATGGTCAGGGCGCCCAGCATGCACGACCTCCATTGCCCGGCAGGCGGGCGTTAAGGAAGCGAGCCGCGGGCCCTCCGCGAAGGCCGGTCCACCGCGTGCCGCCACGGGCTCGCGGTTTTGCCGCACGCCCATGCCGGGAACCCACGACTGTCAGGAACAGCCTAGCCCCTCTGCGGCGCGGTGGCCCATGGTGATTCACGAGATTCTCACGAAGGATCAACCGTGAGAGTGCACTTTGTGATCCCCCTGAGAACGACTCCCGACTACCTTGGAGTGTCGGGATGAGCGGGCGGTTCCAGCGTTGGAGCCGAGCGAGTTCCCGCGAGAGTCGGACCCGTGCAAGGAGAGAGAATCATGAAGTCGACCGTAACGATGCTGGCGGCCACTGCCCTCCTGGGTAGTGTCGCCATGGCGGGAGTCAACCCGCCTGAGTTCCTGGCTGTCTGGACCTTTGAGTCGCTCCAGTCGCCGTTCACCGCGGGACCGCACCCCGCCGAGGGCGGCGTGATCGGTGGCGACGCGACCGGTGAGCATGCGAGTTCGGCCACGGTGTGGTCAAGCCCCGTGGGCAACGGCTCGCTCCGATCATTCAGCTCCAACAACTGGACGGCTGGCGATACCTACACCTTCACGACCTCGTCGCTCGGCTACGGCGACCTCGAGTTCGGTTGGAGCCAGACCCGCAGCAACACCGGCCCCGCTGACTTCGTCGTCGAGTGGAGCGCTGGCGGCAATGGCGACGAGGAAGTGTGGTTCGCGCTCCTCGAGTACGACATCCCGGTCATCACCTGGTCGAGCATCAACTTCAACGCCGGTTCGGTCTTCGGTCCCATCAAGCTGCCCGCCGAAGCCAATGACCTCGAGGTCCTCCGCATTCGACTTCGTTCGCTGGTCACCACCGCGGCCGCTGGAACGAACCGCATCGATGACATCATCGTCGTCGGGACTTCGACATCGGGGCCTCCCGTGTGCGTTGAGAACCCGGATCAGAGTGGCGACGGCTGTGTGAACGGCGCTGACATTGCCGTGGTGCTTGGCAACTGGAACCCTGTCGAGGCGGGCGAGCCTGGTGCGCCCGGCGATGTGAACTGCGACGGTCTCGTGAATGGCGCGGACATCGCCGTCATCCTCGGAAGCTGGCTGACAGGCTCCAACTGCCCTTGAACATGCAGCGACGAATCCGGTAGCCGGCGATTCGGGGGCGGTGGCGCCAGATCGATGACATCAACCGCGGCGGTGTGCGAAGAGGAGGGTCGCATGCCGCCGCGGTTGTCGTTGGACGGGATCCGGGGACCTGCTGGTCGAGCCTGCTCCCGGCATGCGGAGGCGCAAGCGGTGGCCGTTCGATGACGGGCCCTCGGGCGCGCAAGCATCAATCGAGGGGATCTCCAACTGTGGCCGGACCGAAGGCGCGATCAACGCCGCGAGCCCGGTGTCGCGCGCGAGGAGCGCTTCGCTCGCGCATTGCTCTTGTGCTTGAGCGACTCGACTTCGCGACGGAGCGCCTCGACCTGCTGCATGAGGTCAGGCGAAGAGCTGCGCCCATCGGGTGGCGGGGCGGTGCTTGATTCGGCACTCGGTGTCGGCTGATCCTCGGACGATGGACGACCACCAGGCCAGAAGGGGGGGACGAATGGAAACGGCGCGCCGGGAATCGGCGCCATGCTGCGCAGCAGTTGCGAGAGCCAGCCCTGCGCCGCGATGCGAAGCATCTGTTCGCTCGTGCGAATGAGCAGGTGCGACACTTCAGGAGGAAAGGCCGCGAGCTTCTCCGGCGAGCGCTCGAGCATCGCCTGAATCAGCACCAGATTGGTGATGTCCTCGCCCGTGCGGCTGTCCGTCACGCTCACGGTGTGCCCTGCGACAACAAGGTCGTAAAGCTCCTCGTGCGTGAGATGGCGGCTCCGGCTGCCGTCATAGAGGCGGCGATTCGGATACTTCTTGACTCGAATGAGCTGGGGGCTGGTCATCGGTCGTGGCGCGGTTGCGTCAAGTCTAGGGCTGCGGAGGGGCTTCCAAGGCCCCAGGGCACGGTGACTCTCTGTCAAAGGCCGATAAAAGACATCCCATGGCACTCTGAAGGCGTTGGCGGGATGTTTGTGCAATCGCACAATTTGTATTGACAGTGCACCAAACGCTCGATAGAGTTCTCGCACCATGAGCACTTCAACCACCACCAAGCCCGTCAACGAAACCGTGACCAACGCAGCCAACGAGGCCGCGCAGGCCTGCTGCCGCACCGCTGCCGATGCCTTCAAGGCCGGTGTCGAGGCGAACCAGAAGCTCTTCACCTCCATGGCGAACAGCTTCTCCGAGACCTTCAGCCGCACCTGGAACCCGATGGCGTTCAATCCCATGAGCCAGTGGGCGACGACCACCGGCGCGAACACCATGCCCGCCGCCTTCGAGCGCATGACGCAGGCCATGAACACCATGGTCGACGCCAACGCCCGCTTCGCGAGCGAGTGCAACGCGCTCTTCGTCGACGCGATGCGTGCCCACGCCCGCACCCTCGAGCGCTCCGGTGCCCTCATGCTGAACCACTTCACGGGCAAGACTGCGAAGCCGACCCCGGACGCGGCCCGCGAGATCATGGACGAGTGCACGACCTTCGCCCGTCAGATGAGCGAGCGCACCACCAAGATGACCGCTGATCACGCTCGCCAGGTCTCCCAGGTCATGGATCACTTCCTGACCTGCAAGGCCTGAGATCAGGATTGACTCTCACCGCCGCATCGGGACCCTTCCCGGTGCGGCGGCTTTTCAATGGAACGACTGAGGCAAGGAGAGCCTTCCACCATGGCTGACGCGAACCACCACTCCACGAACGCGGCCGCCGATCCGCTGCTGGGATTCTGGCGGGACCTCTGGGCGCGCTCCGCCGCGGCGGCAGGGGGCGCTGCGACCCAGGGCGGAGCGGGCTTTCCCCCGATGAATCCCCTCGGTTCGATGCCCGGCATGTCGCCTGGAGCGGAGGGCTTCACCGGCTTCACACCCGAAGCGATGCGCCGCATGCAGAACGCCTTCTTCGAGGCGATGGCGCAGCACGCCGAGCAGTGGATGAAGAGTCCGCAGTTCCTCGAGTCGCTCAAGCGATCGATGGACCGCGCGCTCGACTTCCGCCGGCAGATGGATGACTTCCTTCAGTCGAACATGGCGACGGCATTCGAAGCGGCGACTGGCGGCGCCAATTCCGAGGTCATGGGAGCCATTCGTCAGACGGCGTCGCAGATCGAGGCTCAGATGAGCCGTCTCCATGAACGCCTCGATGCGATCGAGGCCCGTACGGGCGGTGCCCCGACGCGGGCGTCGAAGTCCACCGCGAAGAGTGGCCGCGGCGCTGAAGGTCGCTCCGCGTCGCGTTCACGCAGCAGCGGAAGCGCCGCACGGCGCGCCTCGTCGACGGCCTCGCGTCGCACCCGACCCTGAGTTGAATCTTCTTCTGCGCTCATCTTTGGCTCATCCTTGAGAACCAGTCCATGACGACCTCATCCACCTCGAATGCCGGTCCTTCGTCCGCCCAGTGGTTCGATCCGATGGGCGCCATGCGCGCGTGGCAGGGGGAGTGGGAGTCGGTACTGCGAAAGAGCGCTGCCATGCCCAAGGTGATGGAGGCGCTTCTGAAGACCCGAAAGGGCTGCACGCCCCACGAGGTCGTCTTCACCGAGAGTCCGGTGCGCCTGCTCCGATACACGGGCACTTCGCCAAAGCGGCATGGAACTCCGGTTCTCTTCGTCTTCGCGCTCGTCAATCGCCCCTATGTCCTCGACATTCTCCCGCACAAGAGCGTCATCAGGCAGTACCTCGACGCGGGCTTCGATGTCTACATGATCGACTGGGGCGTGCCCTCGCCGGCTGATGCCTCGAAGACCTTGCATGACTACATCGAGGGCCATCTGCATCGAGCAGTGACGCGCATCCTCGACCTGACCGGCGCGCCCGATCTGCATCTGGTCGGCTACTGCATGGGCGGCACGATGTCGGCCATGTACACCTCGCTGCACCAGGAACTGGTGCGCTCCCTCACGCTCATGGCGGCACCGATCGACTGGTCGAGTCGTGACTCACTGCTGCTTCAATGGACCGATCCGAAGTACTTCGATGTCGATGCCGTCGTCGACACCTTCGGCTTGATTCCGCCGTCGTTCCTCGGCAACTCCTTCGCGATGCTGAAGCCCGTCGCCAACACCTTCCAGAAGTGGCAGGGCTTCTACGACAAGATGGATGATGAGAAGTTCCTCGAGGACTTCTTCGCAATGGAAGTATGGAGCAATGACAACATTCCCATCAGCGGCGAGGTCTATCGCGACTTCGTCAAGTACGGCTTCCAGCAGAACCTGCTGGTGAAGGGCCGCTTCCCGCTGGGGCGACATCGGATTTCGCTTGAGAACATCCACTGTCCGGTGCTGAACCTGACCGCCGATGCCGATCATCTGGTCCTTCCCTGTCAGAGCACGCCGCTGCGCGAGTGCGTCGGCTCGAGCGACTTCAGCGAAATGAGCGTGAAGGCGGGGCACATCGGCCTGAGTGTCGGTTCCCGCTCCCACAAGGAAATCTGGCCGAAGGCCACCGCATGGATGGCCGAGCGTTCGATGCCGATTGAAAGCGAGCCACCGCGCGCGTCGCGCCGTGGTCGCACCGGGGTCACCTCGAAGTCAACGAAGGGACGAAGGAAGTCGTGATCCACTCAGCCCGCAACGCGTCGGAGTTCTCTCCCGTGGTCGATCTATCCAAGCGAGTCGCCGTCATTACCGGTGGCGCCAGTGGCATTGCCCGCGCCGTCGCCCGTCAACTGGCCGTGGAAGGTGCGAGGGCCATCGCCCTCGTTGACATCTCCGAGGCGGTGCGTGGCGCAGCGGAGGCCATCAACCAGGAGATCGGGCGTGCGGTGGTCACTCCCTTCCAAGGTGATGTGACCGATCCGGCGTTCCGAACGATGGTCTTCTCCGAGATGAAGCGCCTGCACGGCGGTGTGCAGATCTGCGTCCCCGCGGCGGGCATCGTCCGCGATGGCCTCGCCGTCAAGGTCGACAAGGAGACCAAGAAGGCGAAGCTCTACGACCCCGCGCTGATGCAGCAGACCATCGCCGTCAATCTGGTGGCGGCCACCTACTGGGCGATGGAGACCGTGGCGAGCGTGGCCGAGCAGCGAGCCGCTCAGGGGCTCGGCGCCTGGAGCGGTCAGGAAGAAGTGCAGGGCGAGGTCGTCTTCATCGGGTCGATCTCCAGTGCCGGCAACAAGGGCCAGATTGCCTACGCCTCCACCAAGGCGGCGCTCGAGGGCGTGCAATCCACTCTCGCCAAGGAAGCCATCTTCTACGGCGTGCGCGTGGCGATCGTGCATCCGGGATTCACCGACACGCCGATGGTGCGGGCCATGAACCCCGCCATCATCAAGGAGCATGTGCTCCCGCGAACGCAGCTCGGTCGACTGCTGAAGGCGGAAGAAGTCGCGGACGCCATCTGCTTCATGATCCGGAACCCCGCCGTCAGCGGGGCGCTCTGGGCCGACGCCGGTTGGCACCCTGCGGCGTAACCTCATCGGCCTGCGCGGGCTAGACTGCATCCCTTCTGTCGGCGTGGGACTGGTCGCCTCCGCGCCGTGGTGAACTCGGCGGCCACGAGGAGAGTCGGATGCTTCCACTTCAGGGTCGTGTGGCGCTTGTGACCGGTGCAGGCCGAGGAATCGGCAGGGCCATTGCCTTGGCGCTCGCCCGTCACGGCGCCGATATCGCGATCAACTACGCCAGCAACGACAAGGCCGCGGAGGAGGTCCGTGACCAGATCCGCGCCATGGGGCGCCGCGCCGAACTCTTCAAGTGCAACATTGCCGACGACTCGGCCGTGCACACCATGGGCGATGAGGTGCTCAAGACCTTCTCCAAGGTCGACATCCTCGTCAACAACGCAGGCATCACACGCGACAAGACCTTCCTGAAGATGACCCACACCGAGTGGGATGAGGTCGTGAATGTGAACCTGAAGGGGCCGGTGCAGATGACGCACCTCTTCCTTCCGCAGATGGTGCAGAACAACTGGGGGCGCGTCATCAACATCACGAGCGTGATCGGGCAGATGGGCAACTTCGGTCAGGCGAACTACGCCGCGGCCAAGGGTGGTCTCGATGCCTTCACGAAGAGCGTGGCCCGCGAAGTGGCTCGCAAGGGGGTCACCGTGAACTGCGTCGCCCCCGGCTTCATCCGCACCGACATGACGGCCGCGGTGCCCGAAAAGGCCCTCGAGCACATCAAGACCATCACGCCGATGGGTCGCATGGGCGAAGCGGAGGAGATCGCGGAAGTCGTGGCGTTCCTCGCCTCTCCGTCAGCGTCGTTCGTCACCGGACAGGAGATCGGCGTCAACGGCGGCCTCTACATGTAAGGTCCGTCTGCGACGGGCGTGATCTGCACGCAGCACACGGCGCTTCGGAGCGACCGTCCAACTCCGCTCGATCCGCGACCGTGCGGCGAGTGATCGTCACGCCGAAGTCGTGCGCCTCTCTCAACCGGGCCGCAGCGGCGAACTCTCTTGTGTGCACAGTCGATGGGCTGGCACCGCGAGCGCCATGCCCAGCAGTGGCGCGGTGAGGTCGATCCACAGGTGTCGGAGGTCACCGGAGATCAGCGGTGGTGCGCGTCGCATCAGAGAGCGCTCGGAAGAGCGTGAAGTCCATCAGTCTGTCGATGGGCCGCGGGCATGAGGCGGCGAGTCGAGGAGTGGCGGGCCGCGAAACGCCGACCGATCGCCAGCGAGCGAGTCCGGAGGAGCGCGGGGGGGCGCATAGATTTGCGTGCTTGCGTCACAATGCAAGTGTAGCGGCGGCCCTCTGTGGGTTCAACCGATCCGCCGGGCGTGCGGACTTCGAGCGTCGGCTGGAATCGGCGCTTCGAGAAGTCGTGGCCACCGATGGGCGGCGTGACCACGAGCGTCCCTGTCACACGCGAAAGTGTGACTCGCCAGCCGTGACGCGCCTCGATGGCTCGCCGCGCCACCATCCCTGTGGTTTCGGCCGAGGACATTGAGCGCCAGCAGCGGCGCGCGGGTTCTGAAATGGTCTTCTACGACCAGTTGCCAAGGAGGATGGCGATATCGGCGCCGTTGGTCGTGCCATCTCCGTTGAGGTCGCCAAGTGAAGTGCCCCAGGCGCCGAGCAGGATCGCGAGATCGGCGCCATTCACCACGCCGTCCCCATTCAGGTCGCCGGGGATCGGGGGAGAGCCCCCGTCGCAGGCCACATAGACGGCCGTCACCTTCACACTCGACACCATGAGACCGAGGTTGAAGAAGGCGAAGTCGAGATTGCTGAAGAAGCTCCATGTGATCGGAACCGTCTGCCCTTCGAGCGCGGTGAGATCGATGCTCTTGGACTGCCACCAGTTTGTGTTGGCGAGCGCACACTGAACTGACCCTGCGCCAAAGGTGCCTCCGCTCATGAAGCCGGGGAAGAGTGCCTGCTGGTGATAGCAGAAGGTGGCGGTGATCACGCCAAGAGATCGCACGGCGGGCAGCGCGATGGGTGGTGAGCTCAGCGTGCCGGAGTGGATGCCGTCGTAACTGCAGAAGAGTGTCTCGCCGTAGTAGGCGAACTGGGTGGGAATCGCGCCACCGCAGCCCGAAACGAGCGGGCCGCACTGCGAGACGAGTTTCCAAAGCCCGGAGGTGGTCCAGCCCGGCGGAAGACCGCCTGAGAAGTTCGCCTCATAGAGCACCTCGGAGACCACTTCGCCCACCTTCGGCTTGAAGGTGGTGTTCGGTGCGTCGGCGGGCACCGTGCGGATTGTCCCGCCGCTTCCCTCGGCAATCGCGAAGTACTCCGGCGTGCTCCCGCAGTAGGGGGCCGGAAGCGTCGCGACATAGAGATCGCCCTCCACATGCACGAGCGGATAGCCGGAGAATGGCAGCGACGGGCTCGGCCGATAGCGGACCTTGGCGCTCCCCGGGACCAGGGATTCGCCGTTCTGCACGATGCGCGCATGCACCTTGATGGGCTGGCCCGGCGGCACGAAGTCCGGTGCGCCCCCCGGCACGCTCAAGCCGAAGTCGCAGAATGCCTCTGCGGCCTGGACCGCGGCCAGCGCATCGGGAACTCCGAAGCCGTAACTGTTGTCCTTGCCGGGCGGACCAACATCAACTGCGGTATCGAAGATGATCTGATGGACCACCTCGGGGGCGAGATCGGGGCACGCCTGCCGAATCAGCGCGGCAACACCCGCCACATGCGGCGTGGCCATCGAGGTTCCGCTGGCCAAGGCGTACCCACCGCCCTGAACCGAGGAACGGATCGCCACACCAGGCGCTGCAATCTCAGGCTTCACGGCGGGCAGACCCGAGGGCGTGCATGCCGATGGACCGCGTGAGGAAAAGTCGGCGATGGGCCAACCCTCGACGCCCGCGTTTATGGCACCGACGGCGACCGTTCGCAGGTGGCTCGTCGCGCGATCGGCCGGGCGCCGCAATCCGGCGGCGCCCTCATTGCCCGCCGCGAACATGATCACCACGCCCGCGGCTTCCGCGTTGTCGAGGAAGGACCAGAAGAGGTCGTCGCATGGCGCAATGCCGAAGCCGTTGGGGATCCCCCAGGAGTTGAAGCAGACATCGGGAACGCCGAAGCCGCTCGCAGGGTTGCCATCGGGATTGACGATCCACTGCAGCGCCGCGATCGCTCCGGAAAGCGTCTGTTCCACGGTTCCACGGTCGATCACGGCCGCGTGCATCCACATCGCGCCTGGCGCGACGCCGATCTGCTCACCCGGGGCACCACCAATTGCACTGCCCATCGTGTGCGAGCCATGGCTGTTGGCGGCGAACTCCGTGGGGAACGAAGTGTTGGTGATGGGGTCGAACCACGCCCACTCGGGATGTCCGGCGTAGGCGGGAGTTGATCCGAGCCAGCGCGACGCGAGCGCCGGGTGAGCTCCATCGACGCCACTGTCGAGCGACGCGATGATTCGTCCGGTGCCTGTGTAGCCGAGCGCCCATGCTGCGGGAACTTGGAGCGCCGTCAACCCGGGTGTGATCGTGGTGGCGACGCCGCCCTCATCGTGAGGCACCGCCATCGCCTGGGCCACGGCATCAGGGCCGCCCGCCTGCACGGGCGCGGTGGCTTCGATGGGCGGATCAACAGTGATGCGCCGAACATCAGGATGCGCCGCAATGGCCTCGATCGCGTTCACTGAGGCAGCGACGGCGATGGCGTTCACCAGCCACAGCGGCCGAACTTCGGTCAGGGCTCCGCTCTGCTGGAGCGGAGCCAGCGCATTCAGCACACCGACCTGCGATGCCTGCGCCGTTGACGCCAGTTCCATCACGACTCGGCGGTTGCGCTCGCGAAGGGATGCACGCTCCGCGGCCAACGCACTCTTCACCGCATTGATGTCAGCTTGTGTGTGCAGGAAGACGAGGGCCCGAATCGGCTCTCCCGGAGCAGCCGCCGCCATCATGTGGCGCAGATCCCCATCGATGAGATCAGGCTTGGAGTTCGCGGCTCCGGCCACCAGCGCGAGAGACAGGCAGACCGATGTCACGACCATGAGCACACACCTTCCTCACCGCGAGTCTTCAGTCGCCCTGTGGAACTCGCCGAGGCTGAAGGGTAACGAAGTCGCCTCCGAGCGGTGGATGATGCCGATCGAAGTCAATGGGTCGGGGCGATGGCTCCGATCCTTCCGGTCCAGATGAGCAGCTTCGCAACATTGTGCCTGAATCGAGCCCCCTGAGGCCCGCTCCATTGCGGTAGCGTCCGTCAAGTTGCGCACAATTGATCAAGCAGCCTCCGTGGGAAGGTGATCGCTGGCAAGGCGGAGCCCCCATCAAGAGGGGCGCAGCCTTGCCAGCGTGGGGCCGCAGCTACGCCGCTGCGGCCGATGACTCCGCGCGGGACGCATCGAGCTCCCGCAATCGACTCATGTCCATGTACCGCCTCAAGCCCCACTTCGTCGCCGACATGTGACGAAGCCGGGCCGCCACCAGCATCAGCGCCGACTGGCCGTCCGGGAAGGCTCCCACCACCCGAGTCCGACGACGGATCTCGCGATTCAGACGCTCGAGCGGGTTGTTCGTCCGAAGACTGCGCCAGTGCTCCCGGGGGAACGACATGTACGACAGCGTCTCCAGCACGCCGGCCCGTACGAGCTCCGCTGCCTTCGTCAGCCGAAGCAGCTCGAGCTTCTGCGCGATCACCTTCGACTTCTCCTCCGCGCTCGCGCGATCCTCCTGGGCGTGGATCGTCTTCAGCATCGCCACGGCCTCCTGCACCCGACCCTTTGGCACCACTGTCATCACATTGCGATAGAAGTGCACCACGCATCGCTGCCACGACGCCTCGGGGAAGAACTCCCCCAGCGCCTCGACCAGCCCGAGGCACTTGTCGCTCACCACCAGCCGAACACCCCTCAGGCCGCGCTCCTTCAAATGCCGAAGGAACGAGCGCCAGCTCTCCGTGTCCTCCTTCGTCCCCTCCGCCACTCCAAGGATCTCGCGGAAGCCCTCCTGATTCACCCCGATCGCCACCAGCACCGCCACGCTCTTCACCTCCCCGCCCCAGCTCCGCTTCAGCCAGATCCCGTCCAGGTACACGTACGCGTGTTCGCCCTCGATCCGACGGCTGCGCCACGACTCGATCTGGCCGTACACCTTCTGCGCCAGACCGCTCACCGTGCTCGCGCTCACCCGCGATCCCCACAGCGCCTCCGTGATGTCCTCCACCCGACGCATGCTCACGCCCGCCAGGTACATCTCCACCAGCGCCTCCTCCACCGAGCTCTCCCGACGACGATACCGCTCGATGATCATCGACTCGAGCGGCAGCTTTCGAAGCCGCGGAACCTTGAGCTTCACCGAGCCCGCCTTCGTCTCCAGCGTCCGCTCGTAGCTCCCCGCTCGAGTGTCCAGACGATCCGGCGAACGCTCGTAACGACCAGCCCCGCACGCCTGGTCCGCCTCCACCTCCAGCATCGCGTTCAGAGTCTGCTCGACCGTCGAACGCACCATCTCGTCCAGATGGCTTCGCACCTTCTCCGCGTCCACCGTCACCGCCGCTTTCAACGACTCCGTCGCGCACTCCGCGACTTCCGTCGATCCGCTCGCTACGCTGTCCATGCAGCTCTCCTCTGGAAAGGGGTTGTTCCAACACACCAACACCTTCCAGCGCGGGAGCTGCTTTTTCAAATCTGCGCAATCTTCCGAACCTTACCCAAGTATTCGAAACACCGGCGGTTTCCCTGCGGATGAAAGACAAACGCCCCGACCGTTGAGCCGAGGCGTTCATCGTTTACTGGTGGGTCGGCTTTGTTTCACCGACTCGTTGAAGTAGAGCGAACCTGACAGTATGCGAAATGTCGCGCGAGAGTTTCATCAAGTGGACCGCTCAATCGGTCGTGACCGTGCGGTCGCAATTCCCCCCTTGCTCTCCTCCTACGGAACTAGCCATTCGCCCTTCATTCTGCGGTTCTTACCAGCCGAACGACAAGGGGCGATGGTCGATCGGGCCTGCTCCGATCCACCAGATCGAGGTCCAACGTCGAACCTGAGTGCGTGCCATGCCAATCGTCAACCGCTCGCGGATCGGTGTTGCCGACTGCGGCACTTCGCATACAGACCGCTCCGCCTACTCGCTGATCCCAACTAGTGATATCCCTCTCGAACTTGACAGGAAGAAACGAGTAGGAGTAGGTACAGTGTCCGCGCCCCCCAACTTCTAGCTCTATCTCGATTCGTAGGAAACCGAGGGTGCCTATCCACTGACCTGCTACCGAAGATTCTCCTGCGCCTCTAATTGCAGGACTGGGACGAGGTGATTGCTCGACAGCCGAGGGCTCGTTCGCCGACTTGGCAGGCGGCGGACGCACCTCGGATCCGGGCGCAGCCACATACCACATTCCGTTCTCCCGCCTAAGCAGCAGCGCTCCGCGAGGGCAATCGAGCAGGAGCCCTCCGTCATCCAGAGCGGTTGCCGCGCGCGGTCCTAAGCCATAGGTGGGACTACACCAAGTCATGCTCGCGCTCGCAGGAACACGATCTGTCGCAAGCATTCCGTAGCCGAGCAGGATTGCTGACGGTGGCGCCCCGACCAAGTCGCTGCTGCCATCACAGCGCTGGTCTGTTTCGATGTACTGAATGGGGTGCAGGTTGGCTACGAGGATGACAGGCTCGACCGACACCATGCGCCAACAGTAGTCAGTAACCGTAAACAGCGGTCTGGGACCATCTCGCTCTGGCGTGAAATATGCGCCGTACGGAGCCGGAGGACGGGGACCTCGATACGTGAGTCGCCGCAGTCCTTGCTGCTCAAAGAATGATGCGACAGTACGAAGGAGTTGATCCGAGCGGATAGTTCTCCCATCGTGAGTTTCCCACTCAATCCACGTCTCCCTTCCCTCTGAGAACGGGATGCGCTTGTAGCAGTTTCGTGTCGCGGACACTGGGGCACCCCCTGCCCACACGGCGCCGCCCGGGCCCAGAGGGCGGTCTTCACACTGCGGCGCAGTACACGCAGCGGCTCCGAAGCACACTACCGCATTCAGGGCGACCATTACAAACGGCATTCGCTTACGGACCAGGCGTGACGGGAACAGCGTTCACCTCCGAATTCAACTTTGCTAGATTCTTCGAGTCGTACACGATCGCTGTGTGCGCATAGATCGGCCCGACGCCCAGGCTGTTTAGGTCTGGGTTTGGCCCATCAGCGGGAGTCCAGCCAGGTACCCACACGATGTCCTCGCCAGTATCAATCCGATATCCCTGCATGAGCGGTCCGACCTGAACCGGTCCGATCTTGAAACCAAATCCAGCGCCAATCCGGCGATCAGAGGTTTGCCTCAGATCTATCGCCCGAGCGACATTTCCAGATACGTGCTCGACCCCGGTCGGTCCAACATGCCACGGCTTACCGACAGGATCGAAGAGGAACAGCAAATTGACAGCAATCGCGTCCTGGTCCAACTGCGCCGCGACCTTGCGCGCAGCGTCACCACCATTGCTGTGACCACTCAGGATGACCGTGTCACATGGTCCTCGCGTCTCGCGAATCCAGTCGCTAGCCTTGACGGGGAACGGCCCCCAATCAGCGTCCTCCTGGAAGAACTTCACAATATTGTCCCGGTCATCCAAGAACGGCTGTCGGTCCCATACCGCCACGGCATGGATGAAGAACCCAACGTTAGTCTCAGACTCGCCATGACGCGAGAAGGTGTCCTGACCGTTGAACAAGGCGATCACGCGCTTTGTACCCGTCGGATCAATGCCGATGACCGGACTGCCGCGCGCGTATTCATACAAAGAGGCGCCGTCAACATAACTATCAGGGTCTCTGGACTGCCACCTTCCCAGCGGCGGTTCGTAAACCCGATTGCGGGCCAGATAATTGGCCACCGCTGGATTGAAGACATATCCGTCCCATCCAATCGAGTTGTCCGCAACGGTGTCCACTGAGATCAGACCGGCCGCGAGCGACGATGCGCTGACATTGGCGAGCGTCTGATCAGTTGAGTTGATGCGGCCGCTGCGATCCAAGTCGGCTTCTGCCTGGTAACCGGTCTGGCCGATCGAAACATTGCCTCCAATGCCGTACGTCGAGATGATGTTTGCCACGATTCCCGAATCGGTTCCGCCGCTCGAGCCGTCTCCATCGACATCGCCGGGCCGGTGGTGCCGCCCGGCTCCATAAGAGTCATAGGTGACGCGCTCGACCAGGCCGCCCGAGCGATTAAGGACGGCGACGGTAGCGAACATCCCATCCACGCAGTGGTAGTAGGTGCCCTCGCCCGAATCGACATAGTCGCCGTCGTTGTTGACATCGGCGCGGTGCATGAGGCACTCGTCGATATAGCGATGGCCCCAGACATACTGCACCCGCTTGTCGAGCCCCGGCGAGCCGGTGTAGTTCCGATCGACGCGCTCCTCGAGAATCTGCCATCCAGCCGAATAGGTCAGCGCGCGCTCCTCATCGAGTCCGCTGGTCTGATCGGTGTCTTCGCGCTTGAGCGTCCGCCAGCCGAGACCGTTGAATGCCTGTTCGAGCTGCACTCGGGTGCCGACCTTGACCTGCGCGAGCCGATTCCAAGGGTCGTACCTGTAGGAGGTCGTGACGCTGTTGGCGGTTCGCGAGAGAAGATTGCCCGCATCGTCGTACTCGAGCGTTTCATCGGGCGTCGCCCCGGGGAAGTCCCTTGCATTGAGCTGGTTCACATTGTCGTGGTCGCGCGATTCCGTCTGCTGACTGGGCGTCGCGTCCCAAGTTGAAACGTCGATCCAGTTGCCCAACAGATCGAGCGACCACGCCTGGCTTCCCTGGGCATTCGAAGGCGAGCCACCTGAGAGGTTGCCGTAGGTGTTCCGCTTCGCGGCTGCAAGGCGGTTCATTCCGTCATAACTGTAGGCATGGCTCATCGGCCATTGGTTCGCGTGTCGACGGTCGTAGACGCTCGTGCGGTTCGACTCATCGTTGTAGCCATACTGCAACGCCACGATCTGCGGCTTCGTCGGCACCGCCACTGAGCTAACCGTCTGTGTCGTCAGCGCCCCATCGGCCCAGGTCTGGAGGGCCAGCCGTCCGAAGCGGTCGTAGCCCGGGTAGAACCCGCGCGGTGACTGGGTGGTGTAACCAACCGCCCAGCGCTTCCCGTCGAGTGACAGCGTGAAGTCGAGCTGCACATCCGCTTGCTCGAGGTCCACAAGCGCCGGCGTCGCCATCCCGACATACTCGAAGTTCGCCATCGCGATGTTCGAGCTGCTCGTCAGATTGAACTTGTCCTGCGAGATCCGACTGATTCGATCCGAGAGGGAGGTCGAACCTCCATAGACATAATCGAGCGTCTCGGGATTGACACCGGAACTGTTGGCTCGGCGCGGATATGAGAGGCCGACCAGTCGGCTGAAGTTGCTGCCAGCGCTGCCCGAGGCGACCGCCGAGTCTGCGTAGGTGTAGGAGACAAGCCGCGTATCCATCGTGGGAAGTCCACTGCCGTCGACGCTGACCGCGCCTTTCTGATGCTGATAGACCTTGGCGATCTGGCCAAGGCCGGTGTAGGCGAATTCCACTTCGTTCTTGACAGTAGTGACATCGAGACCGGTGACCTTCGAGATGCGACCAGCGCCGTCGAAAGTGAACTCCAGCTTGTTGACCGTGGTGTCAATGTGCGCGGCGCTGGCGGTCACCTCATCACGCGTCACTCGACCGAGCTTGTCCAAGCCGTAGGCGTGCTTCGTCTTGTTCTGGTCGATGATGCCGGTTCGCTCCCCAACGCGGTTCCAACTGTGCCACACGGTGCGCGACGCCTCCGATGTGCTGTCCTGCCCGAGCGGATAGATGGTCTTGAGAAGCAGGTCATTCGACACCATCGACGACGCGATCGTTGGACCGCCGCTCGGACCCACGGCGGAGGTGGTAACACCATAGACATACTGCGTGATCTGATCGTTGCCGTCGCCAGTGTTGGCATTCGCATGCGCGGTCAGCTTGGTGACCTGCCCGATGCCATTGCGGACGAAGGTGGTCGTGCGATCGATATCGTTCCCTGCATCGATGCCGCTCAACTCAAATGCGGTGCCGCCGGTGTTCCACGCAACCGTGACACTTGAGTCTTCGTCGTTCTCGACTGTCGCGATCGTGCGGCCGAGCGCATCGACCAATGTCCGATCGACGCGACTCCCGCTTCCCACTCCTGGGCCGGGGTTGATGCGCGTGCTCGCCAGCCCACGCGGGTCATAGAGGAACTGGGTAACGAGCGCGCCACCAGAAGTCGGAACTGCGTCGGGAGCAGCGTCGGATGACGATGGCGCAGAACCGCTTGGAGCGAATGTCGACTGATTCGTGCCCCACTCGGCGATTGCGACCTGGCGTGCGGCCGCGTCATAGTGCGAAGTTCGGAATGTCGCGATGAAATCGGCGCTCGCCGGAGCACCAATGTCCGTCGCGGGCGAATGAATGCGCTGGAGCCGGGTCGTCAGGAACGGCATTCCCCCAAGCGATGATTCCGTTCCGGCCACGAAGGTCTGCTCAGTGACCTCGATCACTCGATCGCCTGTCAGCACCGCCAAGCGCGTCGATGGCGACCAGACATCAATGTGACTCCCGGCTCCAGGGATCGCATCGCCGCCTCTGTCCGTGAGATAGGTCGCGGTCGCGCGACCGAGGCCATCGAAGTTTGCCTTCATCGCAGGACTTGATGGCGCCCATGTGCCGACCGTGCGACCGACCTCGTCGAACCAGTTCGCCGTTGTCAGATTGACACGAGAGCCCGACGCGGCACCCGGGTTCGTCGCCAGTTCGGTCCAAGCGACGAGACCGCGTTGCGTATAGGTGGACTTCTCGAGCGCGACGCGCGTCGGGTCCGTGGAAGCGAAGCTCGTCGGCACCGATCCCGGCAGCGTGTCGAACATCGCGCGCTCGGTCACCCTGCCGAGATTGTCGTAGAGCTGCGCGGCGTGCGGCGCCAGCGGATTCTCAACCATCACGAGTCGATCGCGCCAATCGAAGCTGTTGTTGGTGATGCGATCGAAAGCGTTGCTCGATTCGGCCAGCACCCGCTGCCGCGTGATGTTGCCGTTTCCAACCCCAGGAGTGTCGCCGCTGCCGTCGAACACGGTCTTTGACACGCTCGACATCTGGTCCGGCTCATCCGCGTCGGCGATGCCGACCTTGGTCTCGACCACTCGATCGAGCACATCGTAGAACTGCTGCGTGACGGTGCCAACAGCGTTGATCGTGTAGTCCAGGCGCCCGACAGGATCGTGGAAGTACTTCGTGATGACCTTGCCTGCATCGGGGCCAGCGCCGGCGGGATCATGCCACGCGGTGCGGCTGATCGTCTGGCCAGCGACATTGCGCTCCGTGCTCGCCCGCGCGAGCAGGCTCGATGTCGATGTGCTTATCGAGTAGTCCGTGATCACCTGAGGCCACGGTTCGCCACCAGAACTGACATCGTAAGTGCCGGTGATTGGGCAATTCCACTCTGCAATCTCAGCGCCGGAGGCGTCCACCCATCGGATCGAGGCCGGACCCGCATGGCTCGAAGCGCCGAGTTCATGCGGCAGGGTGACGACAGCCAAGTACTCAAGTCCAGGATGGTCCGCACACTCTCGAAGCTCGCGCCTCGTGTAGGTGTTGACTCCCGCCGGTGAGGTCTGGCGCTGAACTCGCCCGAGAAGGTCATAGCTCGTCGTCGAGACGAGCGAGCCGCCGGAACCGTTCAATCCCGTAAAGGTGCCAGTGAGGCCGGTCGTCGAAGGGAAGGAGCTGCCATCGTCAGCGTTCCGTTCAACGAGCGTGACGCGCCCACTTCGCGGATCGAACTCGCGCCGCGTGAGCGAGCCATCCGCAGCCCGGCTCCAGTAGTTCCTGCCCTGCGAATCGAAGAACTCATGCGTGTAGACGAAGAGCGCCGAACCGCTCGAATCAGGGCCGTTGAACGCAGGACCATCCCACTCGGTCTTCGTCTGCGTTGCCGAGATCTTGTCACCTGCTGAGAATTGGTAGACGAACTCCGACGTCTCGATGTCGTCGGCGCCGAGCGATCCTGGTGTGTCGGTCGCCACTCGGAATCGCTCGAGCGTGGACGGCAGCCAAGTGCGAGTGCTCCCCGTTCCCGTTCCCCATGTCGTCCTCGTGACGATCGCCCGCTCCGCTGGCGTCGAGCCGCGCTCAAACCACTCTTCTTTCCGCCTCTTGCTCGAGTCGTACTCAATCGATTGCACGAGCCCGGCAGTGGACCTTGCGACGAACGCGCCCGGCGCGCTGTGATCGCTCGCAGGATCCGGATCGTAGCTCTGGCAGCTTGACGGCGTAAACACCTTGGTCACCAGGCCGTCGCCGTTGTACTCGTAATGGATTGCCCAGATCAACGAGTCATCGGCGTTCGCAATGGCTTTGTTCACAAGGAACGGCGGCCGAGCCGTCATGCCGGCGACGGTTGGCCCACGCCTGCCGAGGTCGTAGTAGGTTGCCCGGTAGTGATCCCATGGGTCGCTTGGGTTTCCGGTGGCGATGTGCTCGATCTCGTGGGTGGACCACTGAAGTGTCGCGTGACCGGGGAAGGAGTAATACTCGTACGTGAACTTCCGGCCCTGCGGCGAACCCGCGCCGCCGCTGCATCCGCAATCGCTAATGAGGTATTGAGTCAGGACCCGATATGGGCTTGAGGCCTCGTATTCCTCAATGATCTTCGACGCCAGGTCGACCACGAGAATGCCGGACGCGGCCTCGGCGCCGTCGGCGAGCGTGAGTAGTTGCGCGGCGGTCGTCATGAGGCGCGTCGAGAGCGGTTCTTCTTCGCTCAATCCCGCGACGAACTCGACCTGTTGTGGATGGATCTCCATCTTGAGCTGGCCGTCGCGCCCGTGCCATGTGAAGATTCGTCCGTCCTTATCGACACCGCACGAGGAGCACGCTGTTCGGTGATATCGATATTGCGAGACCGTGTCGCGCCAGATTGGATCTGCGCTCGTGCTTCCTGGCGCAGGGTCGATGCGCTCGGACTTGACGACCTGCACGAGATCGCCGCTCGTGCCGAGATCTGCAGAGAAGCTCGGGTCATCGCCCATGTATGTGTACTCGACGCGCTCGACGGGCACGAGCACCGGCGTACTCGTGCCGATATCGCGTGCGACTTCAGCGCGCCGGAGACGACCGAAGTTCGGTGATGTGCTGTTGAAGTTCCATGTGAATGTCACCTGGGCAGCGGGTTCCTGAACGGAACCCGGGTACCCGTCCACATAGACGCGCTCGAGGCGGGCGACATTGCCGCTCCCAGTCGCGATGAGCAGGTACTTGTAGATCGTGCCGTTGCCGTAGATGTCGAAGGTTCGAAGCCGCAATCCCAAAAGCGCCGAGTCAGGGTCGGTCACACTCGAAGCGCTGCCACATGAGAGTCCGCCCATGATCGTCTCGCCTGAGGCCTTTGCGCGGAAGTAGTCGATTGAGGTCCGGCCCGGGCTCTCGATTCTCCACACGGGATAGACCACACCGTCGACGCAAGCCTGTGTGCGCACGATTACTCGATGACTGGGGCCCGGAAGAGGAAGCGCGCCACCGATCGTCGCAAGCAAGTCATTCTCATCAAGAATCGGCACTTCGGGACGGGCGGTGCCGCGGCCGATCCTGAGGAGAAGGTGTCCGCTCTGGGTTGACACCGACATGTACTCCGCGGTGGAGAGTGCCCACTTCGATCCACTCACACTCGCTGCAGTCCAGTCCTCGCTTCGGTACTTCCGAGCGAGCCGAAAGCCACCGCCCGCGGCACTCACACTGAGGTCCGTAGCGGCGCCATTCTTGTGGCCGAACGCGAGATCAATCGGATGCCTGCCACCAGGAATGGGATCGTTCTCACCGCCCGCGCCGTCGCAATCGTCGTCGTCTCCATCCTTGTCGAGATCCTCATCCTCGGGCGGCACAGGCGGAATCGGCGGATCCATGTTGATGCCACAGCCAGAAGTGCCTTGAAGCTCGGCCAACTCTTCGTCCGTCAGGCCGTGGCCATCCCCTTGATCGCCAAAAGTCTCGAAGAGGTACTCCTGCAGGCAATCGATGAGCTCCGCGCATTTTTCCGCATTGCCGGAGGCGCAGGCCGCGAGGAAGTCCTTGGTGATTGCGATCGCGTCCGCGCGCGTCATCTGCGCCGGGTCGTAACAGATCTGCGAGTCGCTCAGTAGCTTCCGAAGGTCGTCGCAGGTGCCTTCCTCGCCATCACAATCCTGATCGCATTCAAGTGCATCGCCGCATTGCCAGCGGGCGGAGCCACCTTCAGGAGTCTTGCAGCAATCACAACCAGCCAGGAGATCAGTGCCAATGCACTCAGACAGGTCAGCGAGCACTGATTCCGGCACACATCCAAGAATCTGCGCGATGCACTCGGTGGCCTCCTCGCAGAACGCACATGGCCCGCTCGGACATGCGGTGGCCTTCCAAGTCGCGCCACACTTCTTGAGAAACTCGCACACGGCTACGAGCTTCGAATCGAAGTCCGCAGGGCAGCATTCGTCGCCCTCAAGCATCTCCTCGACCGTCTGCGTCATGAAGGCACATCGCTCTTCAGACGTCGTCATTGTCTCGAGCTCGGAGCAGTCCAACTGTTGGAGCACGCACGCGCGCCGCCATGCGCAACACAGATCGTGGCTCAGACAGTCGAGGAATGGCGTCCAGCAATTGGGGTTGCTGGGGTTCGCAGTTCGGTCGACGATCGCGGTGTAGAGATCCGCGCAGGTCTCGATCTCACGCTCTTCAAACGTGATCGGATCGATGATGAGCAGGTCGCAGGGCGGTACACAAACCGTGCAGGCGCCGATGACCATCTCGAACCAGCCGTCCTCGCACGGCAAAAAAATCGTGACACAGGTTCCTCCACCTGATGTGGGCGGCTCCGGGTCGCAAGGCGGATCGCCAACGCCAGGAAGAGCGATTGCCGCAGCTACGAGCACCGAGGTGAGCCGGAAGGATTTCTGTGGCCGCTCAGCCGGAACTTGCTGGTTCATGAATGCGCTCCACTGCCGCAAGGACCCCATGCAGGGCCGTTGACCAAACACCCGGGCACCGTGGCGACGACTTCCCTGCGCCGTCCGGAACCCCCATTCCGACTGGACACTTGATACAGCGGTCCGTCCTGCGCTGTCAAGAAACTTTCGCGCACTTTCTCTCATGCTCTCTGTCCTGCATGAGAAATTCACGATGCGCCCGCCCAGGTCAGCCGTGCCACCGTCGAGCTCGACGACGAACTCGAGGCCTGGCGCACGCGCCCGATCGGCGAGGTGCGCTATCCGCGCTTGGCAGCTTCGCACCATTTGGGGTAATGCAACACCGTGTCTGTAAATTGGTCGGAGTGGGGGTGGCGACGCATTGAGGAATTGGGTGGATGAAGGGATCCGGAGAGGGCGGGTCAAGCGGCTTGGTGGTTGAGATAGACGCGTCCGGTGGTCCACTCCTCGTCGATCTCGGCAAGGATCGCGGTGACGAGTCGGAGCAGGGATGCGTCGTTGGGAAAGAGACCGGCGACGCGGGTTCGTCGCTTGATCTCACGATTGAGACGTTCCTGGGCGTTGGTGGTGCGGAGTCGGCGGCGAAGATAGGGCGAGAGGGTGAAGACGGTCATCGATTCTGGCGCACTCGCCTCGAGCCACGCGGCGAGCTGGGGCGCCTCGATCTTCCATCGTTCGACCATCGCGCGGAGGCGGCGGTCGGCCTCGTCGCGGTCGGCGGCGTTGAGGATGGTCTTGAGCTCCTGCGCGACCTCGTTGCGCTGACCGATCTTCGGCACGTAGGCCATGGCGTTGCGCATCAGGTGGAACTGGCAGCGCTGCCAGGGGATTCCGGTGAGCACCGCCTCTCGTGCGGCGCGGAGTCCCTCGTGATCGTCGCTGACGACGAGGCGGACGCCGTGCATGCCGCGTTCAAGCAGCGAGCGGAGAAACGCGCGCCAGTGGACCTCGGCCTCGCTTCGGGCGACACTGACCCCGAGAATCGTGCGTCGGCCATCGGCGAGGACGCCGGTCGCGACGAGGACGGCGGTCGAGATCACGGTGCCGGCGTGTCGCACCTTCTCGTAGCGAGCATCGAGGATGAGATAGCGCACCTCACCGATCGGGCGCGTGCGCCAGGCCTCGAGTTCGTCGTCGAGCTCGGCGGTGGCACGGCTGACCTGGGCGCTCGAGATCTCGAGCCCGCAGAGTTCCTCGAGCACGGCGGTGACGCGTCGGGTCGAGACGCCCTGGACGTACATCTCGGCGAGGGCGCAGAGCAGGGCGCGTTCCGACCGCACGCCCCGCTCGAGCGCCGAGGGATAGAAGTCGATGCCGCGCGTCTTGGGCACCTGCACGGTGAGCGTGCCGACGCGGGTCTTGAGCGACTTGGGCTTGAAGCCGTTCGCGTGCCCGCGGCGTTCCGGGGTGCGTTCATGGGGACGGGCGCCGAGCACCTGCTCGCGCTCGGTGCGCATGGCGATGTTGAGCAGCGTGGAGAAGGCCTGCTGCATGCTGTCGGTGCCGTGTTCGGCGATGAGTGTCACGACGTCGTCGAGTTCGCTACGATCCGATCGGTGGGTCATCTTCAAGCTCCTTGTGTTGCTAGACACCAAGAGCCAGATGACCCTGGCCTGCCCCCCAAAATCTGATCCATCGGCTATGAGAGTTCCGTCGGACCCCGGTCGGGTCCAGGAGACTCTCAAGGATGAAACGGACGAGACATACGCCGGAGCAGATCATCGTGAAGCTGCGTGAGGCAGACGCGATGCTGGCGGCCGGCAAGACGATCGGGCAGGTCGTGCAGTCGCTGGGCGTGAGCGAGCAGACATTCCACCGCTGGCGGAACCAGTACGGCGGGATGAAGGTCGACGAGGCGCGGCGGCTGAAGGAGCTGGAGATCGAGAACGGGGACCTCTGAACAATCTCGATGAAGCCGGGCCTTTCAGATAACCGTGAGCCGCTCGGCCGCGAAGTGTTCCCGTGTTCGGCGATGATGCCGACCAGCGAGGATCACGATGGCACAGCGAGTCAACGCGGAGTTCGGTCTGGTCGACGGCATGACGGCGGACCTCGGAGGACCGAGGACGGCGAGGCTGCTCGACCGTCTCGACAAGTCGGTGTCGTGGAAGGAACTCGTTGCGCCGATCGCGAAGTTGCCGGAGTACCGCGAGAAGCGCGGCGTCGGCCGTCCGGCTTGGCAGCCGGAGACGATGCTTCGGGCCCTGCTTCTCGCGAAGTGGTTCAACCTGAGCGATCCGCAGCTCGAGGAGTGCCTGAAGGATCGCCTCTCGTTCCGTCGCTTCGTCGGGCTGAGCCTGACCGACGCGACGCCGGACGAGACGACCTTCGTGGTCTTCCGGCGCAGGCTTCGCGACGCGGGGCTCGATCGGACGATCTTCGACGCGACGCTGGCGCAGCTCGAGAAGCGCGGGCTGCTGGTAAAGGAAGGAACGCTGGTGGATGCAACGATCATCGAGCAGTCGCGCGGATCGCATCGGGACGACGGCACGAGCACGCGCGACCCGGAGGCGAGCTTCACGAAGAAGTCGGGCCAGACGCACTTCGGCTTCAAGGGTCACATCGCCGCGGACCGTTCGAGTCTGGTGACGGACTTCCGCTTCAGCGACGCGGCGCCGCACGACAGCAACTTCATCGACGAGCTGACGGAGGACGAGACGAGCATGGTGGTTGCGGACACGGCGTACCGCAGCGAGGAGCGGGAGCGGAAGCTGCTCGCCCGCGGCGTGACGCCGGTGATCGCGTTCAAGCGGCAGCGTGGAGAGAAGGAGCTCGCGAAGGAGCTTCGCGTCTTCAACCGGATCGTGGCCTCGCTGCGTGCCGTGGTCGAGCATCCCTTTGCCTGGATGAAACGGACGGGCTACCGCCGAGTGCGGTATCGAGGCCTGCGACGGAACGCGTTCGACTTCGCGTTGCACCTGGTGGCCTACAACTGGAGACGGAGTTTGAGCCTCGCAAGGGCGTAGGCGAGGGCCCCGCACGGCCTCCCGAGTCGCTTCGAGCGGCCCGGTGGAGCCCGAGGCCGTCGTGTCATTACTCACTTGAGAGCCGATCAACCGCATACATTGCCGTTCATGCTCATTTGTTCAGGTGTCCCAACGGTCGGTTGAAGAAGCTCGTGGCCGAGCAGGCGATCGACATCTCGATCCTGAAGGAGGCCAACGACTATCTGGGAAAACCGCATCGCCCGCGCGGCGGAGGTGCGTCGTGACGCACGTGCGGGCGAGGCTGGAGCAGCCGGAGCGCCGTGTCTGTCGGGTGTTGGGTCAGGCGCGCTCGACGCAGCGCTACCGTGCGCTTGCGCGGGATGGCGATGAGGCGCTCGTGCGCCGCATCCACGAGCTCGTGCGACATCATCCCCGGCGGGGATACCGGCTGATCTGGGGCATGCTTCGACTGGAGGGCTGGCGCGTCAACTGCAAGCGGATCGAGCGCCTCTGGCGTCAGGAAGGCCTGAAAGTGCCTGCGAAACAGCACAAGCGCACGCGTCTGGGTCAGAGCGACAATGGAATCGTGCGTCATCGGTCGTTACGGGTGAACCACATCTGGTGCGTGGATTTCATCCACGATCGGGATGACCGTGGTCGGGCATTGAAGTGGCTGAGCGTGGTGGACGAGTTCACGCGCGAGTGCGTTGCGCTGGAGGTGCGCCGGTCGATGACGGCGGCGGGCGTGGCCGAGGTTCTGATTGACCTGTTCACCACGCGCGGCGTGCCGGGTCACATCCGCAGCGACAACGGTCCGGAGTTCATTGCCGCGACGATCCGTCGCTTGGCGGACCTGACGGGGACGGAGACCCTGTACATTGCACCCGGCAGTCCGTGGGAGAACGGCTACGCAGAGAGCTTCCATTCGTGTCTTCGCGACGAACTGCTCAACGCGGAGGTGTTCACCGACGTGGCGGACGCGCGTTCGCAGGCGTCGTCATGGCGCGAGGAGTACAACCATCAAAGGCCGCACTCGTCGCTGGGGTACGTACCCCCGGCGAAGTTCGCCGCGGGGCTGGCCGGTCCGGAGGGAGGGGCGCAGCCCCGACCGGAGGACCGGCCAGCCCCGCGAATCATCGGACAGCACCAACTCTCATAGGCCCTGGTACAGAATTTTGGGGCAGGCCAACCCGCCCTTTCACGATTCTTCAACCGGCCTCGCTCCGTCACACGCTCGCGGCCGATTTACAGACGAAACGGTACACGCCCGCGCTCACCCGCGATCCCCACAGCGCCTCCGTGATGTCCTCCACCCGACGCATGCTCACGCCCGCCAGGTACATCTCCACCAGCGCCTCCTCCACCGAGCTCTCCCGACGACGATACCGCTCGATGATCATCGACTCGAGCGGCAGCTTTCGAAGCCGCGGAACCTTGAGCTTCACCGAGCCCGCCTTCGTCTCCAGCGTCCGCTCGTAGCTCCCCGCTCGCGTGTCCAGACGATCCGGCGAACGCTCGTACCGACCAGCCCCGCACGCCTGGTCCGCCTCCACCTCCAGCATCGCGTTCAGAGTCTGCTCGACCGTCGAACGCACCATCTCGTCCAGATGGCTTCGCACCTTCTCCGCGTCCACCGTCACCGCCGCTTTCAACGACTCCGTCGCGCACTCCGCGACTTCCGTCGATCCGCTCGCTACGCTGTCCATGCAGCTCTCCTCTGGAAAGGGGTTGTTCCAACACACCAACACCTTCCAGCGCGGGAGCTGCTTTTTCAAATCTGCGCAATCTTCCGAACCTTACCTCCATTGCTCATGCAGCGGATCGAATGCACCAGAGGTCGGCGTTCACCCAGCCCATGACAACGCGGCCCGCCCACTTTGGCGGACGGGCCGCGCGTCGGTTCATGGGCCTGTGACCTCAGTTCAGGCAGATGCCCCAAGCCCCAAGGAGGATCGCCAGATCGGCACCGTTCACCGTGCCGTCGCCATTCAGATCCGCGGTTCCGCTGCCGCCCCACTGGCCGAGCAGGATGGCGAGGTCGGCGCCATCGGTGACACCATTGCCATCAAGGTCAGTGATGCATCCGGAGATCATCTTGACATGCACTGCGGTGTAGTCATGGAAGGTGCGATCCGTGGTCCGCTGCGCGCGGACGAGGTAGCGCACCACGCCGTCCGGCCCGACGAAGTTGCCGATGTTCTCACGGATGTAGGCGTTGAGCACACCGTCACTGTTCCCGGCGAAGCTGTCGGCAAAGCGATTCTGCCCGACCAGATTGCCTCCATCACCCCAGTTGTTCTTGGAGTAATCCCAGACATAGAGCTCAACCTGGGTGCAGCGATCGGCGTAGCCCTCCCAGAGAATCCGCAGTTCATCGATCTGCTGCGGGTGCTCCTGGATGGCGAAGCGGAAGACATGGGTCGACCGATTCCCGGTGCTGATCGTGGGAGACTGGAAGCGATTGGGATCAGTGTTGCCGCCGTTGGCATCGGACGCCGCCAACGCGGCGTAGTTCGCCGTCGTGAGGCCAAGCGTGACTGGCAGAAGGTTGCCGTTGATGGTCGGGCTCCAGTTACTGGTCTGGTGACCCGTGGCAAAGTGCTGCGAGCCTGCACCGCTCCCGAAGTTGTAGACCTTCAGCGTGCCCGGGGCGTGGCGATATGGCTTGCTCACAGCGGCGACGGTCGCACCACCGACGCTTCGGACCACGACCTGCACGCGGGCGAACTGGCTGTTGCCAGCCGGAACAGTCCACTCGAACGACCCGCTGTCAGGGAGACCGCTGGCGATGGTGCTCCAGGTGACACCGTTGTCGAGGGAGTAGAGGAGGTCCACATCGGCGAGCGCCCGATTGTTCGTGTCCGTCGCATTCCAGCGAATCGTCTCGGTGGTTCCTGAGAGCCACACCTCGCCGCCCGCCGGAGCGATGACATGCGCCGACGGCATCGAGTCGACATACCTCGGGACCTGCTTCACGATGCAGTGGATGGCGCCCGACGCACCGATGATGCTGCTGCACTGAATCGGGATGATCTCGACGCCCGGACCGGCCGCTGCCTGCCACTTCGCCATCGCATCGGCATCGCGCGTGTTGTAGGCAGAGTTCCCGCCCGGAACGATCGCCGTTCCATAGACGGGAACGAAGATCCGGTTGTTCACCCGGAAGGCATTCGCGTAGGTGAAGTGCGTGCCGCCCGCGTTCCACGCCTGAGGTCGATGCACGGTGAACCCGAGGTTCTGCATGTAGGTGACCGCGTTGTTCGTGATGTTGATCGCGCTCGCGTTCGAGCCGGGGATGAACTGCGAGATGATCACATTCTGCTCATCGACGATGTACATCCACATGTCGATGTGCCCCGTGCCGTCAACGGTGGTGGGGAGCTGCGGCAGAACATGCAGCGTGTCGACACCTTGGAATCGGCCGTAGAACTCCTTGATCAAGTCGAGATTGAAGCCCTGACTCGCGGGATTGTCGAGGTTGATCAGGGCCGTCACGAAGGCCTCGCGGTTCGGGCCCATCATGAAGTTGCCGCCGGAGTAATAGAGCCCGATGTCATAGGTCGGCACGATGAAGTTGTCTCGGCCGACCAGGGTGGGAATGAAGTTGTCGAACTTCCGTTGCGGGTAGTAGTGGCTGTCGACGATGGCCTTGGTGCCCTCCTGCCAGATGAAGTGCGGGCCATAGTCGCGCATCCAGATCGAGTCGGTCGGCTGGATGATGAAGACGACCTTGCTGAGGTCGGCTCCATCCGAGGCAAACGCTGCCGCTGCGGAGTTCGCCACCGCCTGACTCGCAACAACCACATACGCGATGTCATCGTGGGCCGGGTCTTGGGTGAGCGCCTTGACGCACGCCCGCACCACGCTCGGCCACGCCCCGGTGCTATACCTGAAAATGACTCCTCGCACCGGGTCGTACTCGGGCGGAGAGACGATCAGTCCGGTGTCAGGAGCAGCCGCGATACCGGTTGAGATCGCATACGGGATCAAGCTCTGATTGGGATCGAATGGGGTGCCGCCCTCGCGAACACGCGTCAGAGGCGGATCGGCTTCCTTGAAGGTCCGCCCATCGTCGGCGTGTGAAGTGAGGCTCAGTGAGACGAATGCGCTGCCCAACAGCGCCACGACTGCTCTGGATGGATGCATCGATACTCCTGCGGAGAACTTCGACAAAGGAAAGGACATGGACCCCGGATCGTCCGGACCGCGGCCACGCACCAACGGTCTCTCCTGACTGCCGATCAGGAGAGGCAAAACCGTGTAGGTGCGTTATTCGCCGTTGTTGTTCGGACCGATGCGACTTTCGCAGCCCTTCGCGCTCAATCGCGCCCGAGCGAGGGCCGAGAAGTGCCTGCGCTGCAAGAGACCTTGACCGCGAACGAGAGCAGACTGCGTGAGTTTTCGTCCTGATCGCTGAAGGCCTCAGGAAATCGAGCGCTGAATCGCCTCGAGCGTGCGATCGATCTCAGCCTCGGTGTTGTAGTGCACGGCGCTGATCCGGATCACGCCCTCTGACGGATCGATGCCAAGCGCCTCGCAGAGCCTGTGCGAGTACATGTGACCGTTGCGAATAGCCACTCCAAGAGCGTGGACCTTGGCGACCACCTCCGAGCTGCGCTGCTGTGAGTGACGCAAGCTGACCGTCGGCACGCGCTCGCGCCCTGCGCCGCTCGGTCCGACGATCTCGATGCCGGCCATCGACTCGAGTCCGGACATCAGGC
Source organism: Phycisphaeraceae bacterium (assembly GCA_019636735.1). Classification (NCBI taxonomy): domain Bacteria; kingdom Pseudomonadati; phylum Planctomycetota; class Phycisphaerae; order Phycisphaerales; family Phycisphaeraceae; species Phycisphaeraceae bacterium. The sequence goes on from JAHBWY010000004.1 coordinate 230,084, forward strand.
GCTCGGTGAGAGGCGCTTCGAGGTCCATCGTCGCCTGCATCGCGCGCTCGATCGTGGGTCGATCAAGAACGGGAGAGGTCATCGTCGAGAGCGTGTCGGCCCAGTCCGATGGTGCCGCGGCCTTCGGAGGCGCAGGACGCGCGCCTGTTGAACCTGCCAGAAAGGCGAGATAGGGCCTCAATCCGAGGACCCCGGCGCAGCTCTCGTGGGGCACACCGCCCAGTTCGAACTTGGCAGGAACCGTGCTCTTTGGAATGAAGAAGTGGCCGGGGCCGGTCAACTCATCGATCGCCTCGTGGCGCCCGAAGAGGGTCGCCATGTGTGGACCGAAGACCTTGTAGTTCGAGAAGACATACCAGTCGCACCCCCACGCCGAGACATCGATCGCGCGGTGTGGAGCGAAGGCCACTCCGTCGACGATCGTTCGTGCGCCCACGGCCTTCGCACGGCGGGCGACTTCGGCGATGTCCACCACACCGCCGAGCAGGTTCGAGACATGGTGCACGCAGACGAGGCGCGTGCGCCGCGACAGGAGCGTGTCCAGCGCATCGAGCGGTGCGCCGTTGGCGGCACCCTGGCAGCGCCACCAGCGGATGATGGCACCCGAGGATTCGAGGGCCACCCACGGCGCAATGTTGGCTTCATGTCCCGCTTCCGCAACCACGATCTCATCACCCGGCCTGATCATCGGCCGCCAGCACTCACCGAGCATTCGCAAGAGAGCGCTGCTTGAGGGCCCCATGATGGCCCGTCCCGCAGTCCCCGCGTTGACGAAGAGCTCCATGAAACGATGGGCGTCATCGACAATGCCCGAAGCGAGATTGGACTCGCGATATCCGGCACCGGGCTGGACATAGCAGGCGTGCATGTAGGCGCGAATCGCTTCGATCACACTCGCGGGCGCCTGCGCGCCACCGGCGTTCTCGAGGAACGCCATCCGACCTGCGAGCGATGGAAATCGAGCTCGCACCTCGTCTCGATCGGGAACGGTCGCGGATTGAGCAACGAGAGGTGTCATGGCGTTGAGGCCTCGTCAGTGGAGGGGCGGGGCGGAGCAGACTTCGCTCTTCTGCCGTCGCCGGAATCCGGTGGCCCGGCGGCTGCTCGATCGGGGCCGTGCAGCAGCGCGGCAGGCACACGGAGGAAGCGGGGGCGGTAGATCTCGACATCGCGGCTCAGGCTGCCGAAGTCGAGCGAATTGATGCAGTAGGAAATGAGTAACTCACCCGGCGCCGAAAGGTGGGGATGCGCCTTCGCGCCATAGGTGATGAGCTTCTCATCATTCGAGGGTTCGGGAACCGTGTAGATCGGGTGGCCATCAGACCATGGGCCCAGCGGAGTGGGCGCTTGGCGCACGAGGATTCGATGTCCGAGCACCGGCTCACCCTGAATCAGCAGCCATCGCCCCCGCTCAGCATCGCCGCGCGCGGGCTCATGGTGGATCGTGAACTCATCGACCACATGATTGATGACGGTGGCTGCCTCGGACTCGCGAGGAGACCAGGACGATCCAGTCCAGAAGCGCCATTCGGAGAAGTCATGCGCCTTCGCCACTTGGACGCGCGCGACCACAGCCTGCTTGTTGAAGGGATTCGAGCCATCGACTCCGAAGATCACCAGACGATCGCCACTCGACTCCGGATCGCGCATCACCACAACACCCCAGGAGATCGTGGGGGCGCCATCCTTCATGCGCCCGCTGTCGCGCGGCTCGAGCGCGTGCTGCACGACGCGCCACGCCTTCGGGGCCTCGCTTGGATTCTCGATGATCGCCACTCGATTGCCGACGAACTTGAAGTTCCACACCTCGCCGGGGGCCGGCTCATCGACCCGCCTCGCAAGGTCGCCGTAGAAGATGAGCAAACGCTCCTCGCCCGCCGGGCCGACCACGATCGCTCCATCGCAGGGCCAGCTCCATCGAGCGCGTCCGCCCGCAGGAGGCACCACAAATCCCGAGGGCTCACCTGGTTCAGGCCGATCGCCGAAGCGAGCCACGGCGGAGCCCGGCGCTGGGGCTTCGCCGCGCGGGGGATCGACGGTCACTGCGGCAACATTGTTCGTCATCCACCACCCTGGCTGGTAGCGGCCATCGACGACGGCGGCGATGCAGGAGTCCCCAAAGAGCCACAGCGTGCGACCACCGGGGAGCGGACAGCTCGCGGCACCATCGCCGCCGCAGAAGCGCTCGGTGTCAGGATCGAAGGCCATGAGCGCCTCGGTCCACGCGGGATCAAGGCGAATCGTTGATTCCCGTAAAGGCTGGGGGGTTGGCACCGCTTCGGCTTGGCCCGGCACCGACCCCACTCCATCGCCGAAGCTGATGGAGGCGGGGAAGATGACCACGACCAGGGCGAGGAGAAGCTTCTGAGCCTGCTGCATGGGCCTCTTCGCCCACGCACGCCATGGACGATGGCGAAAAGCGGGCGACACTCCCCGAACTTGAGGCCGACGGCTCACCACGCTCTCTTCGCGTGGCGCACCGAATCGGCCAACATTCGGCATCGTGGAAACCATGGTGCGGCGAGACCGAAGTGATGGTAACTGGAGGCCTGCGGATATGAACGAGCAATCGGCTTCGATGCTGCGTTTGGGACGACAGGCACGATCGTCTCCATGATCGCCGTTCATTGGCTTGCCTGAACCACGCCGTGCCACGCCGTCCAGTGCCATCCAGGTCGAAGCGTCCAGCCGCCGCGCCCGGCGCGCGGCTCGCAGTGATCTTCGGAGACCAGTTGGATCTCGATGCGCCGCTCCTTCAGCGCCTCGATCCCGATCGTGATCTGATCCTGATGATGGAGGTCGCCGAGGAGTCGCGGCATGTGGCCAGTCACATCCAGCGCACGGTGCTCTTCCTCTCGGCGATGCGTCACTTCGCCGACACCCTGTCTGCTCGTGGGTTTCAAGTGCGCTATGTGACCCTCGATGACCCCGACAACTCGCACCATTTCACGACCGAAGTCGAGCGCGTCATCTCCGAGGTGAGCCCGAACGAGGTGCTCTGCACCTGGCCCGGCGAGTGGCGCATCGTGCGTGAAGTGGAGTCGTGGTCGGAGCGCCTTGGACGACCCGTGACCATCCTGCCGGACGATCACTTCATCACCTCGATCGAGGCGTTCTCCGCGTGGGCGAAGGGGCGTCGCAGCCTGATGATGGAGTTCTTCTATCGCGATCAGCGTCGGCGCACGGGGTACCTCATGCGAGGCAAGCCGCCGCAGCCCGAGGGAGGCACATGGAACTTCGACTCGGAGAATCGCAGGTCGTTTGGAGCGGGTGGGCCTTCTCCGCCGCCGCCGCACCCGCCTGCATTCGCGCGAGACCGCATCACGCGCGAAGTCGTCGCGACCGTGCGCCGGGTGCTGCCCGATCTGCCCGGTCGACTTGATGAGGGTGACACCTTCCGCTGGCCGGTGACGCGAGCCCAGGCGCTCGAAGCCCTCGAGGACTTCATTGCGCATCGGCTGGCGAACTTCGGCCCCTACGAGGATGCGATGTGGACGGCGACGCCGTTCGTCTACCACTCCGTCCTCTCACCTGCACTCAACCTGAAGCTCCTCAACCCGCGCGAGTGCTGTGAGGCCGCCATCCGCGCGTACGAGCGGGGCGATGCGCCTCTCCAGTCAGTCGAGGCGTTCGTGCGCCAGCTCATCGGATGGCGCGAGTTCGTTCGGGGCATCTACTGGCTGGAGGGGCCGGAGTATGCACAGCGCAACGGTCTCGGCGCGCATGGGCGCCTGCCCGATTTCTACTGGAGCGGTGAGACCGACATGGCGTGCATGCGCGAGTGCCTATCGCAGGTGATCGAAGGCGCCTACGGCCACCACATTCAGCGGCTCATGGTGACCGGCAACTTCGCGCTCCTGAGCGGGGTGCATCCCAAGGCGGTCAGTGACTGGTACCTCGGCATGTTCGCTGACGGTATCGATTGGGTGACACTGCCGAACACCCTCGGCATGGTCATGCATGCGGATCGACGCCAGGATGCAGCCGCGGGTGTGACGGGGCTCGTCGGAACGAAGCCATACTCCGCCAGCGGGAAGTACATCGAGCGCATGAGCAACTACTGCGACCACTGCCGCTACGACCCGGCGCATCGCACCGGGCCGACGGCGTGCCCCTTCACGGTCCTCTATTGGGACTTCCTCATCCGGCACCGCGATCAACTGTCAGCCAACCCACGCATGCGGATGATGTTCCGGAGTGTCGATGCCATGTCGACAAAGACCAAGGCTCAGCTCACCATCGACGCCCGGGCGCTGCGACAGCGTCTTGGGGTGGAGTCCACCTGATCGAACTCCGCCGGTCCCCGTGGGGACGATGGCGTCCCTGTGCCACGCAGCGTGCGTTTCCACTTGCGACGCACCGGAGGGTAGGGCCGTAAGATCCCGACCCGTCAGCCGGGCCAACTGCCGGTCAGTCAGAGGAGCCAGTCATGCTCGATTCAATGGAGATCATTGTTCTGCCCGTGGCGCTGATCGCCGTACTCATGATCTGCGTGGAGATCGGGTACCGATCCGGGGCGCGCCACCGAGCCGACAACGATCCCAGCGCGCCTGCTCAGGTCGGCGCCATCCAGGGCGCGTTGCTCGGCCTGCTCGGCCTCCTGATCGCGTTCAGCTTTGCGGCGGCCGCGCAGCGCTTCATCGATCGCCAGGACCTGATCACGATGGATGCGAACGCCATCGGAACGGCCTTTCTTCGAGCCGAGCTGCTCGAGGAGCCGATGCGATACGACCTCCAGGTGGCGCTGCGGGACTATCGGGACAGTCGACTTCGGGTGCCGAAGATGATCGTCGAGGGAAGGATCGTCGAGGCCCTCGCGGAGTCGGACGCAATGCACTCGCGCATCTGGAACGCGGCCATTCAAGGTGTCAGGTCGAATCCCGAGTATGCCGTGGTCGTCCTCGACCCGGTGAACGAACTCATCGACCTCCAGACGACCAGACTGTCAGCCGGTCGAAAGCGGGTGCCGAAGCTTGTCCTGGGCATTCTGCTGCTCTGCTCCTTCATCGGGTGCGGCCTGATCGGGTTCAGTTGCGGTCTTGCTGGGAGGCGCCGCTGGTTCCTGACCGGCTCCCTTGCGCTGCTCCTGGCGGCCACCATCAATGTGACGCTGGAACTCGATGACTCTCGCTCCGGCCTGCTTCAGCTCAACGACGCGCCACTCATCGACATGAAGATGGAGGTCAGGCCGATCGGCGGGCGCGCCCCCTGACGGTCCGCGCGACCGCGCCGAGGCGTGAGGGTCCGAACGACAGCCGGGCGCCCCCGTGATGGGAGCGCCCGGCGTGAGCGCGTGCGAACAGGATTGAGCTTGAACAACTCAACGACGACGGCGAAGGCCCGCGAGGCCCGCCACACTCAGCAAGGCCACGGCGCCTGGAGCTGGAACGACCGAGCCGTAGAGATTCGTCAGCAGGCGGCTGGGCTGGGACCCCGGGGGGGTGCCGAAGGCGAAGAGGCCATCGAAGCCCGAGTTTGGACCGTTCCAGTTCGACATTCCGAACGCGTTGATCGACGCACCGACCGACGGCGCATTCACGACGCGCCAGCCATTCAGGTTGTTCGTCGCATTGGCGCCCGCGAAACGCATGCCGACCCAGAGCCCCCCGAGGCCGGGATTGGAGATGGTCTCGAGCGCAATCGACTGGTTGACGCCGAGGTTGACGATCTCGGTCACGAAGCCGCCTGATGGCGTCGCGGCGAGGCCGACGGTTCCCAGGTTCGTCACGGTCCCGAGGCCGAAACTGGTTCCATCGAAGGTCATCTCGGCCACGAAGAGCTCGAGATCGACTGCGACCAGGCTCCCCGTTCCATCCGGGCCGCGGCGAACGCCCCAGTCGATGCCCTTCAAGTCGAGCACATTGCCGTTCGTCGTGTCGACGAAGGCGTTTGCCCACATGATGGTGTTCACATTCCCCGGATTGAATCGGTTTCCGGTTTCGGTGGAATTGCCGAAGACAATCACGCTCGCCGTTGCCGACGACACGACGCTGACCGCTGTTGCGGCAAGCACGATTCCGATCATTTCCTTCTTCATCGAACTTCCTTCCCTCTCACGAGTGCGAGACTGATCTCGCCGTTGCGGCGCCGCACTGCATCGCGCCGTCGGCATGGGCCACTGTGTTCAACGACGCCGACGGGCGACAAGCCCGAAGGCCAATGCAAGCAACGCCGCGCTGCCCGGCGCGGGGACAATCACATACTTGAGGAACTCGCCGCTCACGGCAGGGTTGCTCCACCAGTCGGTGGCCTGGTCGGCGCGTGAAAGCAGGTCGACCGTCGTGTCGAAGTCGCCGCCACCCGAGGTGCCGACATCGAACAGCAGCGAGTCACCAAGGCCGAGACCGAGTGCCGCGAGCGAGAAGGTCCAGCTCACGCGATTCAAGCCGATCGCGGACTGATCATTGTCGAAGGTGAAGTCGAGGTTCCAGTTGCCGTCGTAGGACCAGAACTGGCTGTTGGAGTTCGGCGCATCGACCCACGACCCGATGTATCGATCGATCGTCTGCCCGTTGTAGTTGATGGGGCGGTTCCAGCCGTTCCCAGTTGACTGCTGGGCCGAGCCGGTGTTGAAGAAGAAGAGGTACTTGGTCCAGTCCGCGAACCCGCGCGTCTCAACCGTGATGGTGAGATGCGTGTCTGTATTCGAGAGCGTCACCTCGAGAATGTCAAGGTTGGCAAAGCCGTTGTCGAACAGGTCGAAGCTCGAATCGGTGTAGGTCGTCCCCAGCCCCGCCTGGGCCATCGTCGTACCGGCCGTAACAACAAGAGCGGCCATCAAGTGAACACGCGTGGTCATGTCAATCTCACGGAGTCAGTGTGCCGCCGAGTCAGCGCTCCTCGACCATCGAGGAAGCCCGCCGCCCAATGCGCCGAGGTTTCAGACTCCATCTCCTCCGCGACGCAGGCTACAGGCAGCGAAATGTGCCACCAAGCGAAATCTTTGCAAGGCCGCCGCTCGCGGAGGGCCGTTGCTTTCCGAGTTCAATGCAGAAAGGCGTCCGAAAACCGGACCATCCCAGGCGACAGTGCCCGTCACATCCGGCACGGAGATGCTGCGCAGACGCTCCGTCACATTGCGCCGAACGGCACTCGGACCGCCCGGCGCAAGTCTCGAAGCACTGCTCCGTCCTCAGTCGGCTTCGGCAGGCAATGGGCTCAGGGAACCTGACCCCAGGCGCCCAGAAGGAGTGCAAGATCACCGCCGTTCACGACGCCGTCGCCATTCAGATCAGCGCTTCCCGACGATCCCCACTGGCCGAGCATGATCGCGAGGTCGCTGCCGTTGACGACACCGTCGCCATTCAGGTCGGCGGGGACCGGGGGACTCTGCGAGTAGATGACGACGGAGTAGGGGGCCACCGAGATCAGCACGCTTTGCGGCATGCCATCCCACGGAACGGGCTCGGAAGCCTTGTTCGGCGCTGGAAGTCCCCAGTAATCACTCCCGTAGGCCGGCAGATCGCTGTTGAGCCGGTTCCGCCAGAGCCCGGGATTTGGAACTCCGATGCGATAGGCGGGGAAGGAGGTGTTGCTGAAGTTCGCAAGCACGACGACATCGTCACCTGCGCCGCCATTCATCCAGCGGTGATAGCCGACCACCTTCGACCCGTGGTTCACATGGTGCACATTGACGCTGTTCCCGGTCAGGCCGCGAGTGACCCCCGCCAGGTTTCGTCGCAGCGCGATCAGGTCCTTATAGAACTTGAGCACGCCCGCGTAGGTCGTCGCCTTCGACCAGTCGAGCGGCTGCGTGTCGGTGAAGAAGCCGTTCTCGAGGAACTCCTGGCCCATGAAGAGCATCGGAACACCGGGCGAGGTGAAGGCCACCGCCGCAGCGAGCTTCGAGCGCTTGCGGGAGAAGTATGACCCCGCGTTCCCTGGCCAGATCTCCTCCGGCAGTCGCTGATGTCCATTCGCGACCTCGTCGTGGCTCTCGCTGTAGATCACCCGCTGCGTGTGCCAGCCATTGAAGTTGCTGGTGATCGCGGTGACCACCTTGTTCATGTCGCGGGCGGAGTCGGCGGGGGGGATGACCACATCGCGGATGTTGTGGTTCATCGAGACATCCCACTGGCTGTCGAAGCCGGCGCCTCCCTGGCTGGTCGGCCTGGTGATCCACGCATTGTTGTCGTGATCCTCAGCGATCACGATCTTGCCGGGCCACTGGGCATCAACCGAGTCGTTGATCCACTGCATGAGTGACCAGCCTTCAGGAATGTCGGGCCCGAAGAGCCCGACCTTGCGGATGAACTTCGTTCCATCGACGCGCAGTCCATCCATCCGGAACTCATCTAGCCAGAGCAGCGCGTTGTCGCGGAGGTACTGCCGCACTTCCGGTCGACCAAAGTCGGGGCGGGTGTCGCCCCATGGGGTGACGGCTCGGAAGTCGTTGTAGAAGTAGATGCCGCCCAGATTGTTCTGGCTCCAGCCATCGAACTGCCAGAGATCGAGATCGCTCGGACCGAGGTGGTTGTAGACGACATCGGCGATGACGGCGATCCCGCGCGCGTGCGCCTCATCGACGAACTTCTTGAGATCGTTCGGCGTGCCGTAGGAGCTCTCGACCGACCACGGATACGCCGGGTTGTAGCCCCAGGAGAGTCCTCCGGCGAACTCGTAGAAGGGCATCACCTTCACGGCGTTCGCGCCGAGATCCTTGACATGGTCGAGCTTCTGAATGGCGAGATTGAAAGTGGAGGGTGGCGACGAGCCCTGGGGCACATTGAAGGTCCCGATGTGAAGTTCATAAATGACCAGTTCATTCCAGTTGGCGATCTGGAAGCCCTCGTTCTGCCAAATGTATGAGCCCGGGTCATGCACGATGCTGTTGCCGACGGAGTTGGTCAGCCGACGGGCGTAGGGATCGTTCCGCCACAGCGTCTGCGGTCCGTTCTTGATGACGAACTTGTACTGGTGACCGGCCCAGACGCCGGGAATGTCACCCGACCAGTGACCATTGCCCTCGCTTGAGAGCTGGTGAAGCGTGGGACTCCAGAAGTTGAAGTTCCCTGCGACCGCGACGCTGGACGCGTTCGGCGCCCAGACGCGGAAGGTGCAGCCGCTCCCGCCGGAGTCGCTGTAGAGCGCCGCCCCCATGCCGGGGCGGGTCGACGGCGGCAGGATCGCCGCGTGCGCCGCGGAGACCAGAAACAGCAACGCAACGGCAACGAGTCGCATCATGGAGAGTCCGTCAGTTGATGAGGCCCGGGAGGAGCATGCGGCGGAACTCGTGGAAGTCGAGCGCCGGGGCCGGTTCGGTGAAGTCGTGTCCATCGCTGTCGGCTTCGAGCAGCGCGCGATTCCGGATGGGGATGGCAGCCGTCGATCCATCGGCAAAGGAGATGGTGACATCCTCGTGCCACATGGCCGGCAGGTCGAACCAGTAGTTCGTACTCGGATCGGGGTGGACCAGGAAGCCGTTGAAATTGAAATCGCGGTTCGCGGAGAGGTCGAAGCGATCCCACTCGCTCACGGAGTACATCGTTCTCGAAGGTTGCGGAATCCGCGACAGGGTCGTCGTATCGTGGCGATATTGCGCGGGAATCGACGAGAGCGCGCCCTGCGTCGAATCATCGTGGAACTTGACGCCCACGAAGCCGTTCAGCGAGTAGCTGCGGAGTCGCGTGGTGGGGTCGAACGGAGACCTATAGCCGTCGATGTTGCCGTGGTAGTTCCACAACGCTCCATTGCGCAGAGCCGCCTGGGTTTCCCGCTGCGGGTTGTCCGGAGTCAGGTTCTGGTTGAACGGCGCCGCGGCGTTGAACGCGGCGACCCAGTAGTGGCGGTAGGAGCCCGCCTGCGGGAAGGGGTTGTATCCGGGGGCGTTGCCGTAGGGATCCGTCCTTGGGCTGACCAGCCGGGTCTTGTTGTCCGATGCATAGAGCATCGACGCAGATGCGATCGATCTCTGGTTCGCCATGCAGCGCTTCGCCTTCGCTGCGCCGGTGATCTTCGGGAAGGCGACGAAGACGAGCCCCACCACGATGGCGATGATCGCCACCACGACGAGCAGTTCCGTGACGGTGAAACCGGGCCGACGCGGCGATGCTCCATGAAGGCGCGGTTCGAAGCCGTGGTGTGCATTCAAAGTCTGGTTCATGGCATCGCGCTCCCTGGGTCGCGGAAGAAATCGCCGGATACCCCGCATGGTAACGCCCTCGAGGGCGCGGGCCTATCCGCAGAGGAAAGATGGTCGGATTCAGTGTCCGAAAAGGCTCACCGAGGCAAACATGCCTTTCGCCTCGAAATAGGCAAGGGCATCATCGACCGACGGGAAGATCTTCGTGGCGGTTTCCGTGATGAACGGGCTGGGGTTCTTGCGAGGCTTCCACACCACATAGACCTCCTTGGTGTGCTCGAAGGCGTGGTGGAGCTCCCGCTCCACCCCCGAGGAGAGCCCAGGAACCCCGCCGGGCAGTTCCGGCACCAGCGAGACGATCATGTCGCTCTGGTCGATGAGCTTGAAGTCCCGCATGTAGATCTGGCCATCCACATCTCCTGCGATGTCAAGGACCTCACGAACGCTGACCCGAAGCGGGGCTGAGTCTCGACGACCTCCGAAGCTGTGTGGAGCCACCTCGATGAAGTCACGGCCTTCGCGGGCGGCGGCAATGGCGCGATCAAGCAGGAGCTTCTCATCGACATCGCCCGGATCAAAGGCGATGAAGTGCTTCGCCAGCTCCGCCCGGAAGCGATCGATCTCCGCGAGGACATCGGGCATGTCGACGACATGGCTCATCGGGAAGCTCGGGTAGACCTTCCGAACCTCGGGACGCGTGATCAGGCGAAGGCAGGTTTCAAGCGTCTCCTGCTGGCGGCCGCGGCTGAGAATGTAGAAGCGATTGTGGCACCCGACGGCCTGCGCGAGCAGCTCGGTGGCCAGGATCTCCTCCTCTCGCCAGACCATGCAGTCCTTGAGCGTCGCATCGATGTCATGCTCGGCGTGGAGCCGATGGTGCACGACCTCGACATTGTCGACGAGGCAGATGAAAAGCTGCGGCTCGAACTTGCGGACGAGGTCGAAGTCGAACGCGCTGAAGAGGCCGTGCCGCCAGCGGAAGGTCGCATGCGTGTTAATGACAGCGTTGCGGTGTTCCGATGGCGGCGAGCTGGCGGCGATGATGTCCTTGAACGCCGCTCGCCGAAGCGAAGCGAGCCGAGAAATCGGAAGGTCCAGGATCCGGCCTGGTCTGACATCAGGGGCGTCCTGGTACATGATGTCGCCGACATGGAAGAGTTCGATCGGGTCGCCCCGTTGAGCGCCAAGCTCGCCCACCGCCTTCAGATAGGGCTTCTTGTCCATGCCGATCTGGCCCGTGACGATCGTTCGCATCGGCGGCGAGTATAGGGGGGCGGAATCAGGGCCCCGATTGCGGCACCAGTCGGCGATGCGCGGCCAGTGGCGCCTGAAGATGGCTGTTGAGAACGAAAGTGTGCGCATGCGACCGGTCCGCCGCAGGAGCTGGCCGACGCGGCCCGCCCCGAGCGCGGGTGGAGAACTTTCGAGAATTCGCGGCGCTTCGGCAGACGGACGCCTCTTCTTCCGGGTGGGGGGCGAGCGACGCGGTCGCCGCCCGGCCCAGGACCCCGCTGGAGAAACATCATGCATCGCGCCACCGTGTCAATCTCGGCCCTCGCGGCCCTCTCTCTGGTCTCGGCGGCTTCCGCCCAGCTCTTCACAGCGACATCAAATGGCAGCTACTGGACCACGCTCTACTCGTGCAGCCCGGTTCAGAGCACCTCTCCGATTGTGACATCCTGCAACACCCAGGGTGGATGCGCTGGAACTGCGGCCGCGCTTGGCTCGGGGACCACATGGTGCGGTCCCAACGAGATCATCGTCCAGAACCTGCACACGGTCACACCAGGGATGAACAGTTGTGGCGGTGGCTTCAACACCAATGGCAGCGGCGTCATTGAGGCCCCGGTGGTGTTCTCAGGCCCTGCGTCCTCGGTCACCGTGCAACTGCAGGCGCACTACGAGTGGGACTTCTCAAACTTTACGGGGAGTGCAGGCATGGGCCCTGCAGTGCGGGTCGTTTGCGTGTCGATCGGATTGGTTGGGTGGCACGAGGTCCCCGGTGGCTACTGCGCGGGCGGCGCTCCGCTGTCTGGAGTTGCCGTTCTGACGAGCGGTGCGTTCAGTGTGCCCACCGGCGTGCCGGTGCAGCTCAAGCTCAGTTTCTCTGCGGGTGTCGCAAGTGGGGACGGGTTAGGCGGGCAGTGGCTCACGCTCAACTGGAACGCCAAGGCGTCCCTGCCCAAGACCGGCCCGGTCTTCATCCTTCCGGAGGGCTTCACGGCCAACTCGCCGGAGATCGGCCTCGTGAACAACTCCTTCCCGCCTCCGCCGCCGGTGAGCGTGGTGGTCACGGCGGACACGACGCAGACAGAGCTTGACTCGCTCACTGAAGTGACCGGCGATCTGATCCTCGCCAAACAGGACGGTGTCCCTGGGCTGTCGCTGCCAAACCTGGTGCAGGTCGGTGGCAGCATCATCATCACCGGCAACAGCGGGCTGATCACCGTCGGCGCTCCGGCGCTCAAGGAGGTGCAGGGAGGCATCGAGATCGACGACAACCCGATGCTGGAAGTGGTCGACTTCGGCTCGTTGGGCGGTACGACGGGTGCGATCTCGATCGCCGGGAACAACAATCCAGTGGTCGACTTCGGCTCGCTGGGCGGTACGACGGGTGCGATCTCGATCGCCGGGAACAACAATCCAGTGGTCGACTTCGGCTCGCTGGGCGGTACGACGGGTGCGATCTCGATCGCCGGGAACAACAATCCAGTGGTCGACCTCGGCGCCCTGGTTGACATCGGTGGCGACTTCACCATCGCGAACAACAACAACCCCCAACTCGACCTCAGCGCCCTGGTCGACATCGGCGGCGACTTCACCATCGCGAACAACGACAATCCCCAGGTCGACCTCAGCGCCCTGGTTGACATCGGCGGCGACTTCACGGTCACCGACAACAACGATCCCGAGCGTAGGCTTGACGGCACACCGACGCATCCCCTCAACTTCCCGTCGCTGGAGAGTGTCGGCGGCGATCTGACGGTCTCGACCCACGGCCAGGCGGTGCTCGACTTCGCTCTGGCCACGGTTGAAGGCAACATCTGCATCACGGGTGAGGGCGCCACCGAGGTGCTGGCGCGCTCGGCCGGCGGCAGCACGAAGGTCGAACTCCTTCACGCGGAGTCACGCCAGTCAATGCTGCTTCCGCCCGGCACGCACGAGACGCCGAGTGCGTTCGCGGTGACCTACCTCGATCCAGCCTCGCTTCCTCCCGAGTCGGGCGTGGACGCCGGCGGCGACGCGGCGATCATCGATCCGGTGGCAGGCGCCTCCTACGCATTCGCGGCGCCGACGCTCGACGAGGTGGCGACGCTGACGATCACGCTCGATGTGGCGGCGCTGGATGAGGCCACACGACTGGCGGTGCTGACGGCGCTCTCCCAGGGTCGGCTGACCGTGGCGGTGCGTGGAGACGAGCCGTCGTCGGTGCTCACGGCCCGCGCCGTGTGCGGCGACGATGTGGAGCCTGAGCCCGACGGGTGCATTGCGCTCGACCTGCTGGACCCGGAGGGCTTGCCGCTGCCTCCGAGAAGCGAAGAGCCGCCCGCCGGGATTCGCGCGACAGCGAAGGTCTCGCACTTCTCGTCGTACCACCTGGCGATCGTGGAACCGAAGCCGCTGCCGTGCGTGGGCGACATCAACGGCGACCGGCTCGTGAATGGCGCCGATCTGGCGATCCTGCTTGGACAGTGGGGGCGTTGCAGGAACTGCGACGCCGACCTTGACGGCAACGGCGTGGTTGACGGCGCCGACCTGGCCGTGGTGCTCGGCAACTGGGGAGCGTGCGACTGACGGCACGCAAGTGACGCGCCGCTCCGCCCCCGGAGCGCCGAGGACACGCGAGAGCGTCGTGCGGACCACCACACCCGCACGACGCTCCTTCATTGGCGGCAGGGATCAGCCGCGGAGACCCGCCGACCTGCGGTGGGGCCGCGCGTGGCGGCCCGGTCCACGCTACCGCCGTTCAAGCAGCACCACCGCGTGCACCTCAATCGCGCGACCCTCACCGACTGCGTCGACGCGCTCGTGCGTCTTGCCCTTCAGGTTCACGCGCAGGGGGTCGACCTGAAGCAGGGCCGCGACAGTGTTCCTCAACTCCTCCTTGCGACCGCCGATCTTCGGACGCTCGCAGATGATCGTGGCATCCAGGTTCCCGATGCCGAAGCCGGCGCGGCGCATCCGCACGAGGGCTTCCTCGAGGAAGAGCGTTGAGTCACCGTCGCGCCACTGAGGATCGTCATCCCGAAAGAGCTGGCCGATGTCGGGTTCACCGAGCGCGCCGAGAATCGCGTCGGTGATCGCGTGCAGCAGAGCGTCGCCGTCGGAGTGACTCACCGGTCCGCGGTCATGGTCGAACAGGAGCGAGCCAAGCACCATCGGCCGCCCGGCACCCTGTGGTGGGTGTGGCTCGAGCCGATGAAGGTCATAGCCGTGTCCGATGCGCCACATGGCCCCTCTCAGGCCGGCGCTCGATCGCCGGACGCGGTGGTCTCTTCAAGATGCCGAGGGTCTCGCACGCGCCGTGTCACTTGTCGTAGACGAAGCGGCTCGCAGGATCGGGCAGCTTTCCACCGGCGGGAGTGAAGTAGGGCGGTCGATCGGCGAGTTGATCCGTTCTCAGGCGCACCGCAGGATCCTCATCGGACCACTCTGGCGCCTTTCGAATCGACACATCGATCCGGCAGCAACTGTACGGCGGTGCGGTGATCTGGTTGTCCAGGTGACCGATGGAGGTCCCTGCATCCCAGACGGCCCAGACCATGCGGTTGGGGGTGTAGACCGGGTCGTCACCGCCTCCTTCGAGGAAGTTGAAGGTGAGCTGCTTGCCAGGGGGAATGTCCATCGCGAAGAAGGCCTCTTCGGTTCGCGTGTCGACCACGGCCACGGTCATGGGCTGCATCGGCGTCGAGATGTAGGTGAAGCCGCGGCCGGAGGTCTTCATCCAGCCACCGTCGGGTTGGTAGCAGCCGCCCAGTGCAAGCGTGGCGAGCAGTCCGAGCGCGGCGGTCGCAAGTCGGAAGGCAGTCATGATGAGCATCCTATCGGCTCGGAAGGGGGGCGAGCGCTCGAACGACTTCGGCGAATCGTTGGCCCCGGACCTCGTAGTTGGGGAACTGGTCCCAACTGGCGCACCCCGGGGAGAGGAGGACAACATCGCCGGGACGGGCCCGTGATGCGGCTTCAGCAGCCGCACGCTCGATTGTCTCGCAGCGAATCGAGCCAGCCAGCCCGCACAGGGCCGGGCCCGTGGTCCCGATGGCGTAGAGTCCGGCCAGGCGCGGCGCGAGCGCCCGGACGGGCGCGAGGTCGGCGCCCTTGTCGTAGCCGCCGGCGATCAGGTGGATCCGTGCCGGATCGTCGAACGCGGCAACGGCGGTGAACAGCGATTCCGGTGTGGTGCTCTTGCTGTCGTCAAACCAGCGCACGCCGTCGCGCTCCAGGATGAGTGAGAGTCGGTGCGGGAGCCCTTCGAAGCTCTCAATGGCGCCGAGCATCATCGACTTCGCGCTCCCGTCGGGCTCTCGGCCAGCCAGGGTCAGGGCCGCGTGCGCGGCGTCCAACGCGAGCAGGGCATTGGCGACCGCATGTGCACCGGGGATTCGAAGGCGCAGGTGTGGCGCGAGCTGATCCGCGAAGCCGCAGCCGTCGTCCGGGGTCCACCATGGTGATGCGCCGAGTCGGCGCGCCGCCTCATGGGAGGACGCCTCACGAGCGAAGCGCGTGATGAACCGATCCCCCGGGCGTTGCGATGCTCGAATGGCTCGCTTCGATTCGGCGTAGTGATCGAAGCTGCCGTGCCAGTCGAGGTGATTCGGAGAGAGATTCGTCAGAACCGCGACGCGCGGAGACCACGGTTGCCCCGACGCCGGACCGAGCCAATGCAGCATGAAGCTCGAGAGTTCGAGCACCACCCAATGCTCGCAGTGAATTCGATCGAGCTCGCCGAGCAACGAACCGCCGATGTTCCCGCCGAGCCACGCCTTTCCATGGACGGCTTCCAGAAGGCGGTGCAGCATGGCGCAGGTGGTTGACTTTCCGGCGCTGCCGGTGACACCGATGATGCGATCGGTCGGCAGATGCTCGACCAGCAGACCGATCTCGGTGGTCACGCGGGCGCCGCAACGCATGGCCGATTGCAGGTACGCGTTCTCCCACGGCTTCGGCACCGCCGGGTTCACGACCACCATCTCGCACTGCTCGAAGTCACGCAGGTCGTGCCCGCCGACGGCGATGCGCAATCGTCCCGATCGATCGCGAGCGCGAAGCTCGTCGAGTGTCGCCGTGAGCGCAGACTCGGGTTGAAGATCGGTGACCGTGACCGTCGCGCCGCGATCGAGCAGCCAGCGCGCCGCGCCCAGGCCTCCACCAAAGCGCCCGAGCCCCATGACGGTCACGCGAAGTGAGGAGAGGTCATCCATCGCTGCACCACCGTACGCCACGCACTCTGTCGCCGCGCCGACCTCCACCGTGAAACGCGCGAACGACTCGACGAGCCGGCAGCATGGGGCGTCGACCGTCGTGTGTCTCGGCAGATGTCCCGCGATCAATTGGAATCGCGCCTGAGCGCTCCTCGATGTGGTGTGCGCAGGCGGAAGGACGCGTTCGTGGAGCCCAGTCTTTCGCGCCTATGGTCGACGACGCTCGAGGCTCGCATTCTGCAGAGAACCACTCCGAAGTACTGTAAATCTCTCTTGGTGCGAGACTTGCAAGCTCACGCGGAGTCAAGGCATTCCGGTTGAGGCCAGACTTCGATCGACCTTCCGCAGAAATTGCGCACTGGAGACTTGCAAACTTCCAATCCGTCAATAAACGAAAGTTGCCGCCTTCAATCGTCGATCGTAGACTCGCTGCCGTCGAGGACCTCTAACCCTTCTCGAGGGCGTCGGTGAGATCCGAACCCGTTTGTGTGTGAGCCGCACTCGGTGCGGAAAAGCCTGTGGAGGAGGCCCATCCGGGCTTCCGGGCAAGACCTCGTGATTGAAGGAATGTGATCGTGAACACCCTGAAGACCTGCCTGACTCTCGCACTGTCGAGTCTCGCGCTTGTCGCTTGCTGCGCCGAGCCCGAGCCTGTTCCCCCGCCCGCACCAGCGGCCGCTCCTGCGCCGCCGCCAAAGCCCGTCGCCTGCAAGTGGCCGACAAAGGGCTCCGGCGATGCGACCACGGCGTGGACCAACATGGCCTATCCCACCGGTGACGCTCGGACGAGCGCCGTCGGAATCGAGAAGGGCATGCCGCGCGAGGCTCGCGCGAACCAGGCCTTCGACTTCTGGATCGTCGTGACGAACATCACGGGCACCACGCTCGACAATGTCGTCCTCACTGAGGAGTTCGGCTCCGACTTCAACTATCAGTCCGCCAGCCCCGCCGGCATGCAGAGCGGCCGCACCGTCCGCTGGGATGTCGGCACGCTTGGTCCCTGCGAGTCGAAGGCGATCACGGTCAAGGCCGTGGCGACCAAGACGGGCACGGTGACCACCTGCTCGTCCGTGACCTATTCCTCGACCCTCTGCATGGGCGTCCCGATCGTGCAGCCCTCGCTGCTGGTCACGCTCAACGGACCTCAGGAGATCGGCTTCTGTGATGTGGCGACCTACAACATCGAGGTCACCAACAACGGCAGCGGCGCCGCCCGCAATGTCCGCGTGAAGCATCACCTCCCCGCGAGCATGGCCGCAGAGATCTCTGAGTTCGTGGCGGGTGACCTCGCCCCGGGCCAGAAGAAGGCCTTCCAGGTTGTCGCCAAGCCGCAGAAGACCGGCCAGCACATCCACAAGTCGTCGGCCTCCGGCGAGGGTGGCCTTGCCCACGAGACCACGACGATCACCACGATCGTCAAGAAGCCCGAGCTCAAGATCACCCGTATCGCTCCCGAGATGCGTTACCTCGGTCGCGAGATCGATGTTGAAATCACGGTCGAGAATGTCGGCGACGGCGTTGCTCAGAACACGGTGATCGAGGACATCATCGGGCCGCACGGCCGCTTCGTCTCCGCGAGCGACGGTGGTATCGCCACCGGCAACCGCGTGGTGTGGAACCTGGGCAATCTCGCCCCCGCCCAGAAGAAGACCGTGAAGGTCACCTACGCGACCACCTCCATGAACGATCACGAGGGCACGACCAGCGTCGTCGCCGTCTGTGCCGACCCGGTCAAGAACCTCTCGAAGACCATTGTTCAGGGCATCCCGGGCATGCTCCTCAACGGTTGGGATGATCCCGATCCGATCGAGCTCGGCAAGACCACCACCTACACCATGAAGGTGACCAACCAGGGTAGCGCTCCGCTGACCCAGGTGCAGTTCTGGTGCCTCCTCGATGAAGAGGACAGCATGGAGTTCGTCTCCGGTTCGAATGATGTCGGCGGTGTCGGCACGCTCAACGGTCGCCGAATCTCGTTCCCGAATGTCCCGACGCTCGCCCCGGGCGGCGTGGTGACCTACACGGTGGTGGTGAAGGCGGTCAAGGTCAAGCAGGCGTCGTTCACGGCGGAGGCCAAGTCTGCCGAGATCACCCGCGTGCTCCAGAAGATCGAGACCACGAACTTCTACCGCTGAAATCAGACACATCGACCGCCGGCTCTTCGGAGCCGACCGGTCACGAACGAACAGGGCCCCGGCTTCGGCCGGGGCCCTTTTTCGTTGCCATGTTCGACAGCCTCGCTCGCCGCGTGTCGTGGCGCCTCGCCGCCGCGATGGCGCGAGATCGCACCGCGGCTCCCGGCGATTCTGCAGCCAAGTTGTTCAGCGGCTCGGCGTGATGGATGAGCCGTGCTCAGGCTCAGGCACGGTGCCGAGGAGATCGTCGGCGTAGTTCGTCAAAGCGCGTCGCTGCGTGATCGGCCCCTGCGCATCTCCGCGGAGGAACTGACGAATGAGCTGCTCCGACTCGCTCAGCTTCTTCGTCTCCGAATCGGAGAGGTGACGCAGTCGATCGAACTCATCGCGCGACCCGACCTTCAGCACGCGCCCCTTGTCGAGCATCGCCATGCGGTCGGCAATGGTGAAGGCGGAGTCCATTTCATGCGTGACGACGACGCTGGTCACGCCCAGCTTGCGCGTCAGGCCCAGGATGAGCTGGTCGATCTCGGCGCTCGTGACCGGATCAAGACCTGCCGAGGGCTCGTCGTAGAAGAGGATCTTCGGGTCCATCGCGAGCGCTCGAGCGAGGCCAGCCCGCTTCTTCATGCCGCCCGAGAGCTGGGCTGGGAACTTCGTTCCGTGCTCGCGAAGGCCCACGAGCTCCAGCTTGATCTTCGTCATGATCTCGATCGTCGTCTCGTCGAGATCGGTGTGCTCCCTGAGCGGGAGCGCCACATTGTCAAAGACGCTCATGGAGTTGAAGAGCGCCCCGGACTGGAAGAGGATGCCGAAGCGCAGGCGCAGGCGGTCGATGCCGCGCTCATCGAGATCCTCGAGCCGTTCGCCGAGCAGGGCAATGGAGCCGCTGGTCGGCTTGAGCGAGCCGATCATGTGCCGCAGGAGGGTGCTCTTGCCGCAGCCGGAGCCGCCCATGACGACCATCGTCTCCCCATGGTTGATCTGGAGGTTGATGCCATCGAGCACCACCTGTGAGCCGAAGCGGCGGACGAGATCTCGGATCTCAATCGCAGGGGCCTCTGCGGTGCCCCCGAGATCGTCCGAAGAAGCGGCGGACGGCTTGCTTGCGTGGACGGACTCGGTCACGGCGTCGAGAGCGTACGGGATTGTTCAGGCACCCGAAGGTCTCCGTCCTTGGGGTCCTCGATGACGATGGCCCACAGCGCCAGCGTGGAGCGACCCGTGTGGGGATCTCGAATGGTGAACGCGGCGGTGGCAGGCACCTGGCCTCGCTCGAAGCGAAGTTCGAAGGGCACGCTCCAGACATCGCCCTGGCGGGGAATCTCCTTGGTGGTCCGTTGAATGCGGCCATCGATAATCGCCCCGTAGCGTTCGCGAAGCGCAGCGGCGAAGCGACTCACTTCGTCGTTGGAGAGCTCAGCCGGGTCGCCTGCAAAGAGCGCACGGAAGGCCTCACCATCGCCCGCCTGCGCAGCGCGGATGGCGTCAATGGGTCCCTGCGAGGTGATCCTGACGAAGCTCCACCAGGTCGAGGTGGAGATGACCGTCAACACGATCCCGAGGAGCATGGCCGCAATGGCCAGTGCGGCACCGCCAAGATCGGCGTTCTTGCGAACGCGCCAGTACGCAATCCCTCCCATGAGCACCGCCAGCAGTGGAAACGGGGGAAGGAAGCAGGGCACATTCATGCCCAGCGCCAACAGGGCCAAGCGGCTGGTCCGAGGGCGTTCATGTGGTCGCAGAGCGCGACCCGCGGCGAGCGGTTGGTGGGCCAATGGCGGCGGGGTGTCCATGGGTGGACCTCGATCCTACGGCCGCTGATGATCACGGGCACACGGGCACACGGGCACACCAGCATCGGGCGGAGTGTCAGGTTCCAAGGATCGGAGCCACGGAGGTCGGCCACGACGACCTGGCTTTCGGTCGAGACGAGGCGTCACCGTGCATCAGATCGGCCCAGAACAGGAGGCCGAGCGCCCCTCGGCAGTCTGAAGGAGCGGTGCCGTGGCGCGGCCAATCGGCGCAGCAAAGGAGGCCGACCCAGGGGGCCGGCCTCCGAGAGTTGAATCAGGCTTCTGCAAGCGGAGCGGACTTGGCCGTCCGTTCGCCCCCATTCGGTCAGGGGCAGGCGCCCCATGCACCGAGCAGGATCGCCAGATCGCCACCTTCGACAACGCCGTTGCCATTCAGGTCAGCCGCGGGGAGGTTGGTTCCCCACGCGCCAAGCAGAATCGCCAGATCACTACCCTCGACGGAGTTGTTGCCGTTCAGGTCGGCCGGGCACGCGGGCGGCAAATCGACCTTGACATCATCGATGTACCAGATGTGGGAGCCCGCAGTACCGGTGGTCCTGAATCGAATACGGAACTTGTTGTGCTTCGCGTTTGCAGGAAGCACATGTTCCCAGTAGCTGAAGGTCGTCTGATTCACGCCGGTGGAGGTGATGGTGTTGATGTTGACCCACTTCCCGGCGCTGTTCACATAGTCAACAAAGAACTGCTGGTCGACAGGCACGCCGACATGCTGAGTGAAGTACGAGAGCCTAACCTCGCCGGTGCCGGCCATCAGGATGCGATTGCTCCGGATCTCATGCGGGTGATAGGGATTCGAACCGGAGGAGCTCAGTCGCAGTGTGTACGGCGAACTCGGCTTGTTCTGCGCCGCTGAACTGATCAAACCGCCCTTGTTGAAGATCCAGCGCGTCGAGTTGACCGACACTGCCGGGAAAGTCTCGATGAACGGCAGCGAGAGCGGTGCCGCGATCACCGGCGTGCAGGAGTTCGAGTTCCTGTAGGCCGTGATCTGGTTGATCGACAGCGTGTTGAACTTCAGGTTCGATCCATTCACCCCTCCACAACCGTTGTTGGAGGAGCACATGATGTTGCAGTTGGGGTTGCCCTCACTGTCGCAGTGGGTGGCATTCCAGTTGTGCCCGAGCTCATGAGCGCTCAGGCTGATCCGCAGGAAGAGGGGCGTGTTGGAGAGGTACTTGCTCTCCACGATGCTGTAGCCCACATTGCCATTTCCGGAGCCGCAGACATTGCCATTCTTGTTGCAGACCACTCCGAGCCAGGCGATGCCGATGGTGCCGCCGGAGTAGTTGAACCCCGAGAACATGTGGGCGATGTCCCGGACAATGGAACTCTCCGGGGTCGAGTTCCAGACGCTGCGGAACTCGCAGAGTCGGTTGCCGATGGTGGTGGCCGCGTAGGGGTCGTCGGAAGAGGCACGGATGATGACCGTGGTGATCTCATAGGAGATCTGGAGATCGTTGGTGTAGACCGCATCGACATTGTTCATCACCAGCTCGATGTCATTCAGCGTGAGCGTGACATTGGAGCCGTTCTTCTGGAAGAACTCGAAGTCGGTGTCGATACCGATCTCGGTCCACGCCGGAGTATCGGTTGCGATGCCCCCCTCCATCACCTCTGCTGGCTCGAAACCGAGCAGATCCGTGGCACAGACATGGCCGGTGGGAAGAAGGTCGGAGCCGCGGTAGAAGGCGTGACGCGTGTCGGTGGTCTCACCAATCAGGCGTCCGACCGGCTCGATCATCCATGTGATTCCCTCAGGCAGTCGAATCATCGCCGAGAGCCCATCATCATGGAGGGCCGCAGCGGCGACCGCATTCGGAATGCCGGCCACCGTGCCGCGATAGGTCAGCGATGGCGGCGCATCGACCTCAACCAGTTCACCCTGACCATAGTCGACCAGCAGTTGGAAATTGTGCGAGCGCACCGAGTAGCGCGAGAAGCTGACCAGCGTGGGGGTTCCACCAAGGTCCACCTGGATTTCGAAGTTCTCGGGAGTGCCCGCAGGCAAGGCGAGGTCATGCAGCGTCCACGCCGTCATGATCTCGGGCATCTCAGGAGCGTCGCCGCCCTGACCGGAGGGAAGTGCAATCAGGATTGAAAGAACCAGGGGGGGCAGTGCAATCATCGTTCAGCGTTCTCCAAAGGTGTCTCGGTCGCGACTCACTCCACCGGGCCGGACAAGTCGGCCTGGCGCGTCACAGCCACGACCTCAAGGGGTCCAGTTGCCAAGCAGGATCGAAAGATCTGCTCCATCGGTGGTGCCGTCACCATTCAGGTCGGCGCCGGGGGTCAGCCACGCGCCGAGCAGGATCGCGAGGTCGGCACCATTCACCACACCGTCGAAGTTGAGATCACCAAGAGTGAATGGTGGCTGCGACGGGCCAAGGACCGTCGCCGACACGCTCGTCGGTGTGCCCGGCTTGAAAAGCCCGATCTGAGCGTTGGCCGGCGCTGGTGCCGAGTCTGAAATGAACCAGAAGTTGTAGAGCGTCGCCCACCGAAGCGCGTTGGCGTTGGGGTTCTGGGCGAAGGTCTGCGTGGAGGCCCAGGTCAATGTGCCGCCAGCCAGCGTCGAGACCCAGTCGGTCGGGTCGTATGGCTCGTTCGAGTGGTAGTTGATGTCCTTGAATCCGACATCGGTCACGGAAACGCCTGCGGGGATCGGAATTGAGAAGCTTGCGCCGCTGCGGTCGGAGTTCAGGTTGTGAACCGCGTACTCGTAGCGCCAGAGCCCGTCACCGATGTCGATGGCTCGGAACCCGACATGGAAGCGGCCGTCGCTCGGCACATCGACGGGCTCGATGAGGACATCGGGGTGGACGCTCTTCCACGCGAAGATGGCGGGAATCTGCTGGACCGTCGGGCCAGTCAGGCTCAGCGTGTAGGTACCGCTGCTGAATGAGCCCACGGTGAACTTTCGATAGCTGGCATTGTTGTTGCCGTTCCCGTTGGCGGCATCCTGCGGGTGGACATACTGCGCTTCGAAGAAGTACTCGGCACCGGCGTTGAAGGTTGGATTCAGATCGTTCTCGGCGATCTGCAGGCGACGGCCGATCGTGGCCGGAATGGACGGGCTCCAGAAGGGGTAGGGAAACGCGCCGGTCGCGGCATTCACCTGGGAGCGAGGCCCGAGGCCGGTCTGGTCTCCGTTGAGCGATGCGGAGTATGGATCGGAGCAGCCGACGCCGAGCACAGGCGGGCAACCTCCACCCGCCGGCTGGCACGGTCCGCAGAGGCTCTGCTGTAACGCGCAGAAGCCGTGCTTGATCCAGCTCATGCCGATCTGTTCAATCCGTCCGTCCCTCACGCGATAGGCGTTCTGGGGGATGACCGGGTGATTGGGGTTGCTGGGCTGCCAGAGAAGCTGCTGGTCGCCGATGTTGCAACTTGTGGTCGCGATGGAGTAAGCCGCGACCGTCACGCCGCCCGAGGTGGCGCTGCCCCACTTCTGCACGCCCGGAATGGCGCCGACAATGACATCGGGGCCGATGGCGGAGACGCCTCCGTCGTCGGGGGCAGGAGTTGCATCGGCGGGGAGACTCCCCAACCAGACTCCAAACGCAAGTGCAAAGATGCCGCAAAGAACAGCGGGAGTCTTCAATCCGAGTCTCCTGGAAACGGGACTGCTGGCGGACAACGGCCGGCCCCGGAGCCGGGAATGTTTGAGAAAGGTAGCCCACCATCCATCCAGAGGAAACCCCAAAGAGGCGATCAGAGGCCAGAAGGGTGATTTTTGCGACCTGCTCTCGCAGGCCAACCAGCCCGCGCGGCTACCGGTCCAAGTCTGCGAGTCCGCGATTCAGCCCAAGGACGAGCGCCGCAACCTTGGCGGCAGCATCGACCTGTGGCGCTCCTCTTGCCGCACTCTCGAGTCGCCGCAGTCTGCTCTGGTCTCCTAACACTTCATCGAGCATGTGTCCGAGATCGGGATCGGGCCCATGCCCGAGAACAGGGTCGCGGGCGAGGCATGCCGAGCCCTGTCGGACCAGCGGCTCCGCGTTGTGGCGTTGATGCTGATCGCGGTGGTGTGGGAAGGGGACGAAGATCGCGGGGACTCGATTGAACGCGGCCTCGGCGACCGAACTTGCTCCAGCGCGGGAGATGGCGAGCGAGGCGGCTCCCCAGGCAAGTCCCATGTCGTGGAGGAAGGGCATCGTCACGGCGGGGATCTCGGCGGCGGCGTACACCGACTTCAGCGTCGCGCTCCGCTCTGCAGACATCGATCCCGTCAGGTGGAGAACCTGCCAACCTCGAAGCAGCTCGCGGCGCTCGCTCAAGAGCCGCGGGAGAGCCTCATTGAGCGAGGTCGAACCCTGTGAAGCGCCGGTGATCAGCAGCGTTTGCAGGTCCGGTCGAAGGGCCAGCCGCTCTCGGCACTTCTCCGGGTCGGCACCGGCGCGGGCCGCGCGACGAATCGGCATCCCGACAACGGCGACTTCGCGATTTCCCAGTCCGACCGTGGGCACCGCCGAGAGCACTCGATCGGTCCAGCGCGCGACGCGCCGATTGGCTCGACCCGAAACGGCGTCGAGATTGAGGAGCACCATCGGAATGCCAAGTTGCCGCGCCGCGCGTGCGACGGGATAGGAGACGAATCCACCCAGCAGCACCACCACGCCGACTCGATGGGCCTTGAGAAGGCTGGCGCTCGCCGCGGTCGCACGGGGAATGGAAAGCAGGAAGCGAATGAAGGCGCCGGGGCGACGCAGCGCCGGACGCGCGGGAATCGACTGGAAGTTCCGCGCTGCGCCCGAGAGGACCTCGCGATCAATCGTGCGCTCCGAGCAGATGAAGAGCGTCGGCTGACCCGGTGCAAGAGACTCGATGGCTTCGGAGACGGCGATCCCCGGAGAGAGATGCCCACCCGAGCCGCCCCCCGCAAAGACGACCGTGCTTCGGGACGCGCTGACCTCGGTCATGGCTCAGGCGTTGGCCGTGCTTTGACCGAAGGCGCCACGAGCCAACCGCCGATCATCGGGCTCCGAAGGAACGCTCGCCTCGAAGTCTTCTTCATCCGGGGAGAGTCTTGCGGTGACGCGGTCGATGGAAACGAGCAATCCCAGGCAGAACGCGGTGAGCAGCCAGCCCGTGCCTCCATGCGAAACCAGCGGAAGCGCGATGCCCTTGGTCGGGGCGAGCCCGGTGACCACCGAGAGATTGATGGCCGCCTGCACCGCAACGGTCAGCAGCACGCCGAATGCGAAGAGCCGCGCGAAATCTCGAGGCGGCGCGGCGGAGTCAGGTGTGCGACCAGCGCCGCGAATGATCGCCACGCCAGCAATCAGCAGGCCGATGTAGAGCAGCACCACGGCGGCTGCGCCGACCACACCAAGTTCTTCACAGATGATCGCGTAGATGAAGTCGGTGGTCGACTCGGGCAGGTAGCCGAACTTCTGCACGCTGTTGCCGAGCCCGCGGCCACTGAGCGATCCGCCGTTGATGGCAGCCATCGACTGGATGATGTGGTAGCCGATCCCCTCGCGATCCTTGTAGGGATCGAGGAACGCTTCGATGCGATTCACGCGATAGCGGCTCGTGAGGACGAGGCCGGCGGCGGCGATCGCCAGGACCGGGGCGACCAGGATGGGGTAGATGATGCGGGCACCGGCAACCACGAGCATGGCCACAGCCACCACCATGATGAGCACGGCCGTGCCGAGGTCGTTCTTCGCGATCAGGCCGCAGAAGAGCGAGACGACGATGAGCGGCAGCGCGAAGCCGCGCAGGAACTCCCGCATGCGGGGACCAGTCCAGCAGGCATAGGCGGCAATGGCGAAGGGCAGGCCCCACTTCACCACCTCGCTTGGCTGGAAGCTCAACGGTCCAAGCTGGAGCCAGCGCGTTGCGCCGTTGACTTCACGCCCGAGACCTGGCACATACACCGCAAGCAGCAGAAGGAGCGCGACGATCAGGATCCACGGCGCGGGATTGAAAGCAGGCCTTGCCTCACCCCATCGTTCAACAGGTACGCGGGTTCCAATCAGCAGGCAGACGAAGGCGGCGAGCGCGAGCGCCGGAACGCGGCCGGTGAGGAGCCCGGTGAGAGTCGTCTCACCGCCGAGCTTCATGGCGGCGGAGTGGACCATGACCACGCCGATCGCCAGCAGGCACGCGGCCACGAGAATCACCAGATGACCGGGACGAAGCACGGCAGACTCATCGGCCGGAGCGTTGACTCTGGCGCAGATTTGGGCGCCTGAAGCGCGGCCAGGTGGTCGGCGTGCCATCGCAGGCGGGCACCCTACACTCCCGCTTTCGTCCACGAAGGGCGAGCGGCTCCGGAGCCCTCCGGGTCAGACCCATGGCGACTGTCTTCCTCGAAACCTTTGGCTGCCAGATGAACGAGCTCGACAGCGAGCTGGTTCGCTCCCACTTGCGGGCGCTGGGGCACTCCTTCGTGGATGATTGGCAGACCGCCGAAGTGGTGCTCTTCAACACCTGCTCGGTGCGCGAACACGCTGAACACAAGGCCTACAGCCGGTTGGGCATCATCGGCCAGCGGAAGAAGCGCGGGGAGCAGGTGATCCTGGGCGTCCTCGGCTGCATGGCGGAGCGGGATGGGCCGGACATGCTGCGTCGCTACCCGCAGGTGGACCTCCTTTGCGGGCCGGGTGAACTCGACCGGCTTCCGCTCCTGATTGACAACGCCTTCCGCTCGGGGCAGGCGCCCGCCTCGGAGAGGGTTGCACTTGCCGGCAATCGGCATCGCCGGAGTGCGACCCTGGCCGCGGCGGAGGATTCACTGGAACTGCTCGATCTGGCGAGGGCCTTCGACCCCGATGCCCGTGAAGGGCGCGCCTGGAGCGCCTATGTACGCATCACTCGGGGCTGCAACAAGTTCTGCACCTACTGCGTGGTTCCCAATACGCGCGGTGCCGAGGTTCATCGCCCGCCCGACCACATTGTCGAGGAGTGCCGCAAACTGGCTGAGGCGGGCGTCGTGGAGATCACGCTCCTTGGTCAGACGGTCAATCACTACCGCTACACCCACGGCGTCTCGACCGACGCGTCGGGCCGAGAGGCCCCACAGGTCGGACCGGGGCTGTCGGCCTTCCGAGGTCCCGAGGCGGAGCGCCTGGCGCAGAGCGGCGGCGGGGAACGGGACGCGATCGACGCGAGTGGGCGGAGAGTGACCACCTTCGCGAGGCTCCTCGCTCGCATCCACGACGAGGTGCCGCAACTGAGGCGCCTCCGTTTCGTCACGAGCTACCCGCGCGACTTCGGCCCCGATGTGCTCGATGTCATCGCCGCGAGGCCGAGGATTGCGCCGTACATCCACGCGCCGGCCCAGTCGGGTTCCGATCGCATCCTGAAGCTCATGAATCGCGGCTATCAGGTCGCCGACTATCGAGCGTTCGTCGAGTCGATCTTCGAGCGCATGCCGCAGGCGACGCTCGCGGGGGACTTCATCGTCGGCTTCCCGACGGAGACGGATGAGGACTTCGAAGCGTCGCTCGCGCTGATCAGGGAGTTGCCCTTCAAGAACAACTTCATCTTCAAGTACTCGCCGCGCCCGGGCACGGTCGCCATCGATCGCTTCGCTGATGATGTCCCCGTCGAGATCAAGAAACTCAGGAACAACACGATGCTCGAAGTGCAGGCCGAGACGAGTCGGCGCGTGCATGCCGCATGGGTGGGGCGCGAGGTCGAGATCCTGGTTGAGCGGATCGGAAGTCGCCGGGGCGCGGCCGAGGGTGACTCGGAGAGGGGGGCGGTCACGCCGTCGGCGGCTGAGGATGCGCACCCACGCGAGAGTGAAGCGCCGCGCCGGGTGGCGCTCGCGGTGATCGGCGCGGGAAGTCGTGGCCGTGGCGAGAGCGAGCGGGGCGGGCATGGGGGATATGCCGGGCATGGCGGATTCGGCGGGGAGGGCGGGCAAGCAGGTCATGCCGGGAAGGACTCGCATGCCAGCCTGCGCGTCGCCGAGGGAGCGCCCGGATCACGGCCCGGCGCGAACGGAGATCGTTCGCCTCGCGCGAACGAGATGATCGAGATCATCGGGCGCACCAGCGGTGACCTCATTGTCTCATGCCGTCAGAGTGCATCGAGCGTTGCGGATCTTCGTCCCGGTGCCTTTGTTCGAGTGCGCCTCGACTCCGCCGAACCACTTCTTCTGCGGGGCACGGTGAGCGGGCGTGCGTGAGCCGATCGTCATCCGTGTTGGCGCCGCGGCATCGCCCGGTCGGGTGGATGAGGTCGCTGCAGCACATGGAACGAAAGAGTTCGACGATCCGCGTGTCGCCTTCGCGCTGCTGCTCTCGCTCGAGGTCAGGCGGCGCGGCGGTGAGCAGTTGCCGAGGGTCGAGCTCGAAGTGGGCCCGCGCGAACATGCTCCGCTTCAGGAGGCGACGCGCGAGTACCTGCCGTGGGTCGAGATCGTCTGCCGCGCTGAGGCTTCCGGAGGTGTCGGGCCGCCGCCTCGAGCCGCCGGAAGCGAAGTTTCACCGAGTCGGCTGGTGAGCGCCGAGGAATTGGCCATGCTCCTTGACCTTCCTGAGCGAAGGTCGCCCCGGAGCGCTTCGTCCCCGTGACCTGCGATCGCACCATCCTGGTCCTCTCCGATCTTCACCTTGGCAAGGGGCCGTGCACCGTTCGAGCGCTCGAGCCGCTTCTGCACGGGGCGCGCGAAGTGGTGGTCAACGGAGATGTCGCCGAACTGCATCTTCCCGGCGCAGTCGATCGCGCTCGTGAGGAACTCGAGCGGCTCCGCGACGCCTGCTGCCGCGCCGGAGCTTCGCTGCGCTGCATCGAGGGGAACCATGATCTCGGCGTCTCCGGCGTGCGCCACGCCCTCCTCGCCGACGGTCGGGTGCTGGTGACCCACGGTGACGCCTTCGATCCTTGTGTCGCCCCGTGGTCGCCATGGGCGGCCGATGCGCGCGCTGCAGTGGCGAGCGTGCTTGCACAGTATCCGGAGAGCGAACGCGATTCGGCCGATGCAGTCTTCGAGGCCGCCCGCGCAGCCGCCGCGTGCGAGTGGGCCGACGCCGATCGAGCTCGTCGTCATGCGAGCGCCTGGGCGCTGCTCCTGCGACCGCACGCGATCCTGCTGATCCTCAAGTACTGGCGACGCTATCCGCACCTCGCCGGCGCCTTCGCCGCTCGGTGTGCTCCCGGCGCCCAGGTGGTCGTTTGCGGCCACTCCCATCGTCCCGGAGTATGGCGCATTGACGGTCGCATCATTCTCAACACGGGACACTTCGAGTTTCCCGCCAGGCCCTACGCGGTGCTGATCGACGACGAGGGGGCGGGCGAGCCGGCGCGCGTGGCGTGGCAGCGCATCCGCCGCCGCCGCGGTCTCTATGAGCTCGCGCCCGAGGCCACGGCGAGCTTCATGCTGCGGCCGGCCGCGGCAACGGCGGCGCCATCCACGCCGCTCGCAATGCCGCAACCATCGAGGAGCGCCACGAGCAGTTCGGTGGCGACATTGCCCCGAGCGCCGGGCGCATAGGGGCAGCCTCCGAGGCCGCCGGCGCTGGCGTCGAAGCGCGTGACACCAAGCTGAAGTGCGCGGAGTGCGCAAGCTGCCGCGAGGCCGCGCGTGTCGTGGAGATGCAGCACTGAGTCGCCGGGGGCCACCACGCCATCAACCGCCTCGTACAGTCGATCGATGTCATCGGGCGCCGCAGCGCCGATTGTGTCGCCGAGGTCGATCTCCGCGGCACCGAGGTCAAGGAGCGCCGACGCGACGCGCCGCACGGCCGCACCGGCGATGGCTCCCTCGTAGGGGCAGCGGATGACGCAGCTCACATAGCCGCGCACCGGCAGGCGCGCGTCGCGCGCCGCCCTGATGACGGGAGCCACGCGCTCAAGCGACTGGTCGATGGTGGCATTGATGTTCTTCTGCGAGAAGGTCTCGCTCGCGGCGAGGAAGACGGCGACCTTGTCCACCCGGGCGGCGACAGCCCGTTCGAGGCCCGCCATGTTCGGCACGAGCGCCGAGTACGCGCAACCCGGTCGCCGCGCGATACCCGCGAAGACCTCGGCGGCATCACCAAGTTGAGCCACCCACTTCGGGCTCACGAAGCTCGAGACTTCGATCTCCGTGAACCCCGCATTCGAGAGGGCGTCGATGAAGCGGATCTTCTCCGCCGTCGAGATCGGCTTCGACTCATTCTGGAGTCCGTCGCGCGGGCCGACCTCGGTCAGCCGAACTGAGGCTGGATGGGGCCATCGCGTCACGAGGCACCTCCGGATGCGTTCGTTCCACTGGAGGAACGATCGCTGGCGCCGAGCGGCGCTTCGCCGCGCTGCGCCGCGAGGCTGGCGCGGCGCTCCTGCGCTTCGAGTTCAAGTTGCCGAGTGTGGTCGCGATTGGCTCGAATCAGGAGCACGATCACAAAGACGGTCACGAGCACGGTGATGACACCACCACCGATGAAGAGGATGAGCTCCGCAGGAACCGGCGCGGGGCCATCAACAGGCGCTGCGCTCATGCGGCTCCGACTCCGCTCGTGGCGTCAATCAAGGGTGCCGGCGGTCCGAGGACTTCAACCTCGAGGGCGTGACCATCGGCGTGCGCGGCGACCTTGCTCCCCGGTTCCGCGAGGGCGCTTCGCACGGTCGCGAGTCCGATGATCGATCGCAAGAGTGGCGAGATGGTGCTGCTTGTCACCACACCGATCGGCGTGCCCATCGGTTCCGATGGCCGGCGCAACTGGGCGCCGCTGACCGGCGTCTCTTCGCCTGCGGCGCGGAAGGCGACCACCTGCTGCTTCGGCGCGCCGAGCGACTCCATGCGAGCGACGATCTCCTGACCCGGGTAGCAGCCCTTTCGAAAACTCACATGCGAGCGCACGACGCCGGTCTCGTGGGGGAGGCTCTCCTGGCCGAAGTCGACGCGGAAGAGCGGCGTGCCGCCTTCGATGCGCGCACTGTTCCATGCCTCCCATCCTGCGGGGCGAGCCTGCTCGACCAGGCGTTGCCAGAGGGCGATGGCTCCGTCGATCGGAACGAACAACTCGAAGCCCTTCGTGGCGCAGGTGTCCTCTCGCGCTGCGATGACGCGCGAACCAGAGACCACTCCGGCCGCAACACCGCCTGGTGCGAGGGCGTCAGCACCGGTCACTCCCGATGCGTCGAGAAGCGCTCCCGACTTCGGTCCATGCAGCGAGAGACGAGCCCAAGTGGTGCTCGCCTCCTCGATCTGGACATCCTCACTGAAGAGGAATCGATCAAGCGATTCGCGCACTTCGCTCGCGGCACAAGCGTCGACATCGAGCAGGATCTCGTCGCCCGTCTCAACGATGAGGAGATCGGTGTCGATCCGACCCTTGCGATTCAACCAGAAGCCCCGCCGTGACTGACCGACCTTCAGCGTGGCGACATCCTGAGTGAGCATTCGGTTCAGGAAGTCGCGCCGCTCGGCTCCGGTGACGCGAAGGGTAGCGCGGTGGAAGGGATCTACGAGCGCGACGCTCCGGCGAATGGCCGCATACTCAGGCTCGAATGGACCGTAGGCGGCGACCACCTGCCGTACCTGCTCGGGGTCGGCATCATCGGGGCCGAACGGAAGCCAGGAGACTTCGGCGCGATTCGCGGCGAACGCGGCCGCCTGCGCGTCGCCCCGGCCCGCTTCAGCCACGAGACGGGCGCGGCGCTCATTCTCCCGCGTCGCGAAGGCAAGCTGTTCGTCATGGAACGGCGAGTGCCGGGGCATGGCGCCATGGTAGGGGGGCGCGGTGCAGGCGGTGATGGCGACGCGGGCGTCGCTGGTTGCGCTGGCGGAGACAGCAGCGCTGGCGACGATCGCTTCGATCGCCGCCTTGGCGGCGATGATGCACGCGGCAGCCGGGGTGGTCCTGGTCGCCGGAGCGGCTGAGGTCGCCGTGGCGGTCATTGCATACCTGCCTTTCACGGCGGCATACCGTTCATACCGTTCACGGCCTTCACGGCCTTCATGGTGGCCCCGGTGCCTATGACCGCCGCGGGCCGCTCGGTCACGATGCCTGGCCGGCGCCAACGACGGCTCCGTCAGAGGGCGAGTGAACGCCCCAACAGGCGGCGTCGGTGCGGTACCATCGACCGAATGCGCTACGACCTCCTTCGAACGCTGTGTGAAGCGCCCGGTGTTGCCGGACGCGAAGAACGCATCCGTGACATCATTCGCGGCGAGATCAAGGGTCTGTTCGACGAGGTCGAGGAAGATCGCCTTGGTTCACTCATCTGCACCCGGCGTGCGAAGGTGCGCTCTTCGACCAAGGGCTCCCGCAAGAGCGCGCGCACCGCTGCGGCACCGCGCGTGCTGCTCGCAGCGCACATGGATGAAATCGGCTTCTATGTCCGCCATGTCGATGACGAAGGCATGGTCTGGCTGAACCCCGCCGGAGGATTCGATCCCCGCAACCTCTTCAGTCGCCGAGTCGTGCTCATCACGCGCGACGGCGACTTCACTGGCGTGATGAACCCGGGCGGCAAGCCGATTCACATCTCATCCGAGGCGGAGCGATCGAAGGTCCCCGGAGTCGAAGAGTTCTTCGTTGACCTCGGGCTCGATGCGGCCACGGTCAGGAAGGCCGTCCAGATCGGCGACTTCGTCGTTCCGCATGAGCCCTTCTTCGAGACGGAGCGCAAGGTCGTCTCCAAGGCGATTGACAATCGCGTGGCCTGCTTCATCGCCATCGAGACCATGCGCGCCATCGCCAAGCGAGGTTCGCGCCACGGCGCCGATCTCATCGTCGCCTTCACGACGCAGGAGGAAGTCGGCTTGCGCGGCGCGCTGGTGGCGGCGCAGACCGTCGGGGCTGACATCGGCGTCGGCATCGATGTCAATCTCGCCTGCGACACGCCGGGCGTGCCCGAGACGCAGCGAGTCACGAAGCAGGGGGCCGGCGCCGCCATCATGGTGCAGGATTCGTCGATGATCTCCGATCATCGTCTCATCGAAGAGGTCTGCGCGGTGGCGCGGCGCCACCGCATTGCCCATCAGCGGGCGATTCTTCCCCGGGGCGGTCAGGACGCCGGCGCCATTCAACGGGCCGGCCGCGGCGCCCGATGCATCGCCATCGGGCCGGGCACCCGCTACATCCACACTGTGACCGAGATGATCGACAAGCGGGACACCGAGGCGTGCATCGAGTTGCTCGCCGCGTGGCTCCCGACCGTGTCGTAGGCCACGCGATCTCCCCCTTTGCGGCATCGAGGCCTTCTGCTACCCTTTCCGATCCACTGCTCCCGAAGGTTCGGGAGCCTCCCGAGCGGCAGGTTGCTCGCCTTCGCACCGGAGTCCGAAGTGGAGCGTCACAGCCGTGGCGCCAGAGAGTTGAGCCGGTTCACCTTCCATGACGCAGTTTCAATCTCCTCCTCCGAAGCTTGACGCCAAGGTCGGCGCCGATGGCCGCATCTGGGTCGATTACCGCGCAGTGGATGACCTTCGGCGCATGATGACGCCGAACGGCAAGATCTACAGCCGTCGACGCCTGGCGCTCTCAGCGAGCGAGCAGAAGGCCGTGGCGCTCGCCATCAAGCGGGCGCGCTTCATGGCCCTTTTGCCCTACACGAACGCGGTCGTCTGAGGTCTCTTGGACCATCGGAGGGCTCTTGCGGCGCGCTCCGTGCGCGCGAGCGATGTCTCCGCGCACAACGCGGTCGCTGAAGTCATCCGGTGAAACCACGGGGCAGTCGAACATGGCCGCCGCGCGTGGTTCGTGCGCTGGTCGCGTCCCAAAGTCGAAACTGAAAGACGCGTCGGTCAGCGCAGCAGTCGCGCAAACCACTCCCGGGCGCGGTGCAGGAGCACCCGAACTCTCATCACGCTTCGGTTCAGGACTTCTCCGGTTCGAGCGAGCGCGAGGCGCGTCCGTAGGTGCCTGAAACCAGCTTCGTGCGGCCAGCGGGAACTCCCCACCATGATCCAGCGTCTCGCCTCGGCGAAGTCACCCGCTTCGATCGCGGCCAACGCGAGGTTGTGAACTGCCTCGGTGCAGTCGGGGTCAAGCGCGTGCAGCTTGAGCGAGGCCGCCACGCCGCCTCGGCGATCGCCAACGCGAAAGCGCGCGAACGCGAGATGCCTCCAGATGAGCGGAATGCCCGGGAAGCGCTCGGCAGCGCCGGAGAGAATCGACACCGCCTCGGGATAGAGTCCCGCCTCAAGAAGCAGCGTGCCGAGTCGGATCACGCCGTCGGCGCTCTCGGAGGGCTCATCGTCGATGGCCAGATGGGCTCGAAGCCGCGCGCGGGCGGCGTTGAGATCGCCGACGCGCAGGTGCGCCTCGGCAAGTTCAAGCTGAATCGATGGAAACTCGGGGTCGAGGCGCTGCACCAGTTCAAACTCGACGACGGCCTGATCCGGCCGACCGGTGCGCAGGGCGAGGTCGCCAAGCGACCAGTGGGCCATCGGATTGGCCGGCTGAAGCTCGATCGCGCGGGTGAACTTCTCCGCGGCCTCGGGAAGCCGATTCAACTCGACCAGCAGCGCACCGAACTCAAGAATCGTGTCGACATTGCCCGGGTCGTCGCGCAGCTCCTGAAGCAGGAGCTGGACCGCGCGCTGCGGCTGACCTCCCGCGGCCACCACGGCGGCGAGGCGCGCTCGAACTCGGGGCAGCGTGGGCTCCTGACGGAGCGCTTCGCGGAAGCACCACGCGGCCCGCTGATGCAGGCCTCGGGCGAAGAGCGATTCACCCATCGCCGCGAGGCAGCGAGGCATCTCTTCGAGCCGCTCCTGGGCGATGTAGTAGACGGTCTCCGCTTCGTCGTGCCGACCAAGCTCGGTCAGCGCGTCAATGCGATGGGCGTATCCGAACTCGCTGGCGGGATCGATGCGGTTCGCCTGTTCGAGGTGGGGGAGCGCGTCCTCATGTCGGCCCAGCCGATTCGCGCAGGCTCCAGCCGCAAGGTAGGGCTCCACCGCGCCAGGTTCGAGTTCGATGGCCCGGCGGAAGCACTCGAGCGCCTCGCCATCCCGGCCCGCCGCCTCGAGGGTCAGCCCCAGGGTGAACTGCCACTCGCCCCGGTCGGGATCGACCGCGAGCGCCTTGCGAAGCTCCGCCTCGGCCTCGGGGAAGCGGCCACGCTCGAAGAGATCCTGCGCGCGGTCCGCGTGCTCCTCCGCGTCGTGCCATTCACGATTCCACTCCTGGCTTGCCATGCCGCGGGGGATGCTAGCCGCTACCATCGATGAGCCGCATGGTCCAATTCCCGAAAGAACCTCGGACCTTGTCTTTCTCCATTCTCGGGGGTGTCTCTCTTTCCGGGGCCGTGGCGCCGGCGGTGGTCGCAGCTTCGCTGACGGCGTGCCTTCTGGGGGCGCCGCCCGCGTCCGGGCTTCCCTTGTTCAGCCCTCCCGCCCGGCAGGAGATGAGCCTTGTGCCGTCGGCGCTGCAGCAGGCGGACCCCGACGAGCCGGCACCGGCGCTGATGGGACCCCCGCGGCCTGGCGCCGAGGTCGATCCTGATCTTCAGTTCCTTCGGAGCATTCTCCAGAATCCCGCCAATTCACCAGAGGTCCGGCAGGGGGCCGCCCTTCGCATCGTGACGCGTGGAAGCGCCGATGCGCGGCGCATCATCGACGAAGCGCTGCGCTCCGGCGACACCGGGCAGATCGATGCTGTTGCGACCGCAATGGACGATGAGGCGCGCCGACCAAGCGCCATGCTCGAAGCGCTGCTCGTCGCCCTCGGGTCGGCGCCGCGGGAGTTGCATCCCAAGGTCACTCGCCTGCTCGCGCGCGAAGGCGACGCCGCGTCAGAGCGCGTGGCGGCGCTTGCGCTCGATCCGGCGCGTCCGACCTCGGAGCGCCTCGCCTACATCTTCGCGATGGGTCAACTGCGCGGGCGCGACCAGCTGCCCGATCTCATCGCGCTCCTCGATGAGCGGCGTCGCGAGCCTGCCGAGGTCATTCGTGAAGCATGCGAAGCCCTCGATCGCATCACCGGGCAGCGACTGGGGAACAATGCCGAGTCGTGGCGCCAGTGGTGGGCGGCGCGGCGTGCGGCGCCGACTCCGGAGTTCATGGTCGTTTCACTTCAGGATCAGTTGGCGCAGCTTCACAAGCAGCTCGAACTTGAGAATGAGCGCGGTACGAAGCTCGTCGGCAAACTGCGTCAGGCCTATCTCGACTTCCTAGTCACGATGCCGGTCCCCGAGCGCTCGGAGCGCATCGTGCTGCTGCTCGATGACGAGATGCCCGAGGTCCGCAACATCGGTCTCTCGCAGGTGGAGCGCATGCTGCGAAACGGCGAGCGACCTCCCGAAACGCTCGTGACCAAGGTCCTCGAGCGCGTCACCGATCGCGTGCCGGCCATTCGAGCCCGAGCGGTCCGCGTGATTGGCGACCTTGGCGCGCTGCGTGCGAGTGAACGGATCGCCGAGCTTCTTCCCGCCGAAGGCGACTCCGCAACGGCCGAGGCGATGCTTCGACAGCTCGGCGTGAGGCCGTCGGAGGCGGCGTTCGGGCCCGCCACGGCGAGGCTCGCCGATCCGATGCTCGCCGAAGTCGCCGCGTTCGCGGTCAATCGAGTGGCCGATGCAGGCCTGACGCCTCCGGGCTGGGAACTCCTCGTGATCGAGCCGGCTCGACGGGCCATGCAGCAGAAGCCGACGCCGGAGATCCTTCGACTCGTGGCTGCGGCTGGCGGCGATGCGGATCGAGACCTTGTGGAGGAGTTCCTCGCGTCCGACGATGAAATCCTTCGCGTGGGCGCAGCCGAAGGTATGCGCCGCGCCGGTCGCCGTCGCGCGCTCATGGAGCGAGCCGAGGTTGATGCAGGCATCTACCCCGTCGCCGTCGCCGCCGTCGCCGATCAGCCACCCTCGTCGGTGGTGGTGGCCATGCTGGTCGACATGCCGCCGAAGCCCGACCAGGTGGAGACATGGAACGCGGCGCTGGCGCGAGTGCTCGAGGGGCTCTCTCCCAGCGACCTTCTCGCAGTCGATGAGACCATCGCACCGCTCCCGTTCGTCACCGCAAGGGCCCGCACGAGTGGATTGCGCGCCGCGGTGAATGCCTCGGGTGCCATCGAAGCGTCCACCCGCCATGAGCTGATGGGTCGTCTGGCTGATCTGCTCATGGCCGAGGGAGATTCGCGAGCGGCGCTCCGACTGCTGACGGATGAGCGCCAGCAGGAGGCGCCGTCACTGCGCCCGCGACTCTTCCGCGCTGCCGCCATGGAAGGGGAGTATGAACTGGCCGCAGGAATCGAGCCCACGGCGGCGCCGTGGCTCACGCTGCTTGAGTCGCTGGTGCCGAGAGCGCCGCGGCAGGCTCGTCCGCTCGCCGATGAGATCAACCTTCGCTTTGGCCGATCGCTTTCGGATGCGGAGCGCGATCGACTGGCGACCGCGGAGCGCTCACTGGCCCGCGTTGGCGAGAGCTGATCACACCGCGGCGCCGAGCGTTCGATGTCGGCTAGGCTGTTCGCCCCCATGAGCACCGCCATGACCCGTCGTCCCAAGTCGACCCGCTCGAGCAACGATCCCAAGGCCGCGCCTTCGGCTCGCGCTTCGGGCAAGGTGAAGGTGTCACGCCCTTCGTCGCCCACGCGCATCGAGAAGGATTCGATGGGCGAGATGATCGTTCCGCACGACGCGCTCTTCGGCGCGACCACGCAGCGGGCGGTCTTGAACTTCCCGGTCTCCGGTCGCCCAGTTCCGCCGCAGCTCATCGAGGCCTACCTGCTCCTCAAGAAGTGCTGCGCTGAGTCAAATCGGGACTTGGGCCTGCTCGACACCGCGCGGACCAGGGCGATCGTCGGCGCCTGCAACGAACTGCTCGAGCCCTTCGCCGCGGACGCTGCCGACGGCATCGCCGCGGTGATGCGTCACTTCCCCATCGATGTCTTCCAGACCGGCTCCGGCACCTCGACGAACATGAATGTCAACGAGGTGATCGCCAATGTCGCCTCGCGCCGCGCAGGTCGTGAGATCGGATCGCGCGACCCCGTTCACCCCAACGACGATGTGAATGCCGGCCAGAGCTCGAATGACACCTTTCCGACGGCAACGCAGATCGCCGGTTGCGCCCTCATTCAGGAGCGCCTGCTGCCGGCGCTCGAGCGACTCGCGGTGGCGCTGGAGAGGAAGGCGAAGGCATGGGATCGCATCGTCAAGGTGGGCCGGACCCATCTCATGGATGCGACCCCCATTCGCATGGGCCAGGTCTTCTCGGGGTATGCGGCGGCGGTGCGCGAGGGTGTACGACGAGCGTCGAGCGCCCTCCGAGCGATGGCTGAAAACCTGCCGATCGGCGGGACCGCGGTGGGCACGGGCATCAACGCTCATCCGAAGTTCGGCGCCACGGTCGCGAAGCGCCTCTCTGCGTCGCTGCGGATTCCCTTCCGCGAGGCGAAGAATCACTTTGAAGCGCAGGCGACGCGCGACTGTGTCGTCGAGGCAAGCGGCGCACTCAGGACGATCGCGGTCAGCCTTTCGAAGATTGCCGGTGACATCCGTCTGCTCGGCTCCGGCCCTCGCTGCGGCCTTGGCGAACTCAGCCTGCCTGCAACACAGCCGGGCAGTTCGATCATGCCGGGCAAGGTCAATCCCGTGATCTGCGAGAGCGTCATCATGGTCTCGGCGCAGGTCATCGGCAATGACACGGCGATCACGGTTGGCGGCCTCGGCGGCGTCGGCAGCGTGCTCGAACTCAATGTCGCCATGCCGATGATCTCAGAGAACCTCATCGAGAGCATCTCCCTCCTGTCGGAGGCGTGCGGCATGTTCGTCGACAGGTGCATTGACGGCCTCGAAGTCAACGAGAAGACGGCCACCGGCATGGTGGAGCGCAGCTTGATGATGTGCACCTCGCTCGCGCCGGTCATTGGCTACGACCGTGCGGCCAAGCTCGCCAAGGATGCCTTCGCCAGCGGCCAGACCGTGCGCGAACTGGCGCTTGAACAGAAGCTCGTCGACGCGAAGACGCTCGACCGCCTGCTCGACCCGACGGCGATGACGAAGCCCGGCGGCAAGGGACCTGGCGGCGGTTGAACCCGCCGGTCAGTAGACCTCGAGCATGCAGCGATGGGTCGGGCGCACGAAGCGCCGGATCTGCTCCTCGCTCCACTCCAGAGGGGCGACCTCGGCGATCGGCCCTTGTCTCGTGAGATAGCCCGAGTCGAGGCCTTGCCTCGCGAGCAGGTGGAAGAGCCCCGTCTGCATGCCTGCAAGGCCGCAGATGTAGATCAGCGTGGTCGGCTTCGCGAGCAGCGGCGCGAAGAGGTCGAGACGCCGTTCGATGAACTGGTGCACATATTCGCCACGCCCGCCATCGGCGCGACGCTCACGGCTGATGACCGGGTGATAGTGGAAGCTGGAGTGACGCGACGCGAGGTCGGTGAAGAGTCCGTCGTAGAGGAGATCCGTGGTGTACGGCGCTCCCATCACCAGATGCACCGTGCGGGTGCAGGGGCGCCATGAGCCGGCGGCGGGTGATCCTTCGGGCGGACCTTCGAAGAGCTCCTTGATGAAGCCGCGGAACGGCGCGATGCCGGTGCCCGTCGCCAGGAAGAGGTAGTCGTGCTGCTCGACATCCGTGGGGAGAAGGAAGCGCTTGCCCGCGGGGCCGCTGAGTTGGATCGGTTCACCCGGTCGGAGGTCGCAGAGGTAGTTCGAGCAGACGCCTAGGAAGAGGCCGTGATCGCCGGGATCGTCCTTCGGACCCTGCGGGGCGCGCTCCGCGATCAGGCGCTTGGGCGTGGTCGCCATGATGCGCCCGTGGCCATCTTCACCCCAGGTCGGGCTGGCGATGGAGTAGAGGCGAACCTTGTGGGGCCGTCCGTGGGCATCAACTCCCGGGGGAATGATGCCGAAACTCTGTCCAGCCAGGAAGTTCCCCTCGAGCGGGGTTCCCGCGAGATCGATCTCGACATGCCGAACAAAGCTTGAACTCTTCCCTCGCATGCAGAGTTCGTTCGAAACCACGCGGCCCGTGACCGGGGAACCCGGCATCACGAGTTGCATCTTGGCTGCGGGGAGGGAGGGTTCCACGAGGTCGGTCGGGGGTCCGGGGAGCGTTGTCACGGGGCCATCGTAGGTCCAGCGTCGCATTTTGGGTCCCACAATGGCCGCCGCGCCGATACAACAACGCTCCCGTTCGGCGACCCCGGCCGGGACCACAGGTTTCGAACTCACTCCAGACGCGAGGGATCGCATGGACTTCTTCCGCATTCAGGGTGGACGCCGGCTCTCGGGCCGGATCTCGGTTGAGGGAAGCAAGAACGCCGCGCTGCCGATGATGGCGGCGTCGCTGTTGACCGATCAGCCGGTCGTCCTGCGCAATGTTGCGGAGCTCTCTGACATCGCCAACATGGCGCGCCTGCTCGATGAACTCGGTGTCGCGGTGCGCTTCTCCGAAGGGGCTGTCACGCTTCACAGCCAGGACGAGAATCGCATCACCGCCCGATACGATGTCGTCCGCACGATGCGTGCAAGCATCTGCACGCTGGGGCCGATGCTCGCCCGGCGCCGCCGCGCGGTGGTGAGCATGCCGGGCGGTTGCGCCTTCGGTGACCGTCCCGTCGACCTCCATGTGAAGGGCATGCTGGCGCTCGGCGCGAAGGTCGAGCAGCGCAACGGCAATCTCGTCGTGTCGGCGGAACGCCTCAAGGGCGGCACCGTCTTCCTCGGTGGTCCCAACGGCAGCACCGTCCTGGGCACGGCGAATGTCATGAGCGCGGCCACCATTGCGAAGGGGCGCACGATCATCGAATGCGCCGCCTGTGAACCTGAGATTGTCG
Source organism: Phycisphaeraceae bacterium (assembly GCA_019636735.1). NCBI lineage: Bacteria > Pseudomonadati > Planctomycetota > Phycisphaerae > Phycisphaerales > Phycisphaeraceae > Phycisphaeraceae bacterium. The sequence continues at coordinate 271,211 of JAHBWY010000004.1, forward strand.
ATCTCGCGAGGCTCCTGACGCGGATGGGTGCGAAGATCCAGGGAGCAGGCTCGCCGCGCATCATCATCGATGGTGTCGATGAGCTCGGCGGCGCCGATTATCGCGTGATGTCCGATCGCATTGTCGCGGGAACCTACGCCGTGGCCGCTGCCATGACTAACGGCGATGTCATCATCGATGAGTTCCCGATGGACGCCCTCATCGCCGCGGTGCATTATCTGGGCGAGATCGGCGTCCATGTCGAAACGAAGTCGGAGAATGAAGATCGCACCCGCTGCACGGTCCGGGTCTCGAGCGAGCGCACGCTGCGGCCGGCCATGATCACCACTCAACCTCACCCGGGTTTCCCCACGGACCTGCAAGCGCAGTTCATGGCGCTCCTCTGTCTGGCGCAGGGCAACAGCATCGTGACCGAGAAGATCTATCCCGAGCGGTTCCTCCATGTCGCCGAGCTCTCCCGCATGGGCGCGAGGCTCTTCAGGCAGGGGCCGACCGTCATGGTCGCGGGTGGCGGCGAGCTCGTCGGAGCCCCCGTGATGGCGAGCGACCTGCGCGCAAGCGCTTCGCTGGTGCTGGCCGGGCTGGCGGCCCGGGGGGAGACGATCGTCAACCGCGTCTATCACCTCGATCGCGGCTATGCGCAGATGGAGGTGGTGCTCCGCGGCCTCGGCGCCGACATTGAGCGATTGAGCGACTCCGCCCACGCGCCGTCCGCCGATCCCGCGGCCGAGGGCGCATCACCCGCCGGCGGCGTTCTTCCGCTCGGCGCTGCGCAGTTCATGCAGCACGATCGCTGAGGTCACCGCGACATTCAGTGGAATGTCCGGCATCGAGCGCACTCGCACGACCAGGTCGGCGCGCGCCATGATCTCGGCAGAGACACCGTGGCCCTCGGCGCCGAAGATGACCGCCGACACCGCGGGCAGTGCCGCGCGATCGAGGTCGATGGCGTCGGCGGAGTTCTCCGCCACCACGATCGAGCGATCTCCTTGCCGCAAGTGATCGAGCGCTTCGCTCAGCGACGGAGCTTCGGCCCAAGGCACTCCGAAGACATGCCCCATGCTGATGCGCACTGCCTTTCGGGTGAGCGGATCGGCGCTGCGCGGGGAGAGCAGCACCCCGGCGGCCCCGAGTGCCGCGGCGTTCCTGAAGATCGAACCCATGTTGTCGACATGAACTACGCCATCGGTGACGAGCAGCGGCCGAGGGTCTCGCTCCGGCTCCGCGGCTCGGAGCAGCATGGCGAGGTCAGCGCGTGCACTCATCGAGCGTCGGCCGAGTCCGAGCGCACCATGGTGGTGGTCGAAGCCTGAGATGCGCTCAATGAGGGCACGCTCCGCGACGAAGAGCGATGCCGGACCTCCTTGGAATGCGCGGTCGATGAGCGGCGCCTGTCGTGCGTGGATCTCCGGGGTCAGGAGAAGCGATTCGATCGTGAGTGCCGGCGGCAGCAGCTCACCTTCATGTCGGCGGATCATCGAGGTGAGCCAGCGCACGAGGCACGCCTCGCTCTCGACCAGGAAGAGACCATGCCGACCACGGAGGTCGGCGTCGCGCGAATCCCGATAGAGGGCGATGCGTATGTCGTCGAGGTCACGGACCTCATGGGCGATCGCCGACTGCACCCCGCTCATGATCGCAGGGCGGCTCGATCAAGAACTCGGAGCATGCGCTCGAGGTCACGGCGATAGCGCGCCATCGCTGGAACGACCTCCCGTTCGAGTTGCCGCCGAATGGCTGGCGTGATCTGTCCGCCGGAACGAATGAGTGCGGCGTCGGCACTCTGCACGGCGGCCTGCAGATCGGCGGCGCTCAGGGCCACTGCGTTCGCCGAGAGGATGAGGTCGAGACCCGCTCGATCGCGAGCCGATGGGGGCTGGAAGATGCGCACGAGCGTCGTGAACATCTCGGGTCCGGTGGTGCGCCAGAGCTCGCTTCCCGTGATTGCAAAGCCGGTCTTCGTGATCAGCAGATCGTTCTTCACCTCGGGCCAGAGCGCCCGCGCCACCCAGCCGATGAGTCGCGCCTGGGCAAAGGCGGAGGTGAAGCACGCGACAATGTCATCGCCCGCCTCGCCGAAACTGCTGAACAGCGGCGCGAGTTCCCGTCCGAGAGCACGAAGCCCGCTGTCTGCGCCGAACTCATCTCCGAGCTGGCTGATTCGATGGACGAGGCCTGAGGGGTCACCTTCGGTGGCCTCGATGCGCGACTGGATCTGCCGATAGGCCGCTCGCATTGACTCCATCCGTTCGGACCACGGTTCCATGTCGGCCCTGACTGCGCTTGAGGCTTCCTTCATCGCCTCGAGAAGATCGGCCCAGAGACCGGAGGCGTGATGCGCCGCGGGATCGCCCGGCGCCACCCCATCGGCAGCGGAGCCGAGAATGACGCGCTGCACGGCCTCGAGATTGGTGATGGTCGAGCGAAGGTGGTCGGCGCCCTCGCTCCCCAGGATCGACTCAAAGGCTCCCTTGCGGCGAGCGAGGAAGAAGGGGCGTCCCTTCGGCTGGAGCGGCGTGAGGGTGGCACCGTGGCCGACCCGCCCCGGCAGCGCCGGAGTTCGAATCGAGCCGACATTCAGGATGTCGAGCTCGCCTTGGCCGCTGAGCGGATTGACATCGTGGACAATGATCGCGCTCGAGCGGAGTTCAACTTCGGCATCCAGTGTGAAGACAATCTCGACGGTGCCGGAGGGGTGATCGCCTCGCTCCTCGCGGGTCAGAAAGCCGGCCCCGGGCGAGCGCGGCGTCATGGTGATCGAAACGACCGAGCCCATGATCACACCACCGACGCGCACGGGACTGCCGGGGCGAAGGCCCCCCGCGCCGCGCTCGACTTCACCCACCACGCTCCAGGTTCGCATCGCCTTCCACTGATGCGCGCCGAGCACGATCAGCGCGGTCATGCCCACCACGATGATCGCGATGATCAGGGTGCCCAGTCGCATGGCTCGCCGGTCAGCGTCGGGAGTGAACTCCATGCTCGGCCTCCGTCAGATCATGGCGCCGCGCCGGCGGAGCCTGGCGATGCATGAAGGACCTCGCCGAGGCGGACGCGGGCTTGATCGAACTTCTGCGTGGCCTCCAGCACCTGCGTCTCAATCGAGCGGCGGAAGGCTGGATCGCTCGCGAACCGATTGCCGGGGTCGGCGAGGACCGCCCGAAGCGTCTCGGTCGCGGCGTTCAGATCGCTGGTGGCCATCGCGAAGGTCGCTGCGGCCTGATAGAGGTTCTCGTTGGCGATCTCCGACGGACCGGGAGGATTGAGCAGCCGCCACGGATTGCGGCGCACCTCGATGGTGGCGAGCTTGAGCTGCGTCGCCGTCTCCCGCGCGTTGTCGAGGAATGCACGAATGGTCGGGACCTGCGCCGTGAGTTCCGCTTGCGCCTGGGCGAGCATGGTGTCGAGCGAGCTGGCCGAGGCGATGGCGTAGTCGAGGATCATCTCGACCTTCGGCATGGCCGTCTCCTTCGCTTCGACCATCACCGCTCTCGCGGCGGCGGCGGCGTCAACCGCCTCGTCGAGGAAGGTCTCGACCTGCGCCTTCGGCGCGAGGAACGCATTGACTCGAGCCAGCGACTGGTCGGCGTTGTCGAGCGCGCTGGTGACGGTCTTTCGCCAGGTCTCGTAGTCCTTGGCGAACTGTTCGACCACCTCCCGCGCGTTCGCCAGGATCGGCACACCATCCTGGTCGAGGGCCTGGGTGAACGACGCCACATTGCGGAGGATGCCGCCGACTTCGGAGGCGTTCTCCGCGCCGACAATGGCCGCCAGCAGGCCGGAGCCCGAGCTTGCGTCGATGATGGTTCCGGGCGGAATCTGGTTCGTCGCGCGGCCTCGCGCGTCGAGCTTCGGAATGCCCACCGACACGAAGTTCAGCGAGGCGGTGTTGCCGAGCGGGCTCGCCACCCGGATGACGCGGACTCCTTCGTCCACGCCCGATGGATTCGGGACATTGGAGAAGAGGGCGATGCCTTCGTCGAGTTCGATGCGCACCAAGATGCTGTTCACATCACCGGTGCTCGGATTCAGGTCGGGATAGACCTCGACGACGCGCCCGTGGTTCAGACCGCCGACCTGGACATCGGAGCCTCGCGCCAGGCCCGCGACGCCATCTTCCAGCGTGAAGCGGACGATGAACTGGGTGCGGGGCTTGAACGGATCAACTCGGAGCAGCGTCCAAGCGACTGCACCCGTGAGAAAGAGACAGGTCAGTACGAAGACGCCGGCACGAACGGAATTGGAGAACTGCTCGCGCGCCATGGATGAAAGACGCGGATGTTGTATCAGGTTCCCTCGCGCGGCGCGAGGGGATGCGGCCGGGGACCGTTAGCCCCCTTGAACCATGCGCTCATTGGTGTCATAGCGCTTCAGGGCCGCCAGCAGTTGCTCCATCTGCACCGGGGGCGGCACCGACAAGAGCCGCCGCCGCAGAGCGGTGACGGTCTTCAGTTCCCGTTCGCCCATGAGCAGGTGCTCCTTGCGCGTTCCGCTCGCGGCAAGGTTGATGGCGGGGAAGATGCGCTTCTCGGCGACCGAGCGATCGAGGACGAGCTCCATATTGCCGGTGCCCTTGAACTCCTCGAAGATGATCTGGTCCGCGCGGCTGCCGGTGTCGACCAGGCAGCTCGCGATGATCGTCAGCGAGCCACCCTCCTCGGCCTTTCGGGCTGCACCGAAAAGCTGCTTGGGCACTTCGAGCGCTCGGCTGTCGAGTCCTCCGGACATGGTGCGCCCGCTCGATCCGTAGCGGCGGCTGTTGTTGAACGCCCGACCAAGGCGAGTGAGCGAGTCGAGGAGCACCACGACATCCTTGCCCGCCTCCACCATGCGCTTGGCGCGATCGATGGCGAGAATGCCGAGCGTCAGGTGTCGCTCGAGATCCTGATCGTTGCTGGACGCCAGCACTTGGGCAGGCACATTTCGCTTGAAGTCGGTGACTTCCTCCGGTCGCTCGTCGATCAGCAGCGCCACGAGCTCGACCTGCGGATGATTGTGCTTGATGCCGAAGGCGATGTTCTGGAGGAGAATCGTCTTGCCGGCCTTCGGGGGCGCCACGATCAGACCTCGCGTGCCGTAGCCGATCGGGCAGAAGAGATCGATGAGCCGACACGACGGCGGGCAGCCGCGATACTCAAGACCCATGCGCGGCTGCGGGTCGAGCGGAGTCAGCTCATGAAAGGGCTTCCGCTGGGCATAGGCCTCCGGAGGCAGACCTTCGATCTCGAGCAGCCGATCGACGACGCGCCGAGTGCGACGCCCCTGGCCGGGGCGCCGCCGTCGGCTCTTTCGATCGACGATCTCGGCGAGCACCTGTGCGCCGGGCCGAAGGGGATAGCGCTCGGTGAGTTCCGGAGGAACGATGGGATCGTCCGGCCCTTCGATGAGTCCGTCGGCGAACTGCCTGATCCGGCCCTCGGCGCCCTGCGGCATCTCGAGGATCCCACTGCATGTGTTCATGCGCAAATCCGTTGGATCGGCTCCGAAACAGTCGGCGAGGGGCGAACGGGCCACAATGCTCCGCTCATGAACCCGGGTGCCGTTGCTGCACGGAGTGCGTCGTCACGATGGTGAGCGACTCGACCCTGATGCAAAAGGTCGCCGTCTTCCGAGGCGACGGAAGTAGTGGAGCCGGGGGCGGGGTCGATGTCAAGTCATCGGCACACCATACGCTCGCGAGGCCGGTTCTCATGTGGCATGAATGGCGCGTGCCACCCGGGCAGCCAGGGCGGCGTTCGCACGAAGCAACACCAGGTTGGCCCGGAGTGAAGCCCCGGAGGTCGCTTCCACCAGATGTCCGAGGAGGACGGGAGTCACCGCCGCACCTCGCGGGGCCGCGCCCTTGCTGGCGTTGCGGGCGGGCGCATCGGCCACCGACGGATCGAGGGCAACCGCTGGATCGACGGGGTTCGCCAGCAGCACCCCGGCGCCGCCGAGCGTCCAATGCTCCTTCGCAAGACGGGCCGCCGCGTCGGCGCTGTCGACGCGCATCGTCACCCGGAGCGCCGGATCGGACGCCGTGATGAAGCGCGGGAAGGCATCGGTTCCGAAGCCCACGACCGGCACCGAGAGCGCTTCGAGCGCCTCCACGGTGGCAGGGAGGTCGAGGATGGACTTGGCACCGCTCGAGACGACGACGAGCGGCTCGCGCGCCAGCGAAAGGAGATCTGCCGAAACATCGAGCTGCGTCTGCCATGCTCGATGGACGCCCCCGATGCCTCCGGTTGCAAAGACGCGAAGTCCGGCTGCGCGGGCGAGTCGCAGAGCGGCCGAGACGGTGGTTCCACCGGACGCCCTGTCGGCGATGGCCGATGCGAGGTCGCGCGCGGCGAGTTTCCGTGCCGAGCCATCCGAGGCCAACTGGTCAAGCTGGGCGTCGTCGAGACCCACGCAAGGAAGGCCGTCGAGGACCGCCGTCACGGCGGGAGTTGCCCCGGAAGCCCGCACTGCGGCGGCCATGCACCTGGCCGCCGCGAGGTGAAGTGGCGCATCGGGGTCGATTCCCTCGGGCGCCGCGCCCACTCCTGGCCAGCGCACCGTGAGGGCCCCCCAGTTTTCGCGCGGCAGCCCATGAGTGAGCACCGCAGTCTCAAGGGCCACCACCGGATGGCCTTCCGCGAGGGCCCTTCGAACTTCTTCGGAGCAGTGGATCGACATGGTCAGGTGCGATGAACGGCCACGGGCGCAAGGGCTTCGCCGGCGCCGCTCGAATCCGGAGTTCAGCGCTTGCGGCCGGGGACACGGCCACCGAGCCGGCGCGGTGGAAGCGCCGTCGGCACGATTCCCCCGGGGAACTTGGCGAGATCGACCGGCGCGCTCGGACCGCTCTCCTCCGAGTTCGGCGCGGGCGGAGTCAACGCGAAGCGGTTCTTCGACAGGTCGCTCTCCTGCCGGCGCTTGGCGGCGAGTTCACGCTGCGCCTGCACATCGGCGGGGACGGGCCCGGGGGTGAAGTCGTCGTACTCCTTGCGGGGGATCTCGATGTTCGCGAGCATTTCGATGGCCGTCAGCAGGTCGCCCTGATCGGGGCAGACGAAGCTCCAGGCGACGCCCTCGCGCCCGGCGCGCGCGGTTCGTCCAATGCGGTGGATGTAGACCTCCGGGTCTTCCGGAAGGTCATAGTTCACCACATGGCTGATGTCCTCGACATCGAGCCCGCGCGCTGCCAGGTCGCTTGCGACAAGCACGCTCAGGGTGCCCCCCCGAAGGTGCTCCATCACTTTGTCCCGCTTCTTCTGGAACATGTCCCCGTGCATCGGATGGGCCTCGATCCGGTGCCTGGCGAGGTACTCGGCCACCTGGTCGACCGTGCGCTTGGTCCGACAGAAGACGACGGTCAACTCGGGCTTCTCATGCTGAAGCAGGTGCAGGAGCAGGCGCCGCTTGTCCCATGGTTCGACCGGCAGGTAGCTCTGCTTCACCTGCGTGACCGTCAGGCTCTTCTCGAAGGTGACGAGCTTCTCCGGCGCGTTCATGTATGAACGCGCCAGCCGCTCAATCTCGCCCGCGATGGTGGCCGAGACAAAGACCGTCTGCGGCCGCTGCTTCATCGAGCCGAGGATCCTGCGGATGTCGTCACGGAAGCCGATGTCGAGCATCCGGTCGACCTCGTCGAGAACGGCGAAGCGCACCTGGTCGTACGGCAGGAGCCCCCGGGCGTGCATGTCCATGATGCGGCCGGGGGTGCCCACGACGATGCAGACGCCCTTCTCCAGCTTGTGGGCCTGCGCCTTGACCGAGTGTCCGCCATAGACCGCCGCGACCGTGTGGCCGCCGTAGCGAGCCAGGTCGTGCATCTCCTTGGCGACCTGGATGGCCAACTCTCGGGTCGGCACCAACACGAGCCCGTGAAACCGGCCCTTGGGCTCAAGCCGGGCGAGCATGGGCAGCGCGAATGCGGCTGTCTTGCCCGTGCCCGTCCTCGCCTGGCCGAGGCAATCCTTGCCGGCGAGCGCGGGGGGAATCAGCGCAGCCTGGATCCGCGTCGGATGGACGAAGCCCTTCTCCGTGACGGCCTTGAGCTGCGCCTCGGGCAGTCCAAGGTCGGCGAAGGTGCGCGAAGTATCGAATGTCTCGTGCGAGCTCACGGGAAATGTGGATGAGCAGTGACGGGCCTCAACCCTGCCGAGTCATGGTAGGTTCCCGCGACTGCCGATAGTACACGGGCGAGCGAAGGAACGCAGCGGCGCCGCCGCGGGTGCGGTTGGGCTGGACGCTCCGGTCGAATGGGACTGGGTCATGGCGGATACGAGCCTCATTGAAGTCAACCTTTCGAGCGTTGAGCACAACTTCGCGGTGATGCGCGACATGGTGGGCGAGGGATGCCTCCTCTGTCCCGTGGTGAAGGCCGACGCGTATGGCCTGGGCGCGGCGCGCCTGGCGAAGCGCATGGCTGCCGCCGGTGCCGACATGTTCGCCGTCTTCAGTCCGGAGCAGGCGGCAGCGCTCTCGGCGACGGCGGTGGGCAAGCCGGTGCTTGTCCTGATGCCAGTGCGAGATTGCTCTCGCTCGGACGAATTGTACCGAATGCTCGTCTCCGGCTCGCTGCACCTGACGGTGCATGATCTCCATCACTTGGATCAACTGCGGCGCATCGCGGAGAAGTTCGCGGCGGTCGTTCCCGTCCACCTCGAGGTGGACACGGGCATGAGCCGCGGCGGGTGCTCGCCGGACGAGGCCGCGCTCGTGCTGAAGCGCATCGCAGCGTGCCGATGGCTGCGATTGGCGGGAGTCTTCACGCACTTCAGCAATCCGCGCTGCGATCCACTGCGCACGCGGGCGCAGATGGATGCGTTCGATGCGCTCCTCGCCGCTCACTCCGCGTCGATTCCTTCCGAGTGCATCGTGCATGTCGCATCGAGCTACGCGGCGCTTCGACACCGCCGCTATCACCGGAGCATGGTCCGCTTCGGCCTGGCGTGGACGGGCCTTGCGCTCGACGGCATCGAAAGCGGCGAGGTGCTCTGGGAGAGCGAGCAGCTCCGCCCGATCGTCACCTGGCGGAGCCAGGTGAGCCAGATCAAGGTCGTTCCCGCCGGTGCTCCAGTGGGCTATGGCAGCCTGTGGAGGGCCGATCGAACCTCGCGCATCGGCCTGATTCCGGTGGGCTATGCCGACGGCTATCCAATCTGCCGCGAGGCTCGCGATCCGCGCGCCGTGCGTGTGCGAGCCCTCGGCCTCCGCGGCGCGATCGAGGGTTGGGCGCCGGTCGTGGGCGCCGTGAACATGGACCAGGTGGCTGTCGATCTCACGGAGATCGACGGGCTCGCCGAGCTGCCCGAGGGCGGCGTCGGCGCCGAGGTTGAGCTCATTTCACCCGATCGCGATGCGCCGAATCACCTGCCGCGCGTCGCCGCGGCCGCGGGGCTCATTCCATATGAGTTCCTCTGTCGACTCGGGCCGCGCATTCGGCGCCAGTACATCGCCGACACGGTGCCCGCCTCCAGCGTCTCTGCGGTGAGCGCCGTGCCGGCGCCACGAGCGGCCGTCCAGCGCTCACCGTGACGCGCATGGCCGTGTGCGCGGAGTGCATTGCACTCGACGATCGCTCGGCGCCACGACGGCCAGCGGCTGGTGCTGATTCGCACGCCGCGTCGGCAAGGAGCTCGGGCGTCCATGCTCCCGACTTCCTGTCTGCCTGATCACGACCTCGCGTGCGCTCGCGCTTCCCCGCATTCGAGCGTCGATGCTCCAAGCCGCTCGGCTGAGCGATCGCAGCGTCGCGTGCGCCGGCGTCGCCCTACCATCGAGCGTCGATGCGCCATGAGTCGATCGTGATTGTCGGCGGTGGAGTGGCCGGGCCGGTGCTGGCCGCGCTCCTGGCACGACGCGGCCACCCGACGATGCTGGTCGAGCGTCGCCGCACCGGTGAGACGAAGTGCTGCGGGTGCTGCCTCGCGCCTCGAGGTGTCCGCCTGCTTCACAGCTTGGGCATGGAGGCGGCGCTCCAACGGGCCGATGGGGCGTGGACCCGCCGATGGACCATGCGGGATCCCCACGGCGAAGTTCTTCTCTCGCAGTGCCTCGGCGCGGAACCGGGCATGGTGGTCGCGCGGGATCGCTTCGACCAGGCGCTGCGCGAGTTGGCGCGCAACTCCGGGGCCCGGTTGGTCGAGGGTTCCGGTGCGGTGGTGGCCCGCGATGGCGAAGTGCTCCTGCGGAGTGGTGCGGGCGAAGTCGTCGATCGCGTCAGAGCCTCGTGGATCATCGGCGCCGATGGCGTGGGCAGTGGCGTGGCACGCTCGGCGGGGCTCGGACCGACGCCCCGCGCCGAGACCGCAGGCGCGGCGAAGCGGATGCGCAGGCTCGGGTTTTCCTGGAGTCTTCCAGAGCAGGTGGCGGCGGCGATCGCGGTCGCGCCGGAAACGATCGACATTCATCTCGTGCAGGGCGGGTATCTCGGGCTTGTGCAGGGGGCGAGGCACCTGCACGCGGCGGCACTCGCTCCCTCCGGGCGCCCAATGTCGATGATCCGTCAGTGGGGTCGCCGATCGGGGCGACTCGCGCCGCTCTCATCCGGCGAAGAGAGAGAGGCGATGGCCTCAGCGCACTCAACGAACATGCACGCGACCGGGCCGCTGCCCTGGCGACCCCGAGCAACGGTGGGTGCGATCGCGGGCGTGCCGGTGGCGCTCGTCGGCGATGCCGCGGGATATGAACAGCCGTTCACCGGCGAGGGCATGACCTGGGCGCTCGACTCGGCGCGATTGCTCGCGAGGGCGATCGATCTGGAGCGTGACCTGCATGGAGCGCTGCAACGCTACGACCTCGACCATCGCCGCCACTTCGCATGGCGCAAGCGACGACTTCGCGCGCTCGCGGCGATCGGCCTTTGGGCCTCCGAGTCGCAGGGTTGGCGTCGCAGCATTCGGCTGGCGGGGCGCGTTCCGATGCTTACAGGCTCACTCGTGCGATCGGTGGTGGCGGCGTGACGATTCGTGAATTGACCGCTCCAGCCGTCACCCGCCGCGCTCACGCCGAGCCGGCACTGCCGCGAGCTGCCCCGAGACTGCTCGGCGTCGGGTCGACTCTCCCGGCGAGACGGGCCAGTCAATCGGAACTCTGCGAGGAGATCGGCTCGCTGCTCGAACTCAGCGGCGCCGAACTCGCGCGATGGCAGCGCATCTGCCGTGGCAGCGGCGTCGACTTCCGTCACGCGGTGGCGCCGCTCGCCCAGGTCATTCGCAGCTCGACCGCGGAGCGCATGAGGCTCTTTGACGCCTCAGCGCCGGAACTCGCGGCGGGCGCTGCGAGGCAGGCACTGGTCGACGCCGGGGTCGAAGCGCACGAGGTCACCGACCTGGTCGTCGTGACCTGCACGGGATTCTCGGCGCCGGGTGTGCCGCGGCGGCTCATCGATCTCCTTGCGCTCAGGCCCTCGGTGCGCAGCAGCCAGGTGGGGTTCATGGGCTGTTTCGGCGGCATCTGCGGTCTTCGCGCCGCGGCGGCGCATGCGTCGGCGGAGCGAGGCGCGGTGGTGCTCCTGGTCTCAGTCGAGCTCTGCTCGCTCCACCTTCGCGCCGATCGAGATCCGCAGAATCTCGTCGCGAGCGCCCTCTTCTCCGATGGAGCCGCCGCCGCTGTGATCGTCGATGGCGAGGTGTGCACCGGTGGCACGGCGGATCGTCGCCAAGGTCGCTCCGCGCCAGCGTCGCTCCTTCCCGGGCGCTCGCACACCGTGGCGGGCACCCTCGATGCGATGGGATGGACCATCACCGACATGGGATTTGCGATGACGCTGGCGCGCGAGGTCCCTGATCGACTGCGGGAGGTTCTCCCTGACCTTGTCGAGTCGGCCCGTGAGGTGCTCATTCATCCGGGCGGGCCTTCGATCATCGATGCGGCGGCCGACTCGCTGCGTCCCGAGCAACGCGGCGCGACCGAAGTCAGCCGCGCCATCCTGCGCGAGATGGGCAACATGAGCTCGGCGTCGATTCTCTTCGTCCTCGAGCGCTGGCGGCGGCAGGGGGGAGTGGCACCGGCGTCGCTGGTCGCCTTCGGGCCCGGATTGACCATCGATTCGGTCATGCTGGTCGATGGTCTGACGCACCCATAGGAACCGGATGTATCGTTCCCGATCCATGGCGTCTCTTTCCACCACTCCGTTCAGGCTCGGGGTCGTTCGATATCTGAACACGCTGCCGCTGATCCATGGGCTCGATCGTCTCCACGGACTTGAGCTGGTCCATGATGTCCCCGCGCGTCTGATTGAACGGCTCGCCGCCGACGAAGTCGAGATGGCGCTCTGCTCGACGATCGACCTGTCGGCGGCGTCGCCAAGCTTCGAAGTGGTCCCCGTGGGATGTCTTGCGTGCCATGGCGAGACGCTGACGGTCCGTCTCTTTGCGCGGCGGCCCCTCCACGAAGTGCGCACCCTGCACGCCGATGCGGAGAGTCACACCTCGGTTGCGCTCGCGCGGATCCTTCTTCGCGAACTGCACGGGATCTCGCCCGAGATCGTGCCGTGGCGAGATGGCGATGGCGCTCCAGAGTGGTCGACCGTGGGCGATGCGCTCCTGCTCATTGGTGACAAGGCTGTCTTGCGGGCACCGCCCGAGTCGCACTTTCCGGTGCGCATGGATCTTGGTGAAGCGTGGGCTGCGCTCACCGGGCTTCCCTTCGTCTTCGCCATCTGGATGACGCGGGATCAGCGAAGCGCTGAGCAGGCGCAGCGGCGTCAGACCGTCGCCGCCATCCTTGATCATCAGCGGCGCCACAACCGAACGCGCATCGACTGGATTGCCTCGCGTCACGCCGCGGCGCGGGGCTGGGACGAGGCGCTCGCCCGGCGCTACCTCGGTGAACTTCTCGACTTCGAGTTCACCGCACGGCATCAGCAGGGGCTCGAACGATTCCTCTCACTCGCCGCGCAGCATGGGGTGATTCCTTCGACGCCGAAGGTGCGTGTGGCGGCGGAGCGTGCCGAGGCGCGCGCCTTCACCTCGGGTTTGCTCGACAAGGCCAATGGGACGACGAGCGCGCATCCCGCGGGAGTGCACTGAACAGTGCCGCGGCGCCCGCGCTTCCGAACGGCGGCGCTTCGGGAGCTCTTCGAGGGTCTGCGCTATGCCCCCGACGAGACGCGGCGTCGCCAGATGGAGGCGGCGGAGGCGCTGGCATTCGACATCGAGCCGATCTCGCTTCTTGAGCGAGGCGAGATCGTCCGTCGCATCACGGGATTCCGGCCCGAGGCGCGCGACGACGAGCCATCGCTGGTGGGTCAGGCGGTGCTCGCCGATCTCACGACACTCATCGAGCGGCTCAGCGAGGATCTCGGGCTTCGCGCGTCCGATCGACCGGGTGGCGCGGTCACTCTCGTCGAAGCCGCCGAGCGACTCGGCGTCTCGCAGCGATCGCTCCTTCGCTGCCGTGAGGTGGGACTGCTGGTCCACTGGATCGACTTCGCCGAAGCGCCATCATTCGCGGGCGCGGCCCGTGCGGCCGGTGCGGGAGAGTCCGCGAGCGAGCACCGCCGAGTCGGCTGCTATGTCTCGCTCCTCGATCGCTTTCGTGAGAAACGACTTCACCTCGTCCCGAAGGCGCGGCCGCGCCGAGGCGCGCCCGACGCCGAGATGCGGCGCGAGATCCTGAAGGAGGCCGCTCGCCTCACGGAGCGCGAGCGGAGAGAAGGGCGAGCGCTCACGCTTCATCGTGCGACGGGCCTCGTGGCCGATGCGTGCGGTCGCGATCGTCTCTCGGTGCGCCGAGTCCTCGCCGAGAGCGACTTCGACTTCGCCAAAGCGCGAAAGCGCTCGCTCGATGAGACCCGACTGGCCTATCGCGCCTGGCGGCGCGGCGTCGATCCCGCACAGATCGCACGACGGCTGGGGCGCGATCACGCCGCGTGCTGGCGGGCGATCAACTCGGGGCGCCGGGCAGCCCTTCGATCGGCATCGATTCCGACGGCACCTGAACTGCCGCTCTTTACACATCCGCAGGCGGCCGAGGTGCTGCTTGCGCCGCGCGAAGTGCAGGGGGGCCTGCATGCGACGCCGGAGCCGAGGACCGCGCTTGAGTTTCTCGAGGCGCATGCGCCGGCCGCACTGCCGCCGAAATCGGGCGATCCGCAGGCATGCCGGCGTCTGGTGGCGATGCGCTTTCTCCTGTGGCGGGCTCGACGCTCGCTGATGTCGCTTCGGGGCTCGCCGACCGGTGGTGAGCTCGACGAGATCGAGACCGACCTTCGCAACGCCTGGCTGCTCCGCCGCACGCTGTTGGCTTTTGCCCTGCCGCTCGTTCTCGCCCGAGCCGAGGCGGCGCTGGGCGGTAGACTGCCGCAGCTTCCATCGCGCCAGCTTGTTCGCGCCATCAGCCGAAGTGTGCGTCTCACCGCCTCGGCCCTCGATTCAGCCGATGGCGTCGAAGCCGCGGAAGGACGACTGCGCGTTGCGCGGCATGCCGCGCTCATCATCGATCGGGATATGGCCGCCTCGCCGCCGCCTGCGCTTGATCGCCGAGCCGCAGCCGTGCACACGGGCATGGCCACGCCGCTTCCCGACATCGACCTCCTCGCGTCTCCGTGGGTCTTGCTCCTCCCTCATCGATTTCCGCCTGCAGGCTCGGCGGCCCCGTCACCTCTGATTGAGTGTCGCTTCGGTTGGACGGGACACCTTGCCCTCACGCTCGCAGAGCAAGCGAGGCAGGAGCGCCTCGCACCCTCGCTCCTTCAGCATCGACTCAGCGAAGCGTTGGCGCAACACCGCCGGGCGAATCTCGCCTGAACCACGGATGGGCGCCGAGGACGAAGGCGCCGATCAGCGCTTGCTGAACTGGAATCGACGACGAGCGCCAGCCTGGCCGTACTTCTTCCGCTCGACCTTGCGGGCGTCGCGGGTCAAGTAGCCATGCTCGCGCAGGGTTGGCTCGAGACTCGAGTCGAAGTTGGTGAGCGCTCGACCGAGGGCGAGGATCACCGCACCGGCCTGTCCCGTAAAGCCGCCACCGGTGGTGGTGGCCTTGATCTCGACCTTCGAACGGGTCCCCGTCTTGTCGAGCACCGCGAGGATGGCCTTGCGATCGCGCTCTTCGACGAAGAACTCTTCGAGGGGACGACCATTGATCGTGAAGTCACCACTGCCACCGGCCCGCAGACGAAGTCGGGCGATCGCCGTCTTGCGGCGTCCCGTGGCCCACCACCAGCCGCGCGGATCCGGGCCGACGGCGGGGGTTTCATTTGCGGTGGTGAAGGTCGTCATGGTCGGTGATCGTTCAGTCGCGGGATGAATTGGAGCGGCGGGGCTTCACACCTCGCCGACGAGTGAATGCGGTCTCAGCGCTTCGACGCGGAGGTCTCAAGCGGAATCGGCTGCTGGGCCGTCTGCTCATGCTGCTCGCCCGCGTAGACGCGGAGCTTGCGAGCGATCTTGCGTCCGAGGCGCCCACGCGGCAGCATGCGAACGATGGCCGCCGTCACGAGGCGCTCGGGGTTCTTCTCGAGAAGGTCGCCGTAAGTGTGCACCTTGAGGCCACCCGGGTAGCCCGACCAGCGACGGAGCGTCTTCTGCTCGGCCTTCCGACCGGTCAGGACGACCTTGGCGGCATTGGTGATGATGACCGCATCACCGGTGTCGACATTGGGTGTGTACTCGGGGCGATGCTTGCCCATGAGCACGGTCGCAACTTCGGTGGCGAGACGGCCAAGGACCTGACCTGAAGCGTCGACATGACGCCACGAGGTCTTGACCTGTCCGGGCTGGGCATGGAAAGTCTGGCGGGGCATGGGGGAATCGGGCAGGATAGGGAAATGGCCGATTCTGTCAAGGGGATGAAGTCCTCATCCGGTCGCTACCCTGCGGTCCGCATGGAGACGAGTGACCCTGACACTGGCCGATGGCCCGCCGCAAGGCCCGGGCTGACCGCCCTTGCGGTCGTGCTGACTCTGCTTGTTTCGGTGGCCATGGCGGTATTGGCCCACCTCGATCGGGCTGCCTCCGAGGGCGACGGGGGCCCTGCGATCGGCATCGTCGATCCCCAGGCCGCCATGATGGCTCGGCTCCTCTCGGCAGGCCTCGACAATCGCCAGATCTGGGATGGCATCGCCAGGGGGCTTCCCGAGCAGACCGAGGTCTGGCTTGAAGGCCCTGTGGCCATGCGACTCGCCCGCGCCATCCTGATGTCCCTTGATGACCGGCCGGATCTTGCGGTCTCGGCCTTCGCGAGCGCAGTTGAGGCGAGTTCGAAACTGACGACGCCTGGTGACGCGGCCCCTCTCTTCCGTGTCACGGCCGCCGTTCTCCGAGCCGGGGCCCACGAAGAGAACCGTGGTCCGCGCGAGATCGGCACGCACCCGGAGGAGGGAACGGAGAGCGCCGAGCGTGCGAACGCAGGGCTTCCTGCGCCAGTGCTCGCCGATTGGGCCGATCCCAGCGACGACGACTTCACTGTGGCGGCACGCCACCTCGGTCCGGTGCTTGACCTCGCGCGTGTGAAGGCGCTTCACGAGGGAGCGCTGCGCCCGGCGCTCGAGCGTCGCGGCCTGATCACGCTGGTCGGCATCGCCGTGTTCATGGGATGGGGATGTGTCGTCATCCTGGGTGGCTTTGCGGCGCTTCTCACTCTGGGCATTCTCGCCGTGCTTGGCAAGGTTCGAAGCGGTCTGGGCGCGCCGCGCCAGGAGAGCACGGTGTTGCTCGAGGTCTTCGCCGTCTATCTGGGAGTCACGCTTGCCGCGCTTCTGCTCGGAGTGCTCGCGGCGTTCCTGACGAAGAGTGGTGAGAGTGACTCGACGGCTCTGGCGTTCGCCTTTGCCGCGGCGCTGGGAGGACAGGTGATCTCGACGGTCGCCGCGTGCGGATGGTGGTTCGTGCGCGGCGGTTCGTGGCGCTCGCTTCGGGACGCGCTTGGCCTGACTTGGAACTCGGGCGTGTGGCGCCTTCTGGGGTGCGGTGCGGTGTCGTATGCCCTTGGAACAATCCTGCTCCTTGGCGGATTTGCCGTCGCTCGCCTCATCGCATGGCTGATCGGCGATTCGGGTGTGGGCAGTCCTTCGCACCCCGCCACCGAACTCGCGGCCCATGGCGGCGCGGGCGGGCTGTTTCTCCTCTTCTTTGTCGGCGCGGTCATGGCGCCCGTGGTCGAAGAGATCTTCTTCCGAGGCGCGCTGTATCGCGGACTTCGCGATCGGCTCGGCGTCGGTCGTGCGGCCGTGGTGTGCGGCGCCATCGGTGCGACGGTGGTTTCGAGCTTCCTCTTCGCGGCCATTCATCCGCAGGGGCTGATCTTCGCGCCGGTCCTCGCGGGGATCGGTGCCGGGTACTGCATCACGCGCGAGTGGACCGGGAGCGTCATCCCGGGCATGATCGGGCACGCCCTCAACAACGGCTTGATTCTGCTGTTGTCGGTGGTGCTGCTGCGGTGAGTGCGGCGCCCGATCGCTCCCGGGTCGATGTCGTCAGCGCGACAACGCGCGATGGAGAGCGGTCCACATGGCTCGATTCCCGGGCCATCGCTCACGCGCTCGGCTACTGGAGTTCGACCGTCCAGTACGCCTCGTCAAGGAACGCCTTCCAGCTCTGGTATCGAGGACTTCCAAGCCGGATAGTGATGGCTGGATTGCGCCGCGGGCGTATCGGTGCTCGGATCAGCGTCATGCCCGCCTGCTGGGGTGTGCGGCCACCCTTGCGGGCGTTGCACTTGACGCAAGCGCAGACGAGGTTGGCCCAGGTGTTCTCACCGCCCTGCACGCGCGGACGGACATGGTCGAGGGTGAGCTCGCGCGTTGAGAAGTGCTTGCCGCAGTACTGGCAGCGATTCCCGTCGCGCGCGTAGATGTTGCGCCGATTGAGCTTCACGGCTTCGCGCGGGATCCGGTCGTAGCCCAGCAGCCTGATGATCTTCGGCACGGCGATGACCACGCGGGTGGTGAAGACCCAGTCGTGCTCGTCGATCTCATAGGCGCGCTGGAACTCCGCGGCATCCTGCCACGAGTCGAAGCTGTAGTTGACATAGTTCCCACCCTCGACCGCGATCACCTCCGCGACGCCCTTCAGCAGCATGTTGAAGGCGCGGCGGGCTTCGATGACCCTGATGGCGTTGTAGAGCCGATTGAGGACCAGAACTCTGGCGTCGAGCGCAGAAGCGACCGGCGTCATCCTGACAGGCACCTCCGTGTCCCAATCCTCTGGGACGCGGAGAGTCTAGCCGCGATATCGGTCATGGGAAGCGCCAGTGTCGGCATCGTGTTGGGATCGCGCGTTCTCGGCGCTGGGGTGTCGCTCAAGGCGCGCCGCCGAGAACTTAGAGAATCCTTGATCCGCGGGGCGCGATCGGTACGATCCTCCGTTCGGGAAGAGTGCTGTCGAAAGACGGCTTGCGAGTTGGCTGGGGGAGTGCAGGTTTTCTGTTCGGGCTTGTTGTCCAGCCCGCCTGGCTCCTTTCGGTGCCTCGCAATGTTCATCAGAAGGGAAGAGAGAGAAACCTCATGAGTCGCCTTTGCTCCAAGGTTGTTTCGGCGCTGGCGGTGGCCTGCGCCATGACGATGTCTGCGTCGGCCAATGTGCTGTATGACTGGAATCTGGTCGTTCTCGGCAATCTCTCGAGCACTTCGGAGGTTGGCGGTCGTGCGTTCATCGGAGGCAATCTCGGTGGCTCCGCATCGAACTGGGCGTACCAGTTGAATCCGGCGGTCAACTGGCTGGGCATCGACACCCTCGTCGTCGGCGGCAACATCACCGCGTCGAACCTCAACATCCAGGCGGGGAATCTGCGGCTCGGTGGGAGCTCGTCGGCGAACCTGAACTTCAATGGCGGTGGATCGCTCATCCTCGACCCGACCGTCTCCAGTCAGATTCCCGGGATCGCCGCTCAGCTCACCGCGACTTCGTCGGCGCTCGCGGCCTTGACGACGAACAGCACCGTGGTCACGCCCGGAGGCCAGCCCGGCGCTGCCGTCTTCAACGCCAATCCGGTCAACGGCGTTGCCGTCTTCAGTGTGGCGGCCTCGTCACTTTTCTCGAATGGCCTGGTGCAGCAGATCGAGCTGAACGCCAACGGTGCTTCGTCGATCGTCGTGAATGTGACCGGTCAGAATGTCCTCTACAACAGCGGCAACTTCGTCGGCGCGTTCACCTCGAACTTCGCGCGGGCGAATGTCATCTGGAACTTCGTCGACGCGACGGACATCAATCTCCAGCGGGGCTTCAATGGCGCCATTCTGGCGCCCAACGCCCACCTCACGAACATCAATGACATCGACGGGTCGGTCTTCGTCGGGTCGTTCAGTCAGTTCGGCGAAGTTCACCTTCCGAACTACACCGGCGTCATTCCCGCTCCCGGAGCGGCCCTGCTTCTGACGGCGGCGGGCGTGCTCGCCGGTCGGCGCCGGCGCGCCGCGTAAGGCGGTGGTGCGATGGATCATCGTCGTCGCGCTCTGGTGAGTTCGGCGTCGAAACGGTTTCCCGGCGGAGGGGAGAAGTGCGGGTCGGGCAAGTTGTGCGCCCGACCCGCAGCCCCGGGCCGAATGGCTTCGGCCAATTCGTCAATCGCGGGGCACCACCCCCTGGACGGGTGCACCACTCGGGGCGGGGCGCAGCGCACGGCGGGGTCAGTGTCAGCCCGAAGTGAAGGTCAGCGCTCCGCGGAGGCTCCCGCTGCGACATCCGCAACGACTCGCGCGCCGGCGGCACGCGCGGCAGTTGGCGCATGGCGGCACTCGAGGTGGCTGGCGCCATGACGCGCCTTCATGGGTCGTCTTCTACGATGCAGTCATGTGCACGCGTTCTTCGAGAGCCGACGCTCGAGGCAGAGGTCTGCACGGCCTCCCGCTCCACGCCTTCGTGACCCTCCTGCTCACTTCACACGCCGTCGGCATCGCCGCAGCAAGTTCGGTCGCGGCCGGGTCGGAGCAGGTGTTGCCCGCGGGTGGGGCCGGAACCGCCGCAGGGGGCGACTGGCTGGACCTCAACTCGCTCGAACACTGGGTCGTCGTCAACGGCACATCAACCACATGGCGGCAGGAGGGAGACGAACTCATCTCCACGGGCGTGCCCTATGGCATGCTGCGCACTCGCCGCCCCTTCACCAACTTCATTCTCGAGTTGGAGTGGAAGCACATTGACCCTCGCGGCAATGCGGGGATCTTCATCTGGGGTGATCCAATTCCCGCGAAGGGGGTCCCCTTCCCGCGATCGATCGAAGTGCAGGTGATGCTGACCGACGATGTACACGATGAGCAGGGGCGCCTGCTCTACACAGGGCAGGGGGACATCTTCTCGATTCACGGTGCCCGATGCACACCCGTCAATCCGCATCCGGCAGGGTGGCAGCGTGCGCTTCCAGCGGCGCGCCACACGAAGGGCGCTGGGGAGTGGAATCACTATCGCATCGAGGCGCGCGACGGCACCATCACGCTCTCGGTGAACGGACACCAGGTCTCCGAAGTCCGTGATGGCAACCCGCGAAGCGGCTTCCTCTCGCTCGAACCCGAGGGCAGCGAGATCCGCTTCCGCAACATCCGACTCAAGGAGTTGCCGGTCGGAGAAAGCAGCGAGGAAGGTTCACCGAGTCTTGCCATGCGTGGGGGTGACGGGTGGAAGACACTCTTCGGCGCCGACCTCGCACCCTGGAAGCTCGACACCGAACTCGCGAAACACTGGAGCGTCCACGGCACCACGCTGCGCTTCGACGGGCGAGGTGGCGACCTCTGGACGCGAGAGAGTTTCGGTGACTTCGACCTCGTGGTGGACTGGCGCTGGACGAAGGAGCACCAGGGACTCATGCACCGCCCAGTCATCCTCCCCGACGGGAGCGAGGCAACACACGAGGATGGTTCGGTGAAGACCGTGGAGGTTGAGGAGAGGGACAGCGGCATCTTCCTGCGCGGCTCCACGAAGGCGCAGGTCAACATGTGGATGTGGCCGGTCGGCAGCGGGGAGATCTACGGCTATCGAGTCGATCCGGCGTCATCTGCAGAGCTTCGTGCGGCGTGCACGCCGAACCACCCGGCGGATGCTCCAGTGGGACAGTGGAATCGCTTTGAGATTTCCGTCCGCGGATCGAGCGTCACCGTGCACCTCAACGGCACGCTGGTGATTGACGGCGCGGAACTACCCGGACTGCCGCCGCGCGGACCCATCGGACTTCAAAGCCACGGTTCGCCGGTCGAGTTCATGAACATCTTCGTCAGGCCGTATCCGTGAGACGCTGCGCTGCGTGCTCCGCCAGAGTGAGGTCACGACGGCGGAGTGCACCGTGAGAAGCGAGCGGCGCTCGGTGGCCCATGTCGGTGACCGAGACAAGGAACCGGGTCTCGACGCTCGCGGCGTCAGGCAGTAGCTCCGCCCGAAGTCGCCCGCGCCACCGTTGCAGGCCGCGGACGGGGGCGCCCATGGTCGTCGATCAGAACGCTCCGACCGCTTCGCGCAGCGGCTTGCCGAGCTTCTCGCGCTTCGCCGCGACGAAGGTCGCGTGGTGAGGCACATGCTCGGTCATCGTGCGGACGAGCTTCTCGATGGTCACGATGCCGCGCTCGCTGTGAATACCCTCGCGGGTCCACGCGTTGGCGGGAAGCGCTCGCAGGAATGCGGCAACCCACCGGCGATGCAGCTCGAAGATCGAGGCCACCACCTTCAGGTCGCCCGCCTGAAGCGCGGCATTCGCCGACCACAGCGTTTCGTCATAGCCCATGATGAGCGGCTTCTTCTCTGCCGCGAGCTTGCGCATGCGGTGACCGTAGGCAAGATCGCTGTCCAACATGTGAATGACAAGTTCGCGCATGCTCCATGTCCCGGCGATGGGATGCGCATCGAGATCGGCGGCCGAGAGACCGTCGATCCACGCATGAAGCGAGCCAGCCTGGGATTCGTAGCGGTCGATGATTGCAGTGCTCATGGGACGGAGCGTACGCTCGACACCCTGCGTGGGTTCGGTTGATGTCGGAGGTGGCGCTCTGTCCGGCGTGCCTTCAGCCTTTTCAAGGGGCCAAGGTCATGGGGCACGGCAGCTTCGATGAACGGCGGACTCGAATCAGGGAGATGGTCGAGGCCGCGATCAAACTCCCGCACGCGGAGCGAGTGGCCGCGATCATCAGGGAGTGTCAAGAGGACCAGGCTCTTGCCGCAGAGGCGCTGGCCATGCTGCGCGCTTCTGAGTCAGCGGAGGCGACCGCCGTGCCACCCTCGGAGCCCCAGGAGTCGGCACCCACGATCTCCGTGTTCCGAGGCGCGGCGGCCAGTTCGCATCCCCAGCCGAGAGGCGACTCCGCGCCGCGCGAACCTCGATCCGACGGTGGTGCAGCGGAAGCGGCTGCGCCGAAGCAAGGTGGCGGCGCCGGAGCGGCGACAGATGCGCCGTCGTCCATGCCCAGCATCGGTCCGTATCAGATCACTCGGCGGCTCGGCGAGGGCGGCTTCGGCGAAGTCTTTCTGGCCGAGCAGAGCGTGCCGATTCGTCGGCGCGTCGCGCTCAAGCTCCTCAAACCCGGCATGGACAGTCAGGCGATCGTGGGGAGATTCGAGGCGGAGCGGCAAGCGTTGGCGATGATGGATCACCCGCACATCGCCCGCGTGCTCGATGCGGGCACCACCGAGCAAGGTCAACCGTACTTCGTGATGGAGTTCGTCGAGGGAGTACCGATCACCACCTACGCCGAGCACCGCTCCTTGGGCATTCGCGAGCGCCTGGAGCTCTTCCAGCAGGTCTGTTCGGCGATCGAGCACGCGCACGCCAAGGGGGTCATTCACCGCGACATCAAGCCAAGCAATGTGATCGCGAGCACCGTGGACGATCGACCCTTTGTGAAGGTGATCGACTTCGGCATTGCCAAGGCGGTGGGAGGGGCTCTCACGGATCGCCCGACCATGACGGAGGAGTTCCAGGTGATCGGAACGCCCTCCTACATGAGCCCCGAGCAGGCGCGTGGTTCTCTGGACATCGATACGCGCACCGATGTCTACGCGCTGGGCATTCTGCTCTACGAGCTGCTCACCGGCACCACGCCGATTGATCGCAAGCGATTGAAGTCGGCCGCGTGGATGGAGATGCTCCGGATCATCATCGAGGAGGAGCCGCCTCCGCCCTCGTCGAGAATTTCGCAGACAACGGTCTCCGGATCGGCCTCGTCGTCGGTGCCCATGCCGGTTCCGCGGCTCGTCGCAGCGGTTCGAGGCGATCTCGACTGGATCGTCATGAAGGCCATCGAGAAGACGCCGCAGCGCCGGTACCGCTCCGCCGCGGAACTCGCCGAGGACATTGCTCGATCACTGCGCGGCGATCCGATCATGGCTGCTCCGCCGAGTGCGGCATACCGCGCGAGGAAGTTCGTGCGTCGGCATCGATGGCCGGTCGCCGCCGCCACCGCCGTGCTTGCTTCGCTGCTTCTTGGGCTCGTGGGAACGAGCGTCGGGTTCTACAAGTTCGCGAAGCAGGCGGAGTTGGAGCGGGTTGCACGCAGGGATGCCGACGCCGCGAAGGTGCTGGCCGAGCAGGAAGCGAAGCGTGCGACCGAGGCGCTTGCGGCAGCGGAGGCTGCACGCGCCGCGGCGGTCGAGGCGAGTGATCTCGTCGTGCGCAACGATGCGATCTCCCGCGTGCAGACCGCGGCCCTCTCCGCGGATCTCCTCGACTTCGCCACCGTTCGAGCGCAACTCGACGGGGTTCCTGAAGAGATGCGTGGCTGGGAGTGGCGGTGGATCGATGCACGATGCAATGAGAGCGACTTGACGCTCATCGAAGGTGTCGATGGACTCATGACCAACGCAGTCACGAGCACGGCGATCCAACTGACCCCGGAAGGCCGGCGGTTGCTCATCTGCCCGATTGGTGCGGCTCCGATCCTCATCGACCCCTTCAGTCGGCAGGTTGTGGCCAAGCTTGAGCAGGAGGGTGATGGCAAGGCCGCCGAGGCGCGGGGGCCTGGAGTCCGGTTGATCCAAGGCACGCTGATGAAGAGTCCGAGCGCCGTTCAGAGCGCCGAGTTCTCATCCGATGGCAGGCTGGTTCTCACCGGCGCTCTGGCCACGGGTGTCCGGATCTGGAATGCCGATTCAGGGGCGTTCGTTCGAGCCTTGGGAGGTCCGCTCTTCGTGGCGCTCTCCGCCACCTTCTCCCCCAATGGTGACTTGGTGGCCGCCGTCGAGGTGGACGCTGGAGGCGGGCAGAGCAAGGTCAAGGTGTGGCCGACGACGGGAGGCGAGCATCTCTGCGAAATCGATTGCGGAGCCAACATCTCCCTGATCGCGTTCTCACCCGACGGCGGCGCCCTCGTGACGGCCAATTGGGACGGGCTTGTCGCGGCGTGGAACCCATCGACCGGCGAGAAGATCGCTGAGCGCCGGGGACCCAAGGCGATCTTCAACCGCATTGAGTTCATCGAAGGGTTGAACTCCTTCGTTGTGTCCGCACTGAACGGAACAATCGTCGGCATGCGGGGCGATCAGGCGCCCAGCGTCTTCCGGCTCTCGGCGCAGGACCTGGTGGGCAGCGTGGCTCTCAGTCCGAGCCGCGACCTGCTTGTTGCCCAAACCGTCCGAGGAACCGTCGTCGCGTGGAACCCCGACACAACCGAGAGGCTTCTTGACTTGGAGGTGACGGGAGATGCGCTGCGGGCCACAGCGCTCCTCTTCTCGCCGCAAGGATCGCAGCTCTTCATTGGCACCGAGTGCGGAGCAATCGAGATCCTGGACATGCACTCAGGAGGCCGAATCGGTCATCTCTACGGCCACACGGCGCCGGTGTTCGCCTTGCGATGGATGCACGACGGGCGGCTGCTCAGTGCGTCTCGGGACGGCTCGGTGCGCCTATGGGATCTTCGCGTGCTCGATCGCGTCGATGAGTTCCGTGGCACCGTCGGGTTCCGCATGCCAACCGAGGGACCCGACGGCATCACCATGATTGTGCCGCTTCGCTCGGCCGCAACCAAGGTCGGCGCCATCGAACCTCCGCCCAGCTCGCTGGGATCGCTCGCGCGATCGAGGGAGACCACTGCGGCGAGGGCGCCTCTCACGGTCGCGCGAATCTTTGATGGCGCGCCGGTCGCGTACCTGGAGAACCATGGGCGAGTCACGCTCAACGCACGGTTCGTGGATGGTGGGGCGCTCATCGCCGGTAGGAACGGATCGGATCAAGCGCTGCTCTGGAGCGACTCCGGGAGCCTTCGAGAAGTGTTGGCGAATTCGGCTGAAGGTGTCGCCGCCGTGAGTGGAAGCACGGCGAGCAGCCTGCTCCTCTTGCGGAGCGCAAGCGGTGAGGTCAGCGTCTGGAACGCCACTTCGGGATCACGGCTTCACGATCTGCGGATGCAGGATCTCAAGTGGACAGACGCCAACTTTGGCGAAGATGGATCCACCGCCGTCACGGTGACCGCGGATGGGGTGGCCGTCGTCTGGAACGCGGTCAGCGCCACGGCCGTGGCAACGATTCGGCCCGCGGCCAGGATCGCGTCTCCTCGAACATCCCTTTCCAAGAGCGGCCAGCACATCGCGGTGTGGGGTCCAGGGAGTTCAGAGGTTCTTGTGAACGATGCTCGAACCGGGCAGGCGATCGGATCGATCGACCTTGGGAGCAGCAATCGAGTCACTCAGTTCCTCGATGGATTGCCAGTCATCTTCGACGAGGCCCGAGATCGCGTGCTCGTTGGCACCAGCGACGGCAGCATCCTTGTCTGGGCCATGGAGAGTCGTGAGATCGTCGCGGTGCTCGGTCCCGACACGAGTGAGATCATGAGTCTCGCGCTCTCACCAGATGGGACACGGCTCCTCTCCGTGGCCAGAAGAGGCCCGATGCGGCTCTGGTGCCCGGAGCATCTCTCGCACCTGCTGGCCATACCGATCGAAGCCAACATGCTGTACAACGCCGTGTTCACCGCCGATGGGTCGCGGATCATGTTGAAGAAGGACCTCGGCTTCCTGGTCTACGACTCGGTGCCGGCATCGGAGCGGCTTCTGGAACTGGCGCTAGTTCCCGCGATAGACGCAGCGGGTGGTGCAGGTCTCCTCGACGATGATCTCGCAGAGGAGCGGGAGTGAAGGCTTCAACCGCTCCCAGATCCACACCGCGATCATCTCGCTCGTTGGGTTCTCGAGGCCGGGGATCTCATTGAGGCAGCGATGATCGAGGGCGGCCTCGACCGGCTCGGTGGCGCGCTTGATGTCGCCATAGTCCACGAGAAAGCCGCGCTCAATCGGCAGGTCCCCCTCGACCACCACCTCCACATGGAAGGAGTGGCCATGGAGACGACGGCACTTGTGCCCATCGGGAAAGGTGGGCAGCCAGTGCGCCGCCTCGAAGGAGAATCGCTTGCTCAATCGAACGCGCATGAGCCTCCGATAGCCGATCACCGAGCCGGTGCCGTATCCGCGGGGGGCGCCGGCGGCGGCGCCATGGCCCTCGCGGCGACGCAGGCGAAGCGAACGACTCAGGCCTTGGCGGCCTTGGCCTTCTTCTCCGCCTTCGGCTTCGCGGCCTTCGGCGCCTTCGCGCTCTTCTCGCCGCCCTCGGCACCTTCCGAGCCGCCGATCATCTCGGCCTCGAAGTGCTTGAGACCGCGGCGCTGATCGCGCAGGCGTCGGCTGCGACCGGTGCGATCGCGGAGGTAGTAGAGCTTCGAACGGCGGGCGTCGGCGCGGCGCACGACTTCAATCTTGATGAGGCGCGGCGAGTGCACCGGGAAGATGCGCTCGACACCTTCATTGGCCACGATCCGGCGGACCGTGATGACCGCATTGATGCCGCGACCCTTCATGGAGATCAGCACGCCCTGGAAGATCTGCGTGCGCTCCTTGTCGCCTTCAACGATCTTGTAGTGCACATCGATGGTGTCACCGATGGTAAGGAGCGGCAGCCCCTTGGGATCCTTGAGCTGCTTGGCAACGACGCTTTCGATGACTTGGGTGCGGTTCATGGTGCTCGGTCCTTCTGCGTGTCGGGCGTTGGCCCGTGATCGATGGTGGTCCACAGGTCGGGGCGCCTCGCTTGGGTGCGCCGGACCATCTGCTCCATCCGCCATGCTTCGATGGCGGCATGGTCGCCCGAGAGGAGAACCTCGGGCACCTCGCGGCCTCGCCACTCGCGTGGCCGCGTGAAGTGCGGGCAATCCAGGAGTGGACGCCCGCTCGGATCGCGGCGGGAGAATGAATCCTCCGCCGCGGACTGGTCGTGCCCCAGCACTCCGGGAAGGAGTCGGGTCACGGCGTCGGCGAGTGCCAGTGCGGCGAGTTCGCCGCCTGACATCACGAAGTCTCCGACGCTGAGTTCGAGCGGGCGAAGTTCCTCGATCGCACGCTCGTCGATGCCTTCATAGTGGCCGGCAATCAGGAGAAGCCGGTCACGCCTGGCAAGGTCCTCCACGCGGGGCTGAGCCAGGCGCTCGCCCTGCGGCGTGAGCAGCACTCGAAGTGCGGCTCTTGTGTCCATTCGCTCCACGGCCTCCACCGCATCCACAAGCGGCTGGCACATGAGCACCATTCCTGGCCCACCCCCGAAGGGGCGGTCGTCGACCTTTCGATGCCGATTGTCGGCCCACTGACGAATGTCGTGAACCGCGTACTCGACCGCGCCCGACTCCGAGGCACGCCCGAGGATGCTCGCCGAGAGAACCGGCGGGAAGACCTCGGGAAAAAGCGTGAGGAAGTCGATGCGCATGATCAGCCGGTCGAGCGAGCCCGACGAGCGATCAGGCCTTCGTCTCCTCCTCCTTCTTGCTCTTCTTCGGGCTGTGCGCGAGCTCGTGGAGCTTGGCGACCACGGACTTGGGCAGGGTGCCACCAGCCTTGCGGATCAATGTGGCGGCCGTTCTGGACGGCTGCGCCCCGAGGGAGAGCCAATGCTGCACCCGCTCAATGTTCAGTTGGAGCTGTCGCCCGTCGGCGGCCGTGGGCGAGTACCAGCCAAGATTCTCAATGACGCGCCCATCGCGCGGGGAGCGCTTGTCCATGGCACTCAGCCGATAGAAAGGCGAGTGCGTTCGGCCCATGCGCTTCAATCGCAGAACAACCATTGTTCGAACTCCTCGTCAGCCGCCTCCTCGCCCTGCATGGCGACGCCGCCATGGATCAGGAGCGGACTGCCGTGGAGGCGTCGGTTCTGCGCGGGGAGCGTGAAGACTCACGCTCCTCACCCGACACCCGTGCGGCAGCCTTTGGACGGGCAGGTGCGAATCGGGCAATCTACCGGAAACTTTCGCGTTCCTCAAGATCCGCGGAGAGATCCCTCCGTAAAGGATGGGGTCGATTCAGGTGCGTTCAGGCCGGATATTCTGAGACGGTGCGATTCACCCGAGTGATTGACGGGGCACTTCCGGGGCCCCGTCCGAGTGCGTCCGCGGCGGCTCTCCGGGAGATTCGTGGGCCCTTGGGGCCAAGGGAGCGTTGACATGCGTCGAAGTTCGACCTGTTGGCTTGCCGGAGTTGCCCTGATCGGAACACTGGTCACCAGTTCCCACGGCAGGGTTCAGGAGTCGACCTCGTCATTTCCAGATGAGTGGTTCTTCGGGGGAGCGGAGAGATCGGCGGCGCTTCGTGCGATTGAAGGCAAGGAGTCGCCGGGTCTCCTGACGGCCAAGTGGATCGGTGACGAGGTCACGCTGCGGGAGATGCGTGGCAAGGTGGTCGTGGTCGACTTCTGGGCGACATGGTGCGGTCCATGCATCCGCTCGATCCCCGAGAACATCGCGCTCGTCAATCGCTATCGCGATGAGGGACTCATCTTCATCGGTGTGCACGACGCCGCGCAGGGATGGGATCAGGCGGCGCAGGTGGTCTCACAGAGGCGGATC
The DNA here is from genome assembly GCA_019636735.1 of Phycisphaeraceae bacterium. Taxonomy (NCBI): domain Bacteria; kingdom Pseudomonadati; phylum Planctomycetota; class Phycisphaerae; order Phycisphaerales; family Phycisphaeraceae; species Phycisphaeraceae bacterium. The sequence goes on from JAHBWY010000004.1 coordinate 299,916, forward strand.
AACTATCCGGTCGCGCTCGATCTGAGTGGCGCCGAGTCGAGCGTGTCGCGTTTCAAGGTGAGCTTCTTTCCGACCTATGTCGTCA